>JBEGRZ010000011.1:0-27092 GCA_041180115.1 Actinomycetota bacterium
TAATTCGGCGACTTCACCAAACTTATTGAAACTAGGAACCGGTGCATAGGTAACCGCGACCGGGTTCTCCTTCGCATAGGCGTATGGGTCACCAAGATAAACACTTAGGTTTCGTCTGGTTGATAAGTCTTGAAGGGTCTCAAGGTAGAAATGGATGCGCTTTGATGACAACTGAAGTTTGGCTAGTGCATCGCGGTTGAAGACGAAAACCACCGGCAAATCTGGATTTGCTACCAGAGCCGGGTCGGCATCTCCCATCGAATCGATTGTGAGCAAAACCTCGTTCGGCTGAGAAATTTTCACCACTTCTCGAGGGCCAGTCGTTTTAGCCAAATCTGGGTCGGAATCCAGAAGGGTAAGCCGCTTTAACTGCGGCAGCGTAAGTTCTTCGGGGAACTCTTGTATTGGACAGGCCTTCTTGAGGGGACATTTGAGACACAAGCCCGGCGCACGCTTTTCAACCTGCCAGCGGGCAAAGCCATAGGGTTTTCCCGCAGAGCCAACCGTCCACTGCCAGCCAAGCAGGTTAGCAGCCCTGGAGCCATCCAGGAGATTTTGATACATTCGCTCTTGGCCGTGGAGCCAGCCCATACCTTTACGAACAGTCCACTCCGATGCGAGCCACATTCTTGTTTGGTTTACCAGCCAACCATCGGTTTCTAGCTCGCCCACCACCTGATCTATGCAGTGCATCTTTCGGTTCCAGCCATCACCTTGCGATAATCGCTCTTGCTCGAACCTAAGGTTTTCAAAGAAGTGAGTTCCGATTCGAGCATAGAGATGGCGCGCATATTCCTGCCACATAAGTTCGTCCTGGAATTTTTCACGGTCCTTGTAAGGAGCCTTGTCAACGGATTTCCAGACCTGTTTGAGAGTTAGAAGGTTGTGGCGGATATAAGGAGATAGGACCGTGGCGCCACGATGATTGACAGGAAAGACTTCTGAGCGATCAGCAGCGTAGCGGGTTATGTCGAGGTCATGAAGGGCTTTATTTGCGGCAGTTTGCCCGCCCTCGATGGCGCTTTTGCCTCCGCCTGAATGAAGTCCTTTGAAATGTTCATCAAGCAGGTCATCGGTTGACTTGGATAGGTCGATTGGCTCTAACACTCCAAGAGAAACTTCGAGGTCAGCAAGGTTATTCCTTTTGTCTGGAACACCCTGCAGAGTCTCAACTATTTAGAAGCAATTATCTCCAACTTTTGCATCGAAAGTTTTAGAGGCTTGAAGAGGGTGGACGCAAATGTATTTGTCAAGTGATGACCATCTCGATAGACGATGGCGCCACCTACAACGACGTGACAATTGATTGGATCACAGAAGAAATCAGATAAGTCAACGACGTAACTGCCTTCTACCAACGCGGCAGCTGTTGCTAAACGATTTTTTGAAAGAGCGACTTCCCTTTTCACGTCACACGCACTGGGGTTCTGCTCGTTGCGAAGCAGGCAATCTAGGGCACCCGACATAGTTGGCACATCTCGAAGAACTACAAGTTTTGAACCTCTAGCGACAATGGGCTCCCAGGCTGCAACAAGCGCCTCAGGGCCATACCCATCAGTGTTTTCATTGTTGGTGACGAGCACTAGATCAAAGGGTGCAGTTTCCGCGAGTTTCTGATTCAAGTCTCGGTTCCAGTTTGTACAGTTGATGCCGCGCTGACCCAGATTACCTTCGATTGGTTCGCCGAGAAACGGGCATCCCCCTCGTAGATATGTGGTGAGTGACCAGCCTTGATCTTCGGCCAATCTCTCGACTGCAGGGAATAGGGCCATGGCATGCGAGTCACCGATGAGTGCGACTCGAGTGGTGGAATTGGGCTTGCCAAACTCACAGCTAAACAACTTGGTCTGGTCTTCAGATGCCCCGCATCGAGATCCCGTTGTGACTTCTGGCTTATCCCTGTAAGCGAACTGCGGCCGAGGCAACAAACCAACGACCGAAGTTTCATCACATTGAGATTCAGGCATATTAGCTAGAGCGCCAAAGCAATCTGAAGACTCGTTGACTGTTTGACTTCCACCCGATGAACTACTGAATCGATCCAAAATGGTTGCACCAACACCGGCTGATAACGCCACAGCGAGTGCGGTAACCAAGGCGATAAGAAGCTGGCTCGACGCTTTGAGTTTCGACAGTGCCCCAAATCGAATCGGGTTTTCGATATATGTGGTTGTAACCCAGGCAAGCAAGGCTGAAATTATCAGCACCACTATTTTTTGCATGGCGTCAAGATCACCAAACGCCGATTTAGCGAATATCATCACTGGCCAGTGATAGAGGTAGAGGGCAAAGGAGAAGTCACCGATTGCAAGAATCGGCTTTTGCACAAAGTTCAAACCTTTGTTCGAACTAACTTCGTTCCTGTTTGCCCAAATGATTAGCGCCGTGCCAAGAACCGGAACTACTGCCGCTATTCCCGGAAACGGTGTTTCAGATGTATAGAAGAACACTGAAACTGGGATGAGAATCCATCCAAGGAGAGACGCTGCAATACGTGGGACTTTTAGCCCACCCTGCACGCTTGGCAACATTGCTATCAAAGCGCCTACGACAAACTCCCAAACGCGAGTGCCGGTAGAAAAATATGCCTGAACCGGATCCTGTTCGGTCAATACAACCGAGTAAGCCAGGCTCAACAATCCAAATATCGAAAAAACTATCCCTAACTTAATCCGGGCGTCTATTTTGAAGGATTTTAGGGCGGCCAGAACAATGACAATTAGTAGCGGCCAAAAGGCGTAGAACTGTTCTTCAACAGATAGAGTCCAAAAATGTTGAACAGGGGTAGCGCTTGATTCTGCAGTTAGGTAATCAACTTTGTCGTAGCTCAGCTGCCAGTTTTGAAAGAATAATGCGCTCGCGAATATTTGACGGAACGAATTCCCCCAGTCCTGCAAGGGGGACCAAATTAGCGTGGCAAGAATTGAAAGCACGAGAACAGATAGCGAGGCTGGAAGAATCCGCCTGGCTCTTCTTGCGTAGAACTGCCGAAGATTGATGTTGTTACCGGATGTGGCCTCTTTGAAAAGATGGCCAGAGATTAGGAAACCGGAGATCACGAAGAAAACATCGACACCTACGTAACCACCAGGGACTCGGGCTGGCCAAAGATGGTACAGCACGACCGCTCCAACGGCCGCAGCCCTTAAGTACCTAATGTCATCGCGCAATACACAACCCCAATCCTTGAGAATTTCCAGCACCCAAGTTTCGGGTTTAGCTACAAGACTGAAAATCAAATGTTGGCTTGACCACCCAGCTGGCAGGCCGAGTGAATAAAAAATCCCGGCTCTCGTGAGAAGAAACCGGGATTCGTGCACCCCCTGGGACTTGAACCCAGAACCCACTGATTAAGAGTCAGTTGCTCTGCCGATTGAGCTAGAGGTGCTTGTTGTTTGACGCAACGAGATACAACTTTACCTGCTTTTGTTGGCGGTTGCAACCGCTAGGCTGGAGGTATGAGCACCTTAGAAGTTGGGGCTAAAGCGCCGGCATTTGAATTACTGAACAAAGACTCCGAGAAGATTTCTTTGGCTTCTTTCCAGGGCAAGAAAGTGATCGTCTACTTCTACCCTGCCGCCTTGACCCCTGGTTGTTCCAAGGAAGCCTGCGACTTCGAAGAATCGCTATCTGTTTTTACTGATTCCGGATACGTGGTAATCGGAATCTCCCCTGATGAGCCGTCTAAGTTGGCTAAGTTCGCCGATAAGGAGGGCTTGCACTTCGAGCTTCTGTCAGATCCTTCTTTGGATGTGCACAAGGCTTACGGGGCTTTTGGTTTGAAGAAACTTTACGGCCGTGAGTATGAGGGTGTTATTCGTTCGACCTTTGTGGTTGATGAGAAGGGCCTCGTTTCGTTGCCTCTTTATAACGTGAAGGCAACTGGTCACGTGGCTATGCTCAAGGGCAAGCTAGGACTTTAGTCCTTTTCCTCGAATACTGAGTTCGCTGCTTTGGTGAACAGCATGATTGTGACAATGGCCGAACTGGCGAAGATTGCTACTGCTACCGGAACGTTTTCGTTCTCGCCGCCAAGGCTTCCCCAACCGATGGAGATTTGAAGAATCTGCCAAAAGACGATTCCGGATCTTGCCCAGCGCTTGCCTTTGATGAGGTTCAAGGTTGCGGCGGTGAGGAACGAAGTTGCGGCAATCATCAGGACGATAATGCCGAGAATCATCTGGAGTGACTTCTCTTGGCCGGATAGCAGGCCATAGAGGAAGTAGGCGGTCACGGATGCTGCGGTGAGCGCTTCGGCTGCCGCTATGCTTGCTGCGACTTTGAGCTGGATTGGTAGGTTCTTCATATATTGGGTCTTGATTCATTCGTCGTTCTGTGGAACGATTTTTAGAGGAAACAACTGCTCCTTCAAGCGTAGGGCACAATAAGTTTTCACTCACTTCAACTGATGACCTAGGTCTTCTTTTGAGTTTAGATTTTGGATTCAAGACAAAGGAATAACCGCATGGATATGCACTGGCAAGACGAAGCGAAATGTCTCACCGAAGACCCAGAGCTTTTCTTCCCGGTAGGTAACACCGGTCCAGCGGTTGACCAAATCGATCAGGCCAAGGCAATCTGCCGCGAGTGCGCTGTATCAACTAGCTGCCTCGAATACGCCATCAAGGAAAACCAGGACACTGGTGTTTGGGGCGGTCTGTCTGAAGACGAGCGTAAGTCGCTAAAGCGCAAGTATGCTCGTGCTCGCCGCGCTAGCTAAGCGGTAATTCAACCACAACTTTTGTTCCGCCTTCTTTTGGCGAGAACCACTTGATGTTTCCACGCAACTCACCCTCGATGAGGGTTTTAACGATGCTTGTGCCGAGACCTTCTGAGAGCTTTTGATCCGGGAGGCCTTTGCCGTTGTCTGAGATGGTTACGGTGAGTTTCTTACCCTTGCGCTCGGCGTTGATGTGAACCACGCCTGAGCGCTCTGCAAGGCCGTGTTCAACGGCATTGGTGACAATCTCGGTTAGAGCAACTGCGAGGCTGGTTGCCTTCTCACTTGGGAGCTGGCCGAACTTGCCGTCGATGATTGTTCGAACCGTGGTGCCAACCGATGCTGCTACTTCACTGGAGAGTTTGAGAACGCGGTCGAAGACTTCGTCGAAGTTCACTTCCTGGGTTAGACCAGCAGAAAGGGTGTCGTGAACGAGGGCGATGGCGGCAACACGACGCATGGCTTGTTCGAGAGCGGTCTTGGCTTCGTCTGAGTTGCTTCTGCGCGATTGGATTCTGAGCAGGGAGGCCACGGTTTGGAGGTTGTTCTTCACGCGGTGGTGGATCTCGCGGATGGTGGCGTCTTTGGTGATGAGCTCTCGCTCTTGCCTTCTAAGTTCGGAGATGTCGCGCACCAGGATGATTGCGCCGGTTCGTTCGTTGTGGTGTTTCAGCGGTACCGCACGAAGCGAGATGGTCATAGTGGAAGATTCAACGTCGGCTCGCCACGGAGCTTTGCCGGCGACAACGAGTGCGAGGTCTTCGTCGCTGCGAAGTTTTTGGTTAGTTGCCTTTTCGATGGCTTGTGGGAAGTTCTTGCTTTCGAGCTCACCTTGGATTCCGAATCGATTGAATGCACTCAGGGCGTTTGGGCTGGCGAATTCGATGGTGGCATCGTTGCTGATGATAAGTAGACCGTCTACTGCACGTGGTGCTCCACGCTTGGAAGCAGTTGGGTTGACGAAGTCTGGGTAGGTTCCATCTTCAATCATCTCGAGGAGTTCGTTACCGACCTTACGGAAGGCGATGCGCTGTTTAGTTGGTTCACGCACTTCGCTGAGGTTGGTGTGAACGGTCACAACTGCGATCGGGGTTGAGAATTCGTTCTGGTTTGGCTTGAGTCTTCTTCTCACCGGCACTGCCTTGACGCGCATCTGGATGCCGTCGTAGGTGTCTGGAGTTGGAAGTTCCTGGTTCTTGCCTTGTGTGTAGGCATTCTTCACGTGCTCAGCCCAGAGTTCGGCAGGGCTTTCGCCAACGATATCTCGGTAGAAGATGGTACCCGCGGATGAAGGGCGGGAGTGGGCAACCGCGAAGAAGCCGGATTCGTCTTTGGATGGAACCCAGAGGATTAGGTCACAGTTCACGAGGTCGGCAACCATCTGCCAGTCGCCAACGAGTAACTGCAGCCACTCCACCGAAGCGTTAGGCAGCTTGCCGCGCTTGGAGATCAGGCTCTGAAGTGTTAGCACTCTAAAAGTCTATGTGTGAGGTTTAGGATTGCGATTCTCGCTGGAGACTTTCTGCGGGTTATGGCCAGAGGCAGACCCTGCGACTCGGCGAGGGTAAGGCTGGTTTCGTCTCGCGGGATTTTCTGAGCGATCGATTCCTTGGTTAGCTGTTTGATAACGCTCGGGAGCTTGTCATTCTCAGCCATGTTGATTACTAGTTTTCTGTTCTTATTTAGATTTTGTAATTCGATGAACTGGTTAGCGTAGTTCTGGAGTGAGACCTTGGTGTTCTTGATGACTGTAATCGCTTGATTGGCTTGCTGCAGGGCAGCTCTGGTGGCGCCGTTTCTGGTGGTGGGGCTTTGAGCGGTAGTCAGGTTTTCTTCGAGTGCGGAGGAGAGATCTAAAATGATGCACTCGAAATCAAGTTTGGCGATTCGTAGCAGTTGAACCACGGTGTCCTCGGTAATTTCATTCCAGCGGTTGGGGCTTGAGAGACCCGGAAGTAGCCGTAAGTTGGCTTTCCTGTGTCTTATTTGGAGGCTGAGCCTCTGGAGCTCTTCTGAGTTAAGTCTTCCCTGCCTGATTAGCCTTGCTACGGCCGTGAGACCTGGCGCTGGCTCGGTGAGGCCGAGCAGGATGGCTAGGGCGGGAGCTTCGAGGTCGAGGTCAACCAGCAGTGTTCTTTTGGTCTGAGCAAGTTCGAAGGCAAGGTTTAGGGCGATTGTGGACTTACCAGGCGAACCGTGCGGACCCCAGACGGCATAGACCTGGGGTTCGAAGGTTTGGGGCGTTTTGTCTGTTTTGGTTGCTCTTCTGGTTAGGGCGATGGTCATGGTTGATCGGCGAACGTTTCGGTGAGGACAAGCTCGATGCTGAGTCCGTTGGCTTTAGCTTCTAGGACGCTCTCGAGGTAGTCGGGGTTGATACGCAGCTCAACGCTGGTTTGGTTGATGGCCATGTTGCTAGTGTTTATGACCTTGGTAACGATGGCGTCGAAGGCAACCACCTCGGCTCCGGTTCCCGATTGGCGGTCGTTCGGAGTGGCCCAGACGTCGACGTGGTCGCCGATGCTGAGCTGTTCGCTGATGGTTTGTAATCCGTTGAAGCGGATCGGGGTTCTGATGTCTTTAGTTTTGGTAGCCGATTGAACTGGGATGAGCTGTCCTCTAAGGACGGACTGATTGATTTTTGTGTCTTTTGGGATTTGAGTTAGGTAGTTGTGTGGGTTTCGGTCGGTGGTTTCTGTCTTCGTGTTGTTTGCCGTTAGGGCTTCACCGATTGGGATGTCTTTGGTGGCTATTAGAACTCGGTGGAGCTGGTTCTGAGTTTGAAGATTGAGTGAGATAACGGCTATCGCGATGATTGTTGTTGCGACTGCGATGCCAGGGAGGATGAGCTTCCTACTTGGTTTTTGTAGTTTGATTTCCATTAGTTATCGCTCGCGTGAACTTCGAGCCAGGCCAAGCGTTCGATGGCAACCCCGGTTGGAGCGGAGGCTGGTTCAAAGAGAATCATGCCCTCCATTACTCCGAGCACTCGCGCCTTTCTGATTTGGCTGCCGTCGCTCGTGAGGTTAAATCGGATGAATCGCCCGGGCAGCACTTCTTCCAGTAGCTCTGCTGCTGGCTTTGGTGCTTTCGGTTGTTCATCGTTTGGGATGAGGCGGAAGACCGCCATGGTTCGGTGGGGTTGGAAGCGCCAGACTGCCTTGCCGCCGAGAATGCCGGCGACGAAGGTTTCACCAAATGTTGGTTTATCGATCGCAATTCTTATGCCACCAACGGTCGTAGCTAGCCGTTCGGCTGCGTTAGGGAGTTTGGGTTTGTTTGCAATCTTTGCCTCAAACTGGGTTTCCAGATCATCAATAACTGTTTCTATGTTCATGAAAAGATTTTGGACCAATTCCACTCATCGTAAAAAAGTTATCCACAGAGATGATTTTTGTTACTAGACGCACCGCGATTTCAGTCCTAGCGTTTGACCAAAGGAAGGATTTGGCTATGACTGTTTTACAGATTGATGAACAAGTGAGGGTTCAAACTGCAGCTCAGTTGGGGTTCATGGCCCCGGCGGTGATTGAAGTGATTGAAGGATCTCGAAGCGTAACGCAATTAGGCGGACTAATTAACGAAGATGTTTACCAGCTACTGAGGCAGTCGGCTATCGAACTTTCGATGAAACGACGCCGGTTAGGGATTTGCGGTGAACACCCTAAAATCTCAGTGACCGACATCCATCAGGAGTCGAGCCGGCCAGGACTGATTGACTCGATCGTGCTGTTACGCGTGAAGAATCGCACCAGGGCGATGACCGTGCGTTTAGAGCAACGTGTTGGTCGCTGGTTGGCGACCGCAATCACGATTCTCTAGCGCTTGAAGAAGCTACTGCCCGGGGCGTGGCCGTCGGTGTCAGGCTTCTGAACTTCGCGCTCTTCGTGAACGATCTCGGTGTCGCCGTCCTCGTTTGGAGCCGAGTAGGTGAGATCTTCCTGCGCGGCGGCCGAAGCAACCTGAACCTCGAGGTTGAACATGTAGGTGATTACCTCTTCGCGAATCGCGCCGGTCATTTGCTGGAACATGCCGTAGCCCTCACGCTGGTATTCAACTAGTGGGTCACGCTGAGCCATCGCACGAAGACCGATGCCTTCCTTGAGGTAATCCATCTCGTAGAGGTGCTCGCGCCACTTGCGGTCGATGACCGAAAGCACAACGCGACGTTCAAGTTCGCGCATGGCATCTTCACCGATTACCTGGGTGCGCTGCGAGTAGGCAACGCGGGCATCGCTGATTAGTTCTGAGGTCAGGAACTTCTTGGTTAATCTCGCGCGAGTACCAGCCTCGGCTAGAACCTCGGAAATCTCGAGACCAACTGGGTAGATGGCCTTCAGGTCACGCCAAAGGTCCTCTAGGTTCCAGTCGGCGGAGGTGTCGCCAGTGTGCTGGCTCACCACGGTTTCAATTACATCTACAAGGAATTCGTCCACGCGAGTGTCAAGCGAGTCGCCCTCGAGGATGTGGCGGCGGTCCGAGTAGATTGCGTCGCGCTGACGAGACATTACGTCGTCGTACTTCAAAACGTTTTTACGGATCTCGGCGTTGCGGGCCTCTAGCTGTGACTGGGCGCTAGCGATTGCGCGGGAGACCAGCTTGGACTCGATAGCCATTTCATCTGGGACGTCGCTGCGGTTCATCATCGCCATGGCGGCACCTGAGTTGAATGCACGCATTAGGTCATCGGTTAGCGATAGGTAGAAACGCGATTCACCAGGGTCACCCTGGCGACCGGCACGACCACGAAGCTGGTTGTCGATGCGGCGAGATTCGTGACGCTCGGTTCCGAGAACGTATAGACCGCCAGCTTCGAGAACCTTCTCGGCGTCTTTGGCAACGCTTTCCTTGATCTCGGCGAAGGTCACATCCCAGGCCTTCTGGTATTCCTCTGGGTGAAGATCTGGGTCAAGGTTTTTCGCCGCCAGAGCTTCAACGGTAAGGAACTCGGCGTTACCACCGAGCATGATGTCGGTTCCACGACCAGCCATGTTGGTGGCTACAGTAACAGCTCCGAGACGACCGGCCTGAGCCACGATGTGGGCTTCACGGGCGTGGTTCTTGGCGTTCAGTACTTCGTGGCGAACGCCAGCCTTGGCGAGCAGTTTCGAAAGGTATTCGCTCTTCTCGACCGAGTTGGTTCCAACAAGGACCGGTTGTCCGGTTGCGTGGCGGGCGACGATGTCTTCAACCACCATGTTGAACTTGACCTCTTCGTTCTTGAAAATGAGGTCTGGCTGGTCGATACGAACCATCGGGCGGTTGGTTGGGATTGGGATTACGCCGAGCTTGTAGGTCGCCTGGAATTCGGCGGCCTCGGTCTCAGCGGTACCGGTCATACCGGAAAGCTTTTCGTAGCTGCGGAAGTAGTTCTGCAGGGTGATGGTTGCCAGGGTCTGGTTTTCAGCCTTGACCTCAACGCCTTCCTTGGCTTCGATGGCCTGGTGTAGACCTTCGTTGTAGCGACGACCGGCAAGAATACGACCGGTGTGTTCGTCGACGATTAGAACCTCGCCGTTCATGACTACGTAGTCTTTGTCTTTGCGGAACAGGGCCTTGGCGCGGATGGCGTTGTTTAGGAAAGAGATCAGCGGGGTGTTGGCCGACTCGTATAGGTTGTCGATACCCAGGTAGTCTTCGACCTTCTCGATACCAGGCTCGAGGATACCCACGGTGCGCTTCTTCTCGTCAACCTCGAAGTCGATGATTGGTTCGAGTTTTTCGGCAATCTTGGCGAATTCGGTGAACCAGCGGTTGGCGTCTCCCGAGGCCGGACCGGAGATGATTAGCGGGGTACGGGCTTCGTCGATCAGGATCGAGTCAACTTCGTCGATGATGGCGAAGAAGTGACCGCGCTGCGAAAGTTCGCCCTTCGAGTGAGCCATGTTGTCGCGAAGGAAGTCGAAGCCGAACTCGTTGTTAGTGCCGTAGGTGATGTCGGCTAGGTACTGCTCACGTCGAGTGCCGGAGTCCTGGTTGCTCAGGATGCAACCGGTGGTCATGCCAAGTGCGCGGAACACGCGACCCATCAGTTCGCTCTGGTAGCCGGCCAGGAAGTCGTTTACGGTGACCACGTGGACGCCACGGCCAGCGATCGCGTTTAGGTAGGCAGGGAGGGTTGCTACCAGGGTCTTACCTTCACCGGTACGCATTTCGGCGATGTTGCCTAGGTGAAGGGCGGCACCACCCATGATCTGAACGTCGAAGTGACGCATGCCAAGGGTTCGGCTCGCTGCTTCGCGAACTGCCGCGAAGGCTTCAGGCAGCAGGTCGTCGAGGCTTTCACCAGCTGCGTAACGCTCACGCAATGCTGCGGTCTCGCCTCGCAACTCGTCGTCGGTCAAGGACTTGAAGTCATCTTCAAGGGCGTTCACCAAAGTGACGTAATTGCGCAGTTTTGCGAGCACGCGGCCTTCGCCAGCACGCAGCAATTTAGTGATAATCGATGCCAATTACGACTCCAAGCCTCAAGCGGATAATCTCCCTTAATCTTACCCGCAGGGAGGCTGAGAGATGGCTGAGAGCAAGCCTCTAGACCAGTGCGATGACGCCGTAATTCCAGCCCTTGCGCTTGTAGCAAGCACTTGGTTTGCCGGTTTCGGAATCGATGAACAGATAGAAATCGTGGCCGAGTAGTTCCATGTTCCCTACCGCTTCTTCTGCGGTCATGGTTTCGGCGTGGAATTCCTTGCGGCGAATAACCACTGGCGATTCACCCAGGTCTGGAGCGACTGCAGCCACTTCTTCAGGATGGAGCACGCTTAGGTCGGCTGGGGTGACGTCTAGACCAGCGAAGTCGCTACCGCTTAGCTCAGAAGCGCCAGGCGAGCTGTGGCGGCCGTGGTGAGGCTTGCGGCGGTCGTTGGCACGGCGTAGGCGCTCGGATAGCTTGCCCCAAGCCACGTCGAAGGCTGCGAACTTGTCTTGGGCGTGAGCTTCGGCTCGGATGATTTGGCCCGAAGCGAAAACGGTAAGTTCAACCTGGTCTTCTTGGCCGGTATTGCGGGAGTGGTCGTGGCGAGTGACTTTGACCACGAGTTCTTGCACCTTATGCAAAAGATGCTCCACCTTATCGGCTCGCTCTGCAACGTAGTCGCGGAAGCGATCTGAGACGGTTAGGTTTCTGGCGGAAATATTTAGTTCCATGATGATCTCCCATCTTCAGGCAGTGGCCCGTGTAGTCAAGTTACACCTTTTTAGATTCGGTTTCTGCAAAAGTGACAAATCCAACAAAATGATGTCCTGCGTGTTGCAATGCTTCCGCGGCTACACGCATGGTTGCTCCCGTGGTGATGATGTCATCAACCACGACAACGTTTAGTCTCCCCACCTCAGCAACCATCGAGTTTTCCTGGTTGATCGCTCGCTCGCCAGGCTTTAATTTGCTCTGATCTAGAGTGTCTCGGGTTTTGCGAAGCAGACGCCTTAACCGCAGGTCAGGATTAAGTTTTTGAATTTCGCGTGCCAGAAGCTCTGCCTGATTGAAGCCTCGCTCCAGGGTCGACTTTCGGTTACCTGGGATTGCCGTGAGCGTGATTTCTGCACTGTGAAAGCAATCGACCAGCGACGCCATTGGTCTGGCAAGTTTCGGCGCCAGCGCACTTTCACCCAATTCTTTGAATGAACGCAGTAGCGATCGAACCTGGGGCGAGTAGCCACTTGCGGCGAAGCCGAAGAGTCCGTGCCTGGTAACCATTCGCGGATCGTTTCCCAGCAACGGTTCGCAGGCCCTGCACACACGAGACTCGATATGCCCGCACAGGAGGCATTCCGCGGGAAGGAGGATTTCTAGAAGTGTTGCCATCTCATAAGAATCGGGCTAAATGGGGTCCGAATCAGCAGTTGAGGGAATTTGTGGAAAACTACTGACCAGACATGCGGAGCGACTTAACTTCACGCTGAATGACATTCCAGGTAGCTCCCTTAGAAGCCAGTACTTCGCCGTTTTCGTTTAGGTAGTAAAGGTCATCGCCAATCGATGAAACCAACGAGAGCGCGCCACTCATGACTTTGCCATCGGTAAGCGCGCCGCCGATTTGCAGCGATCTAACCTGCTGCAAGCGGTTGACCACCGCGATTCCCATCAACGTAGTTCGATCCGCCCAGGTCAGACCGCGTATGTTCGTACCTAGTTCAGGCAGAGGCAGAGGATCGGCCAGCGAGAGCACATTGCGGTTCTTGTCTCGAACCACTGGATAAACATCAACCATGGTTCCGCGGTAGCTATCGTGGACGATTGCGAGCCTAGCCCCTTCAGGACTGAGAGCGATTTCTCGGATACTCACCGAACCCGGGTAGGGGTTCTTTAGCATCACCGTGTTTCCACCCTGATCCACGATACGAATTGGGTCGCCAGGGTTGCTGGTTGCGCTCCAGACCGCATTGAATGCGTCAAGACTCGGTGCGAGCAGGTTAGAACGGGAGTCAACCAGACGCTCCTGGGAGGTCAGCACACCCAGGTTGTAAACGTAGACGGTACCCTCACCACGCAGCGCCAAATAGGTGGAGTCGTTGGAAAGTGAAAATGCGGTCGCGTGTAGCTTCTGAACATACTTCGACGCGGCGGTAATTGGCATCGGCTCGGTTCCAGCGATGCGGCTGAGGCCTGTGTCGGTAAGAATTACCGGCAGGTTCGAACCGGTATCAGGCATTCCTGATGAGGTCGACGTGATGTTTAAAACGGTTCGCTGAATAGAAACTGAAACCTGCGTGAGACCTGGGACCGCACTCAGCGTGGCCAGCAACTGAGCCTTGAGATAAGGAAGTTTCCAGGCTGAGATCTTCAAAGCCGTAGCGTTTAGGTCTATCGATGCCACCCCGGCGGCAACGGTTACCGAGTTGATGTTGAGCTTGGTGCCCGCAGGGAAGATGTTTTGAGCAGCTGGAGCTAGCCATTCAGCGGGGCCTGCCAGCATTGTGTTGGTGAGCTTAGTGGCAAGCGACGCCTTGACGGGGAACCAGCGGACGTCAGGAATCAGATAGCTGAGCGACTTGTCCCAAAAGTAAACCGATGCCGCTTTGAAGAGCACCTCAAAGTTTGGCCGCAAGAGCGAGGTGAGATTTGGCGCCGAGGCGATTCGCCACTCATTGTTCTCCTCGAGCAGACGGAACTCGATCTCACGTGTCGAACCTGGTTCGGAGAGGAATGTTCCGTCCTCGGTAATTCTGGCGTCGTAAGAAATCAGGATCCGAACTCGGGTTCCGGTGTCGGAGATTACCTTGGTTGGGCCACTCTGAATCAGTGTTTCTTTACCCGGCTGCCACTTGGACGAAAAACCGCGGGTCAGGAATCCACGAGCCACCGCGTAGTCATCTTGCGGACCGTTACCTGCGTAGAGGAATCCGATGATGATTTCTTCCTGGGTATCACCAGTGGAAGGACCAGCCGGCGAGTAGTAGAGCGATTCTTGTAATTCGTTAGTGAGAACTTCCGGGCCAACCTTATTGGTGTTTACCAACGGTAGCGAAGCGCAAGCGCTCAGCACCAAGCCGAGAACTGAGGTAATAAGCAGAGAAAGCACCTTGCGCATTAGATTCTGCTCCTGCTGCTGAGCGTCTCACCCAGCGGTAGTGGAGATTCCGTAAAAATGCCGCCCTCTTTCCGAGGCAAAGTCACGCGGAAGGTAGTACCCAGGTTCGGCTTCGAGGTGACTTGAAGCCAACCGTGGTGCAGATGTGCGTCTTCTAGCGAAATCGCTAGACCCAGGCCGGTGCCACCCGTGGTGCGTTTACGCGCTGGGTCGGCTCTCCAGAAGCGGTCGAACACGCGGTCCATCTGACTTCGGCTCATGCCGATTCCGTGGTCGGTGATGGTTACCGCGACGGCATTCGCCGATGCCCCAACCTCAACCTCAACCGGTTTGCCTGAGCCATGTTCGAGGGCATTCGAGATTAGGTTGCGAAGTACACGTTCGATTCGACGAGGGTCAATGTCCGCTTCCACAAGCCCATTAGGAACCTTGAGTACCAAATCGCAACCCAAGGTCTCGGCGAGCGGCTCGAGCCCTGCTACTGCCCCGCCGACAACCGCGTTGAGGTCGGTTCGTACCAAGTTGGCTTTTACCGCACCGGCGTCGTAGCTGGAGATTTCCAAAAGGTCTGCGAGTAGCGCTTCGAAGCGGGCAATCTGCGACAGCAGGGTGTCTAATGAGCGCTTGGCCTTGACATCAAGTTCTCCCGACTTGGCTTCGAGCATTTCGGCAGCAAGCTTGATTGTGGTCAGCGGGGTTCGCAGTTCGTGGGACACGTCGGCAACGAAGCGCTGCTGCATCTTGCTCAACTTGCTGAGCTCACCAATCTGCGTCTCAAGCCCTTGCGCCATCTTGTTGAACGAACGAGCCAGGGTTGCCACAACATCTTGGCCACGTTCCGGCAGACGCTTGTCTAGAGAACCGGCTGCCAGTTCCTCGGCAACGTCGGCTGCCCTCGCAACCGGAGCCACGATACGACCGGTGACGAAGTAGGCAACTAGACCGAGCAGCAAAATCATGGCCAGCCCACCAACCGCAAGCGTACGCTGGAAGAAGTCCAAGGTTTCCTGAGTGTCAGCGATGTTGTAGACCAAATAGAGTTCGTACTCGCCGGCGACCGGGATGGAGATCTTTGAACCCACGATGACATTGGGCTCCACCACACCGTTTCGCTCAATCTGTACCGCTCGATAAACCAACCGGTTTTCGGTGTGAACTACCTTCTGACGTAGCGAATCTGGAATCACCGTGACGTTTAACTCGGACGAAATCGGTGACTGCAAGAACTGCGCAGTGGCCTGATCTGGGGTGCGCAGCAGCGCCACCTGTCTGGAGCCGATTGAGGTTGACTGCTCGAGGTTCGGAACCACCGTATTGACCAGTCCCTGTAGAGCCACAGTGTCGGTGTTGCCGGCGCCGCTGAGGGTGTTCTGCACCTCGGCCGCGGCACGTTTTGATTCCTGCAGAATTTGCTGAATTCGGGTTTCGTAGAGACCGTTACCGATGGAATAAGACAGGAACCCACCGACTGTAATCAGTGCAAGGGTTGAGAGCACAACCGTCATGGTGACGTAGCGTAACTGAATCGACCGCGCGAAAGCGGAGACAATTCTTGACGCTAAATCTCTAAGCACAGGTGCGGTTTAGAAGATGCCGGCTTTGTAGCCCACGCCGCGCTCGGTTACCACGATGCGCGGGTTGTCTGGGTCGTCCTCGATCTTCGAGCGTAGACGCTGTACGTGTACGTTCACCAGACGGGTGTCGGCGGTGTATGGGTAGCCCCAAACCTTTTCGAGCAGAATCTCACGAGAGAAGACCTGCTTTGGCTTTTCCGCGAGGGTCTGCAGCAGGTTGAACTCCAACGGGGTGAGCGACACGCGTTCCCCATTCTTGCGAACCTCGTGGCCTAGAACGTCGATGACCAGTGGGCCAATGACGAGCTCGGAAACATCCAAGGCGCGAAGCGGGCGGAGGCGAGCTTCAATTCGAGCCTGTAGCACCTTGAATGAAGGAAGTGGCTTTGGTACGTAGTCATCGGCGCCAGCCTCTAGACCACTGACTATGTCATCCTCGTCGGTCTTGGCCGTGAGCATGATGATCGGAGTTCCGCTGGTCTTCCGGATCTCGGCGCAAATCTCTGGACCATTCTTGTTCGGAAGCATCCAGTCAAGTAGCACTAGGTCTGGTGCGAAGTCTGCAAATGCATCCACCGCTTTGCCGCCGTCGAAGATTGCATAGACTTCGTAGCCGGCGTTTTCGAGGTGGTCGCATAGTTGCTGGCTCATCGCCTGTTCGTCTTCAACTACGAGAATTTTCTGTGCCATAGCAGTTCCTTTAGTAGCGGTAGTGGTCGACCTTGTAAGGACCGGTGACCGAAACGCCAATGTAACGGGCCTGAGCAGGGGTTAACTGTGTTAATTCCACACCAAGTGCGGCTAGATGTAAACGGGCAACTTTTTCATCAAGTGCTTTAGGGAGAGTGTAGACGCCAAGTGGGTACGCTTCGGGCTTGGTGTAAAGCTCAACCTGGGCCAACACCTGGTTGGCGAACGAGTTACTCATCACGAAACTTGGGTGGCCGGTAGCGTTTCCGAGGTTCATCAGACGACCCTCAGATAGAACTAGGACGGAGCGACCGCTCGGCATACGCCATTCGTGAACCTGTGGCTTGATCTCAATTTTGGTAACACCCGGAAGTGCCGCTAGCCCAGCCATGTCAATCTCGTTGTCGAAATGACCAACGTTGGCAACGATGGCAAGGTGCTTCATGCGCTCTAGGTGCTCGGTGCGAATAACGTTCTGGTTACCGGTGCCGGTGATGAAGATATCTACCGACTCAACAACCGATTCAATGGTTGCTACCTGGTAGCCGTCCATGGCTGCCTGAAGAGCGCAGATCGGGTCAATTTCACTCACGATGACGCGAGCACCCTGACCAGCCATGGCCTCTGCAGCACCCTTACCAACATCGCCATACCCAGCTACGAAAACGGTCTTGCCGCCGATGAGGACGTCGGTGGCACGGTTGATGCCATCTGGAAGCGAGTGGCGAATGCCGTACTTGTTATCGAACTTCGACTTGGTAACCGAATCGTTGACGTTGATACCAGGGAACAGTAGTTGCCCGTCTGCCATCAGTTCGTAAAGACGGTGAACACCGGTGGTGGTTTCCTCGGTTACACCGATGAGCTCTTCGGAGATGCGAGTGAAACGGTTAGGTGAAAGCTTTAGCTGCTCGGTGAGCAGGTCTAGGATGACCGCGAACTCTTCGCTAGTTTCGGCTCCCTTCGGAGGAACCGAACCGGCTAGTTCATACTCGCGTCCCTTGTGAACCAAGAGAGTGGCGTCTCCGCCGTCGTCCAAGATAAGGTTTGGGCCGATGTAGTCGGCGCCAGCTGCGGAGGCTTCCGCGCTCCAGTCGAAGATGCGCTCGGTGCACCACCAGTACTCAGGAAGAGTTTCACCCTTCCAAGCAAATACTGGAACACCTGCAGGTTCGGCTACCGAACCCTTGCCAACCACCACTGCAGCAGCGGCTTCGTCTTGGGTTGAAAAAATGTTGCACGAAGCCCAGCGAACCTGTGCTCCGAGGGCGACCAGAGTCTCGATCAGGACAGCGGTTTGAACGGTCATGTGTAGCGATCCGGCAATTCGAGCGCCGGCCAAAGGCTGGCTTTCGGCGAACTCTGAACGAAGGCTCATAAGACCTGGCATCTCGTTTTCGGCGAGACGAATCTGGTGACGACCAGCTTCCGCCAACTCTAAGTTGGCGACGCGAAATTCAAAGGCTGTTTTCTGCATGGTAAAAGTTTACCCGCCGTAAACTAGCGCCATGGTTCCATTTAGAGCTAGTCGAAGAAGGCACGGACGCGAAGTTCGCGGCTCACTGGCTAGCCATCTGGGCTTGAAAGCTCCACTGGGTTTCTTCGAAACTGTGGTTTCACAATCGGTAGAGTTTTTGAGATTGAGCTGGCCGGAAGACCTTGAGAACCTCAGCTGGCGAGTCTTGGACTCCCCGATGTTTCCGGAAGGTGTTTCCGAGGTGCCGCGCTATTCGGTCAACCCGAGAGAATTTAGAATCACCATTTACCGAATCCCGATTGAGCGCCTGACCCATCACCGGCGAACCGATCGCTTGGACGAACGTTTTCACATCGAACAGTATGTGTTCCAGGCTGTAGCCGAACTGCTCGGCAAAGACCCAGGCGAAATAATCCCGGATCGCTACAAGCACTAACGGATATTGACCTTGAGGATTCCACCGCTCGAGTGGTAATCGATCACCGGAACCACAGCAAGCTGGAACTTCTTGTCAATCACCATACTGGCCGCGATCGGGTCACTTGAAGATATTTGGTAGCTCTTCCCTGCAGTTAGCGTGAGCACCGAATTCGAATTTGCCTTGACGGTGTGCGCCTGCCCAGAAAGCTTGACGATTACCGATTCAGCGCCAGGGTTCACCAGCGCAAGCTTGGTAACCGTTCCGTTAGGCACGGTGAATCCGGCATCCAACTTGGTCGCGGTCACCCCGGTAGCCCAAGCGAGATCGGCTACCGAACCGGCTGCTCGCGAATATCGCACGCTGGCCATGATCGGTTGGTTGGAGTCGAACTGTACCGCGTAATCACCGTCGGTTACGTCTGAGATGTCAAAATCCTTGGTGCTACCGGCCGGCACAGTGCCTTGAATCACCGTTCCGAAGTTGCTGCCGTCTGAGCCAACCACCTGAGCCGTAAATGTGGCGTCTTTGCCGCCCGGTGCGGTCACTCGAAGTAGCGGCTTGGTGTCTGAAAAGTTCTGATCTGCCGAGACTAGCGCAGCTAGCTTTGCAGTGGTTCTAAGGAAAACGCCTGGAATGACCAGCTTTTTCTCTGCAACTGCGGTGGCCCCAACTAGGTCAAGTCCGCCAGGGGTGACACCGCGAATTGTCTTTTGCTGCAGGTAGACACCGAGGTTGGATCCGCGGCTAGTGACATGGATTGCGAAGACCTCCGCCTTTGGCGCAAATGACGCCAGAGGTAAAATCGTGGTTTTTCCGGCTGGCGCCGAAATACCACTCAAGCCTGTGCCTTCGATTCTTCCGCTGGTCCCAAGAAGTTCGAGGTTCACCGTCGCGTCAACGGATCCAGCATTGACAAGAATCAATAATGCTTCTCGTCCAACCGAATTATCCCCCGCCACGATCCAAGCATCGCTGGTTCCAGGTCCGCAGGTGGCCGCAGCAAGGCCAAAAGCCTGTGTTCCCGTCGCCGCCTGCAACTGAATCGCATTGAAGTTCTTCGAACCGTCCGCGGTTCCATTCAGTTTGGTCTGGGCAGTTGCCGTCTTGGAAATCACACTGGCTACGTCACGCCCATCGATCTGCACCGAACCGGAAGTAACAAAGGTTCCGAGCTTGGTGCCGCCCTCTCCGCCATTTACAAAAACCGGTCCAGGGCAGATCAGTTCTGGACTGCGGCCAGCCACCTCAACAGTCTTGGTTTTACCAATTTCACCGACCGTCGAAGGCGTAAAGGTCAGGAACGAAACAGCGAGCGCGCTAGCAACCGTCACGACCACCAGGGCAAGAATGCGCTTAAACATTTAGCTCACTCTCGCTCTGATCGATGAAGATGGCCGAATCGTCGGCTCGCTTGCGCCTAGTCCTAGTTGGAACCGCAAGTAGTAGGAAGGAGAAGAGCGAAATCAACTGAACCGCTTTAGTCGTAGACCAGGGAGTGTGAGCGGTTGCCGGTGCATCGACACTGCTAATCCCCTTCACTCTCCAAAGCTCTCCAAACGGTGTTAGACCCGCGCCCTCCAGGTTTGGAGAAGACTCAAGCGCTGCCGCAAGTTCCGCGTTTTCAGGCGTTTGCTCCATCAAGATGTACCCCACCTTGTTAGAGATCAGTGTTTGCATGTCGGCAGCTCCATTCGCGGCGCCGAGGTCACCGATAGCCTGCGCCAATGCTTGGTACTCGCTGTTGTCACCAATAGATTCCATGGAGAACCGGTAAGCCAGGTTTGCATCTTCTAGGCGAATGCCGGCGATTGGCATCCACTGCACACGAAGATCGTCCGCAGTTTTTGTAATTTTAAGAAGTTGCAGATCGGTGCCCTGGTCAGCCTGCTTTTCAAGCAGTAGTGGAACCACCGAACCTTCCGACGCCGCAAGTTTAGGCAGCGCGGTTGCCGCGCCAAATGCCAACGGAGCGGTCACCATTATTAGGGCAACAAACGCCCCGGCTGATACCAGCTTGCCTCTGACCAGCGAAAGACCGTGGATGGCCAGCGCGATAACAACCAAACCAACAACCGCCGCGATGTCGTGTCCGGTGTTCTGCACCAGGTCGAAACCGAGACCTGCAGAAATTACATCGGCAGGGAATAAGAGCGAGGTGTTGAACGCCAGCAGAGCATAAGAACTGAGCCCAAATACTGCGAGCGCCAAGGCCACTCCCCAGCGCTTTGAGGCAACTCCGGCCAGAGCCAAGATCAGAAGCAAGGCGAGAGGCCAGTGAATTGGACTGTTGAGGTCTACCAGGGCGCTAATTGAATCGGTCTTCGCTAGCGATCCGATGGTTGGGTTTGCTAGGAGTGCGAGCGGGTGACCAAGTCCAGCAACTAAATACCAGACCAGCGGCAGGTAAATGGCTGCCATTGGTAGCGGAATCCAGAACAGGTAGCCGAACCTTCGGATGCGAGTGAAAGCAGCTACAGCCAGAGCTGCCAGTGCCAAAATACCAACCGACGGGGACGCCGCCGCTACCAGCGCCAAGAGGACACCGGACAGACCGACCCAGGACCAGGTTCTGGCGTCAGAGGCGGCCGATCCGCTTCGGCCTAAGCCGGCGGCTCTGGCAATGCTGAAGGCCAGCCAAGGAGTCAGGATTGTGGCAACGGTTGCTGCCAGCTCGCCGGCCACAATACTGGCCGTAAACGCTGGTAAAAGGGCGTAGGCAGCGGCACCTAGGTTTCGGTGCCATGCCTTGGAACTTAGCAGTGAAAGCGCTTTCCAAGCTGCGATGAACGCGAATGAACGAGCCAGCAGCAACAACAATGTGACTGCAAGGTTCGGCGACCAGAAGGTGAATGAACCGATTAGTAGCAGTACCCAGTTGAACGGATCACTTGGGCCGAAGAAGCCTTGCCCAATTGGCTGCCAACTGGCGCCGGCTCTCGCGAATAGGTCGAACCAATTTTCGCTGAGTGGAAGTAGCGAGCCGCCGGTGAGCGCCTCACTCTGAGGTAGCAGTGCCCAGCTCACCACAACCATTGAAAAGACAAACCAGAATCCCCCGGCGTCGGCGAAGCTCTTGGTAACGCTCTCGGCATTCTCGTGGTCTCCACGGGAAAATGCAGCCAGCCTCTGGTGAGATTCCTCGAGGTCGGATTCGTGCCTCTTATAGTCGGCCGTTTCAGACCAAGTGGCACGTAGCGGTTTAAGCGAACGAAGGCTGGTCTTGAGTCTTCGCGGACGCCCAACCAAACGCGCCGGAATGGTAAGGAAACCCCAAAGGCCTGCGAGAAGTTCCTGAACCAGGAGCCCTGGACGTTTTTGACTCAGACGCACGACCAGGCGGAAAGCGGTGATAACCGGCAGGAATAGCCAGTAGAGCAGGGCCACTAACAAAGGTGAGTGAGTCAGGCGAAGCTGAATAGCGGCCCGGCGGTCGTCTTTCAGTGCGAGGGAGGGAACAAGTACTTTTGCGGTTGGAACCGTCAGCACCCTAAATCCGGAGCGACGAATTCGGATCGAGAAATCTAGATCTGTAGAGATGCCGGGTAAGCGGAAATTCGGGAGCCCAATTTCGCGCAGCAGGTCGGATCGAATCAGCGATCCGTTCAAGCCAACCGCCATGACTTCTCGGAGCCCCGTGTGTTGAGCCTGATCCAACTGACTGCTCACCAAGCCAACTGGCGCTCCGAGCGGTGAAAGGCTCAGCCCTAACTGGGTGATGAGTTTTGGGTTTTGCTTGGAAAGCTGCATTGGACCAACTTGGCCGATGGTGGTCGAATCCGCCACAGCTGAGAGAAGTTCGGCGAGTGCGGATGCCTTTGGTTCGCTACCTGGGTTGAGTACCCAAATCCAAGTTGCCTCATCGACGTCTAAGTCGGATGGGTTATTGGTAATTCCAGAAACTTTGGTGGTCTGGCGTGCAATCGCGGCTTCCGTAAGCTCTGCTTCGGAATTTTTGTTGACTCCGTCTGGGAGCCAAACCACGATTTTGGTTGGCATTAGACGCCCGGGGGTTAGGAACTAGGCGCGCTTCTTGAGCTTGCGACGCTCGCGCTCGGAAAGACCGCCCCAGATTCCAAAGCGCTCATCGTTCGCTAGAGCGTATTCGAGACACTGGGTCTTTACATCGCAACCGGCGCAGATACGTTTTGCTTCGCGGGTAGATCCGCCCTTTTCAGGGAAGAACAATTCAGGGTCGGTTTCGGCGCAAACGGCCTCTCCCTGCCAAGCTAGTGGGTTGTCGTCACCATCGGAGTATGCCCCCGCGACACCTAGGAACTGTGGGTCAACAAACCAGTTTGCTGGAATTCCGTTTTCGTCTCGCATCTTTACCCATTCTTATTGGTCGAGGTTAGTCACCTCGTTGTAATTACATTGATGTTATTACCAAAACAGCAAAATGTGAAATCGAAGTTTAAACCGCTTGTTGAAGCCTTTATTCGCCACTTTGTTAGTCTTAAAACATGGCAATTCTAGTGACCGGTGGAGCCGGCTATATCGGTTCGCACGTCGTGCGACTTCTACAACAACGTGATGAAAAAGTAGTCATGAAGTCAGCCTGGGACGCCATCTCCTAAATGGAGACCACAACGACCTCTATTCGAACCTTCCCCAATCGCTCGGGTGAGGGTTACTTCCTGAAGTTCGGAACCGCTTATTCGGCCCTGTTCGTGTTGATGGGCGGCGACGCCGTGCGCTACTCGATTGGTTGGCTGGGCTGGGCGATCCTCCTCTGCGGTTTACTCATCGCAACCCTGATTCAACTCTTTCAGGCAGACTGGCGTGCCACGTTCCGCAGAGTCCCGGTTCCTCTAACCGGACTACTCGCCCTGATGTTGGTCGGCTCGATCTGGTCCAACTACCAACTGGTCAGCCTTGGCGCCGCACTAGTTCAGCTGGCCACCACAGCCTTTGCCCTATTCCTAGTTGCGGCCTTCGACTGGCGCGAAATCCTGCGACTGTTCGCTGGCACTCTTCGCGTGATTCTGATTGGCTCGTTCGTCTTTGAGCTCTATGC
The DNA here is from genome assembly GCA_041180115.1 of Actinomycetota bacterium. Classification (GTDB taxonomy): domain Bacteria; phylum Actinomycetota; class Actinomycetes; order Actinomycetales; family Microbacteriaceae; genus Rhodoluna. The sequence continues at coordinate 23,427 of JBEGRZ010000011.1, forward strand.
CGCGCTTATCATCCAGGGGCCGATTCAACCATTCTTCCCGAACTACGAAGGGGCTAAGCCACCAGCGGTTGCCTTCTACTGGAGCCAGGCCAACCTATTCACCGACGACCGAATCCAGGGCATCGTTGGAAACTCCAACATGCTCGCCTACATGGCCATGATTGGTCTCGTGGTCTTCTCCATCGAGGTAGCTGCAAACTCAACCTCTCGCCTGGTCAGCATCGTTAGTTTCCTTGCAGCCGTACCCATGCTGATTCTCTCCCGTTCGGCCAGCATCGGTTTCGCAATCGCTGCCATAGTTGCGGCCGCCATCGTCTCTATTGCTGCCGAAGGTAAAGAGCGCGATGTCAGACACCTCTATTACCGAATCGCCTGGGGTGTAATCGGTACCGGCGCCCTTCTGGTGCTCACCTATCGCGCTCAGATCTTCTCGCTCATTGGCAAGTCTCCAGATATGACCGGCCGCACCAAAATCTGGAAGATCGTGCTAGACCTTATCGACCAACGCCCGCTCCAGGGTTGGGGTTGGAGTTCGTACTGGGTACCTTGGGTCGAGCCTTATCAGGGCTTGGTTGTCATTCACAATGTTCCCTACTACCAGGCCCACAACGCGTTCCTCGATGTTTGGATGCAGCTCGGTATTTTCGGCCTCGGACTGTTCCTATTGTTGATGGGAATCACCTTCGTCAAGGTTTGGCGCCTAGCAGTGCGCCACACCAGCCCGCTTTATCTTTGGCCGATTTTGGTGTTCGTTGGAATCGTCACCCAGAACCTAACCGAGAGTCGCATCTTGGTTGAAATCGGTTGGGTCATACTGGTGCTATTCGCAGTCAAGGTAAACGAGCCACAGGAGTCACTCGAACCTCTTGGACGTTCTTCGAAGAGGACACGCTTGAAGCGGTTAGCGATCCGCTAAGGAAGCCTTAGGACCTGTCCAACTCGAAGTGTCTCAGTCGTCAAACCGTTCAACTCTCGAAGTGCCAACTTGGTCGTGTTAAATTTCGCGGCGACTCCGGCCAGTGAATTTCCGCTAACCACAACATAACTGGTCGGGTTACCCGCAGGAATCATAGAGATCAACTCTGAGGTTACCGAGACCGAAGGAGTTCTACCCGAAGCTAGAGCGTTGTATTCTGCGGTGGTTCGAATCAATCGACGTTTTCCCGATTCAATCAAATATCTGGTATTGCCTACATTAACCAAGTTGCCAATTCTGGTCTCCCCAAGGTTGAGGTTGGCGCAAGTCATGATCTTCAAAGTTTTCACCGAGCCAGGCCACGAAGCAATTGCGGCTGAATCAAGGTGCAGCAACTGGCCGCCGTCCGCAAGGTAAGTGTTCGCCCCGCACTTCACGGTAAGCCATGGCAGTTTCGAAGTGGTCGCATACCCGCTGAAATTAGTCCTTGCCACCGTGACCGGCGTAGGCACCCCAAAAGCTTTTGCCGTCTGAGCAGATATGCCCCAGGCACGATCTAGGCCATCGATGAAGTAGATGTTGCCACTCTCGCGGGATCTAACAATCTCTCCAGGAGCAAAAACTTTGTGAGAGGTAGTTAGGGCATCTAGAACGTAAGACGAAAGCACTAACTTTTGCGATTGACCGGTTTGGCGAAGTAATTTCGGAACTTGAGCGGCATTTACCGGGTGTCGCTTTGCTCCGTCACCCACCATCCAAGTTTTACCCAGGGCGGCCGATGAGACGGCCAAGAAGGGAACAGTTACAGGTGCCCCGGCAACAGTTTCGAATTTGGCCAACAAAGTCTGTGGCAGTTCAGTAACACTGCTGGTCAGATCCGCTGGGTTTGAAATTGGAAGTTTTCCAGTCTCGGTAAGAATGTAGGTCGTTCCACCGCTGGATACAAATGGAGAAATTGCGGCGCCAGAAGCAAGCTTGGCAATTGAGTTTACGGAGAGCACTCCAGCAGATTTGTTCAATTGCCACTTGGTGGTGGATTTAGCAACTGGAAGCATCGACAGTGGCAACTCGTGATATCTGCCTTCAGAAATGATGAATGCCTTCTCGCCGCCAGTCTGCGTTAGAAGCGTGCCATCGGCTACCACTGGCGTTCCAAGGGGAAGATATGCCACTTGGCTTGGTGTGAGTGGGCTAACGCCAGGAGTTGTGGAAATTACCGCAGCCAGGCTGGCGTCGTCCAAGATTTCTCTACGCTGGCCGTTTTGTACTAGGTAGCGCTCGGTAGCCGACTTCACATAATTGGTCACGTTGGTTGTGGTCGGAGTCGTGAATAGGGCCAGCTGCGCCGCGCTTAATTCTGGGAGAGAATCAAAGTTTGGGGTGGAGCCGGTGAAAGTTGCTGGCGCATATTCTCTTGCGACCGTTGCCGAGGCGATTCGGTACTTCTTGCTTCCGGCAAGCATGTAGTTGTAGCCGTCGGCGCCTTGAACGAACCTATCTGGATTGCTTCCCGAAACAAACCCCGTTAGATAACTGCTCGGTACAGATCCAACACCACCCAATCCGGAGAAGGAAGCGAGATTGGCTGCACTAATCGGATAGCGCTTTGCGTAGTCAACTACGAGATAAGCCTGGGATGTCTCTTTACTCTGCATTAGAACCGGAGCAGGAAGCGTCTTCATCTGGTCGCTGGTAGCAGTGGCTACGTTATTCCAGTCCATCGAAGTGCTTAGAGCGGAATTCATATTTGAGACTTGGGTCTGGTTTACGCGATAGCGATAACCACCGGAAATGTAATAGGTGTAGGTTGGGGTTCGGATTAGCCCCGCAACCGGTGCGCCGGTTTGCAATTTAGAGAGCACTTCTGGGCTCACGGTTGCCGTTGATCCAAATTTTGACAGCGACGAATATTCAAGAGAAGTAACTAAGCGCTTTACCCCGTTTTGCAGGTAATAGGTTGCTGATGTAGAAGATTTCACAAAAGACGCCGAGTTCATCGAGCTAATGGCCGAAGAACCAACCAGTGTGGCGGCATTCCAGTTGTATCCCAGGGCTGTCGCCTGGCTTTCGGATGAGAGCTCAACCAGCTTTCCATCTAGGACGACGTATCGCGTTCCGTCGCTGCCACGAAGAAGCTCGGTAGCAGGTTCGGCTAGTGTGAACTTTGCCAAAGCCTCATCGCTAACGGTTGCCGTGCCGCCAAGGACGCTCAGTGTCTTGTAAAGGGCAGTCGTCGAAACTAAATGCCTAGTTGTTCCCTCAAGTAGGAACAGTTCCCCGCTGCTGATCGACTTATAAAACGCCAAATCCGGGAAATTCGAAATCTGGACGGGAGTTAGTACCGGAGCTCCAGCCCAATCAAGACCAAGCGTGTTGGCTTCGGCCAGGTTGTCAACCTGGTACTTGAACCCCGAACGAATTAGGTAACGCTTGCCAGTGCCGGATTCTTGGACGAGCGGCTTGAGTTCACCCGAATCGGCAAAGCTCGCCATGTAGGCGTCGGAAATGGTTCCAATCGGACCAAGCGGTGAAAAATCGTCGACTAGCCCTTCATCAGCAATCAAATAACGCTTATTCGAATCTTGGTTTACTAGGTAATTCTGATTCGAAGACGACTTCAGGAGGTAAGAACCAGCGACCGGAGAACCGAACCAGGTCCAGAATGTTCTCCAGAAGTTTCGGTTACCGTATGCACTACAGCCATCGCCGGTGCCCCACAGGTTGTTCAGCGCGGCGGTATTCGGGGTGTA
>JBEGRZ010000012.1:0-24431 GCA_041180115.1 Actinomycetota bacterium
CACAAGCCCTCAAGGCTGGTCTCAACGCCTAAAGGTAAAATCTTCCTATGAAGGTTTTGGTCGCGATGAGCGGTGGCGTAGACAGCGCAGTTGCCGCAGCCAGAGCCGTAGACGCAGGCCACGAAGTTGTTGGCGTTCACTTAGCACTTAGCCGCAACTCAGGAACCCTAAGAACAGGCTCCCGTGGTTGCTGCACCATCGAAGACTCCATGGACGCCCAGCGAGTCGCCAACCTGCTCGGTATCAAATTCTTCGTCTGGGATTTCTCCGAACGCTTCAAGCACGACATCGTCGACGACTTCATCGCCGAATACAAAGCCGGCCGCACCCCAAACCCCTGCATGCGCTGCAACGAACGCATCAAGTTCGCCGCCCTCATGGAGAAGGCCCTAGCCCTCGGCTTCGACGCCATCGCCACAGGCCACTACGCCACCGTCAAAGCAGACAGTGAAAACAACCTTGAACTGCACAGATCACCAGCCATGGCCAAAGACCAGAGCTACGTTCTCGGCGTTCTCACCGAAGAGCAACTAAAGCACGTCATCTTCCCAATCGGTGTTGAGTCAGACAAAGCGACCATCCGCAAAGAAGCCGAAGAACGAGGCCTAGCAGTAGCCCAAAAGCCTGACTCCTACGACATCTGCTTCATCCCAGACGGCGACACCCAAGGCTGGCTAGGGGAGAAGCTCGAAGAAGAACCTGGCGTAATCAAAGACCGCAACGGCAACGTTCTCGCTACCCACACCGGCACCCACAACTACACCGTCGGCCAACGCAAAGGCCTCTCCATCGAACGACCTGCCAAAGACGGCAAGCCACGCTACGTTCTCGAGATCAGACCAAAGACCAAAGAGGTCATAGTCGGCCCTCAAGCAGCCCTAGCAGTCAACGAACTAGCCGGCCAAAAGTTCTCCTGGTGTGGCAAAGCCAAAGAGAACCCGGAAACCCCGTTCCAAGCCGAAGTCCAGGTTAGAGCTCATGCCGAACCCGTCCCATGCCTAGCCCAGCTCAACCAAAACGAACTAAAGGTAACCCTCCCAGAACCCATCCTTGGCGTAGCCCCTGGTCAAACAGCCGTAATCTATGAGGGCAGCCGCGTTCTAGGTCAGTTCACCATCGACCGAACCGTCTCCGCAGTAGCCCCAGAGGAAGACGAATGAACCACGACGAAGCCGAAGCCAGAGTCAACGAACTAGTCGACCAAATCAACACTCATCGCCGCGCCTACTACGAAGGCAACACCGTACTAATTTCAGATGCCGAATACGATACCCTCCTAAAAGAGCTCGAACAACTCGAAAACCAGTTCCCTGAGCTAATCACCGGCGACTCACCAACCCAAACCGTTGGCGGCTCAGCCAACCAAGCCTTCGCTCCCGTAACCCACGGAGAGCGCATGATGAGCCTGGACAACGTCTTCACCAAAGACGAACTCAAAGCCTGGATCCAAAAAACCACCACCAAAAAACTCCTCGTAGAACTCAAGATCGACGGCCTCGCCATCAACTTGAGATACGAAAAAGGTCTACTAAAATCAGCCGCAACCCGCGGCGACGGCGTGGTCGGTGAAGACGTAACCCAAAACGTCAAAACAATAAAGAGCATCCCTCAAAAACTCCAAGGTGAGAACCACCCAGACGTAGTTGAAGTGCTCGGAGAAATCTTCTTCCCAGTCAAAGAGTTCGCCGAACTCAACGCCAAACTCATCGAAGAGGGCAAAGCACCCTTCGCCAACCCTAGAAACTCCGCCTCCGGTTCGTTGAGACAAAAAGATCCGGCGGTAACCGCATCAAGACCTCTCCAAATGCTCGTTCATGGCATCGGCGCCTGGCAGAACAACCCAGCCAAGTCGCAATCCGAAACCTACGAGATCCTCAAAAGTTGGGGACTCCCAACCTCACCTAGAGTCAAAGTTCTCGAAACAACGCAAGAAGTATTCAACTTCATCGACGAATTCGAAGCAAAGCGCCACGAACTCGAACACGAAATAGACGGTGTAGTCATCAAGGTCGATGACCTCCAAGAACAGTCAGAACTTGGCTCTACCTCAAGAGCACCCCGATGGGCCATCGCCTACAAATACCCTCCGGAACAGGTCAACACCAAACTCGTCGACATCCGCGTCTCCGTCGGAAGAACGGGAAGGGCAACTCCTTACGCAGTCGTTGAACCAGTCAAAGTCGCAGGCTCAGTAGTCGAGTTCGCCACCCTCCACAACCAAGACGTGGTCAAAGCCAAGGGCGTACTCATCGGCGACACCATCGTCATCCGCAAAGCCGGCGACGTAATCCCTGAGATCCTCGGCCCAGTCATAGCACTGCGAACCGGCGCTGAACGTGCATTCGTTATGCCGAAGAACTGCCCAGACTGCAACGCCGAACTTCGCCCCATGTCCGAAGGTGACATCGACCTCCGCTGCCCAAACTCAGAGAGTTGCCCAGCACAACTTAGAGAGCGCATCGCCTTCATCGGTTCCAGGGGAGTGCTCGACATCGAAGCGCTTGGTGAAGTAACTGCAATCGAGCTCACCAAAGACATTCTCAAAACCGATGCCGAACTCTTTGCTCTAACCCAAGAGCAACTAATGGAATCCGACTACTTCAAAAAGAAGGACGGATCACCAGCAGAGGTCACAATAAAACTTCTCAAGAATCTCGAAGACGCAAAAACCAGACCACTCTGGCGCATCCTCGTAGCACTAAACATCCGTCACGTTGGTCCAGTTGCCTCGAGAGCGCTGGCAACTAAGTTCGGCTCGCTGGAAGCTATCTTCAACGCCAAGAAGGAAGAATTTGAAGCCGTGGACGGCGTTGGCACGATCATTGCCGACAGCCTCATCGAATGGTTCACCATCGACTGGCACCGAAATATCGTCACCCGCTGGCAAGAGTGCGGCGTTCAGACCGCCACCCCAAACTTCACCCAGCAAACTGCAGAGGGCATCTTCACCGGCAAGACCATCGTCGTCACCGGAACTCTCACTCAAATGACCCGAGAGCAAGCCGAAGAAGCCATCATCTCGCGTGGTGGAAAAGCAGCTGGCTCTGTCTCCAAGAACACCACTTTCATAGTCGCCGGTCCAGGCGCAGGTTCAAAGCTCGCAAAAGCAGAAGAACTCGGCATCGAAGTTATCGATGAAGCAGAGTTTTTAGCGAGGATTTCCCGATTTATAACCTTATGAGCTGCCTCGGGTGGAAAATTTCCGGCTATGCATTAGTCCTCAAATACCCAGTGTTAGAGCGTGCAGCAGATATTGGGGTAAAACCTCTTGCCATTGGTTGCTGAATTTTCCAAATGCCGTTTGTGCGACATGTGCTGTTAAAACCGATCGCCCGGCAGAGTTAGCTTCAAGCTACTGGTGGGTCATGACTGCGAAAAGTGGTCCTCTGCGAACTGGTAGAACTAGGTTTAGAGGTTTTCGATGAAATTGAGGACTGAACTTAGTTCGCCAGAGCGAAAAATTGACTTCAGTAATGTCTCTACAACTAAGGATCATTACCAAAATTCAGAAAATTTTGGCTGGTAATAACTCGTCCTCATAAAGCGTAAAACTAAGAGTTTGAAAAGAATGTAACTGACCAATTCAATGAGAATTATCGTCGCCCACCAACCGAAATCGCCCACAAATTCCCAAAAATGGGAAGACCAAATGGCAAAAGTGGCAAAGATGATAGGAGCACAAACATAGTCGTATCCAAGAATGAGAAGTCCAATCTGGGCTTTTCTAATTTTTATTAAGTTCTTTCGAAGTTTTGCTCCATCAATGTCACGTTTCAACGCTTTTTTAGCGCTTTTAAGCTCTTTCAGTAGTAGGACAGCGTAATCAAAATTGAAACTCAAAATATGAATGCTTTCATCGGATTTCTATGATTCCTGTAGTCATGAATCGCATCTGAGGCCATTCTTGTCGCTGCGAAATACTGCGATGATTTCCTTTCAATGTTAGTTAGACGCTTTGTTGTTAGCTTCTTGATGCTTCCTTTGAGTGCTAGACCCATACCTCTGGCGGCTGCTTTTCCTGTCTTTCCAGCGCCAAAACTAAGGAAGGACTCGCTCATACCTCTGATGGCCGAAGCTTGGATGCCAGCGGCACTCTTGCCGTCTAGCGCTCCGCTAAGGGCTCCAGACAAGGCTCCAGCCAAGAGAGTGGTTCCAAGTGCTACGCCCAGGGCGCAAAATACTGATGCTGCACAAACCGCTGCCGTAAGGGCGAGTGCGAGGTACTTTGCTCCCGCAGAGGTCAGTAGATCGAGAGCGAACCCAGCCACGAAACCTATAGTTCCTGAAATGTCAGATTTGTTGATTGGGTCGTTTGGGTAGTTGTATGGGGTTTCGTTTCCGCCTTGCACCGGGTCTGGTGAGAGGAATTGCCCTGTGATTGGGTTGTAGCCGCGTGCTCCCATGAACTGAATACCTGTGTCGGTGGTTTCTCGTTGTGGTTGACCTAAGGATCCGTAGGTGAGTGCAAACAACTGTGTGGTGTCGATACGCTTATCCACCCCTAGACCTATAGGCCTGTTATCTAATTCAGGGCTTTGAGGCACACCATATTCGTCGTAAACGTTTAGTTCACTAGGCCCAGTCACATATCCAGTAGTTGGTAGTTGCAAGCTAATGATTGTGTCACCATGCAAATTACCAACATTCATATAGTTGGTAGTGGTTGTTCCATTTGTTTTGCGAGTAACACTCAAACCAGAAGACAATGATGGACTGTAAACATCGGTTTGGCCCACAGCAGTACCAGTACCAGTAACCCAGGAAGGGTTATCGGTTTCATCCATGTAATGCCGCACAGTCTTCACAGTAGTACCAACTTTGTCTTGATACCTACGACCCAACGAATCAAACGTGTAATCAGTTTGAACAGTTCCCTGCTTCTGACTAGTTATTCGATCCTCAGGGTAACAATTAAAAGTCATGAAATATTCCACATATCTCGGACGCTTTTTGTTGGCAAATCCTCAACCTAGGGAAAGATAAACCAATAAGCATTGAAGTAAAACCACCACAACTAAAGCACTAGAAATAAGTATCCGAGATGAATAGTCCCAGATCCACCAATCCCTACCCAGAACAAGTGACCAAGCTAGGATTCCCATACCAATTACCAGAAATGAAATCTGAAACAAGATCGTTGCAAACCGAAATGTGGCGTCATCAATTGCAAACAATGAAGTTAGAAAGTGAATACCCCAAAAAAGGGCGAGCCACTTCACAAGACTGGAAATTTCTGCAAAATGGCGGTACCCAAGGTCTTTTGAACGAAAGGTTCCAAAACTTATGATTACTGTTGCGGCCAACAACGTTATTTCAGATTCAGGGTAGATCCAAATCACTTTTTACCTCTAAGGGAAGGGGTTTGATTATAGATGAATTTTAGGAAAAACCCAGTAAGTGCAGCGGTCCCAGAATATGCAAGCGAGTCAAGAGCCTTGTTTGCCTGTTGCAACCAGTACGTGCCCGCGCTAGACGTGTAATAGCCACCGAGCCTAAAGTAAGTGAATGATGAGGAACCTACCAGACCGCTAATAAGACCGATCATCGTATAGTCCCCCAAGAGTTTCGTAGTTCTCTGAGGGCTGTAGCCGCGTTCTTTTGCTATGAAGAATGCTGTCGCCGCACCAGAACGAGCTGCTATTGTGATTCGAATATCTAGACAGGTTTTGGGGCTTCTGGCGCACAGCCCAGCGGTAAGTGCTAGAGAAATCCACGCCATTGTCACGACTATGTTATTTTCATTTTCCTTGGATTTTCCAGAAATATCTGAACTATTTATTGGGTCGTTTGGGTAGTTATAGGGGGTTTCGTTTCCGCCTTGCACAGGGTCTGGTGAGAGGAATTGCCCTGTGATCGGGTTGTAGCCGCGTGCTTGGCGCAATCCTGTCAGGAGTAGGCGCCATGGCAAAGACTGGAATTGAATCCAAAGGTAAATTCAGTGACCGAAAACATAGGGCGAAACTCGCAGGTGCTTTCGCTTCTGGTGTAGCCATTGGTGCCCTTGCTGGCGCTGGTGGGGGTGTCGTTGGGGGTTATTGGGAAGTTATTCCAGGACAATCTCATTTAAAACAATTACCTTTCCTAGGGGTTCCGGTAAAGGTTCGGAGATACTGACATCTCTATACCTAGAAACCAAACTTGAAGCCCTTCAGAAGAAACTAGGTCGAGGATAGAGATGCAGGAATATACTTTGAGTGGGCTAGACACAGTCACGCCACTGTTTCTAGTAGCTGCTGGAATCCGAATAGTGCTGGTCAACTACATAAAGTCTTCGATGGACTCCGACCCAACATTGAATTTTAATCCAATCGCATATTGGGCGCCGGTAATATTGTCAGCCTTTCTCTATGAAGCGGCTTTCACCTCATATTTTATTGATGTACCTAGGATTCTCATAGGTGACCAAGAGGTAATCGAATATTCAAAAGCTATGCACGACAGTGTCGCGCAGTTTTGGAGGGTTACAAGCGTTTTGCCCATCATTCCAGATCTTGTTGGGCTACTCATCATTATTAGGTCTAAAAGTCAACATATTGGATTTGGACTTTCCCGAATTCTGCCAATTTCGATAATCGATCTCACTATTTGTATTGGGCTATTTGTTTACCCAATTTAAAGGTCGACGCCTAGGGCGTGTTTTGGTGGATAAATGTCCACTCAAGTCCGACATATTGTTCTAACTCTATTTTCTGGTCACTGTTACCGGTCATGATCGCGGGTTAATACTGGGCTGTTTAAAAATTTTCCATTTCGAGCAATCCTGACTAGCGCGTGACTGCCAGTGGAGCTACCGCGACTTTGCCGGCCGGCAGTTCCTTGACCACTATCGCTCCGGTTCCGACCTTTGCGCCGTCGCCGATGGTGATGTCGCCGAGGATGATTGAGTTGGCTCCGAGGATTCATACTGCAAACAAAATGGGTGATGTGGTATTTGGTTATAGCTCTGAGGATCGCATCGCTAGTCAGAAGCAGGGAGCTGTTCAAAGTGATTACACGTTTGATTCGTTGGGTCGCAGATACCAGGACAAGCTTGGTACTAGTGTGAAGACTGTGCGGCATTATATGGATGAAACTGATTTCCCGTCCTGGGCTACCGGCACTGGTACTGCTGCTGGTCAAACCGTTGTTTACGACGAATATGGTGTGCCTCAAAGCCCTGAATTAGATAACAGGCCTATAGGTCTAGGGGTGGATAAGCGTATCGACACCACACAGTTGTTTGCACTCACCTACGGATCCTTAGGTCAACCACAACGAGAAACCACCGACACAGGTATTCAGTTCATGGGAGCACGCGGCTACAACCCAATTACAGGGCAATTCCTCTCACCGGATCCTGTGCAAGACGGAAACGAAACCCCCTACAACTACCCAAACGACCCGATCAACAAACTCGACATAAGCGGAGCCTTAGGGCTCGCTGCAGGCATCGCACTGAATGCTGTTTTGAGCACTGCCGCGTGGGCTTTAACTGTTGCAGGTTGTGTGGGACTGGGGCCAATGTGTCTGTTATTGGCTGGCGCCTTGCTTGCCGGTGGTGCTGGGGCTCTGTCCGCGGGTATTGAGTCTTCATTAGATGGTGATGACCCGAAAATTACTGCTGAAAAAGCAAAAAATGGATTCATTTCCGGTGCCGTTTCTAGGGGTGCCGGGCTGGGCGCGAGGATGATAACCAGAGCATCCGGTTCGATAATAAAAAAGTCTGCAACTTTAAGGCTTAACATAAACCCTCAAAGAGTTGGAAGGGCTGTCGATAAAACTATTTCTACTTGGAGTTACGCTAAAACAAGTTTGGTTGCTGTGAATAATTTTGGTAAAACGAGGGACATCTTGCGGAGCTTCGTATACTAATGTTCGACTTCACTGCAAACTACGATTTTAAAAACTTCGTTAGGTTTCTCCGAAAGTTCAAACATTTCCGGACTAATCACGCCCTCATGGCTTCTGATCTCTATTTGGATTATATAGAAAAGCTTTCTAAGGGTATTGCATTTACATTTACGGTGAGTGTTGACGTAGTCATCATCTTTGTAGCGCTGCTTGTAGTCACAAGCAATTCATTTGAAGGATTACCGAGTGTAATTATTAGTGTCGTCGCTGTAGCAGCACTGGCAAGTTCTTGGGTGACCCACATGGTCATCAGCAAGTACATCGCTTTGTGGTTACAAAGGAAGTTCCCCGGGCGCAATGATAAATAGCATTGGATTTACGAGTATTTGTTCGTGATTTCTAATGGGAGTTGGATGTACTAATTTCACTGGGTTCGTCCATAGTTATTGAATTCAAGATCCTGAAAGAAGCTCAGAGAACTGGAGACGTCGAGCAAATTGATGATTCCATCGAGTTGATTGCTGAATTTTTAGCATTTTTGTAATTGCCATTATCGGGCTTCCGATTGGCAGTGCTCTAGGCGTTTATATCTCCACAGTCTCACAAATGAGTAACCAGGGCGCATTTTTCGTTTTGATGTTGTTTGCAATGGGGACGTCCGTACTGTGCTATTTCCTCACTAAGAGGCGTTTGAACGGATTCTTCGAGAAAGTTTTGAAGAAGAAGTATAAAAACTAGCGAAGAATTATTTACTCTGCGCTAGCAGCATTCTCGTCTGCAGCAACCATTGCGTCGGTAGACATTAGACCTTTAAGGGAGTGAAGGAACTCGTCGATTTCGATGCGTTCGTTCTTCATCTTGGCTAGGCGCTCTTCGCTTTCGCGGATGGCGTTGTTGGCGAAGCTTTCGGCCTTGCGGGAAAGCATTTCGGCGCGGCGGCGAGACTGGTTGATCAGGTTGGTGGCGGTGCGCTGGGCGTCCTCGATCATCTGAGTAGAGGTTGCCTGCGCTTCGCGGCTGATGCGGTCTGCTTCGCTGAGGAGTTCTGCTGCTCTAGCTGATGCATCGGTGAAGTTAGCGTTTGCTTCGTCTGTTACCTGCTGCGCCTGAACTACGGCGTTCTGGTAGAGGCGAAGGGCTTCCTGTTCGGCTTCGTCGCGCTTGGTCTTTAGTTCTGCTTCAAGTTCAACGCGGGCCTGAGCGGTGCGCTGGCTAAGTTCGGTTGCAAGGGCGCGTGCTTCTTCGGTCTCGCGGTGAACCTGGGCGCGAAGTTCTGCTGCGTAGCGCTCACCCTCAGACTTGATGGCCGATGCCTCGCGCTGGGCGGTGCCAATCTTCTCGGAGGCTTCTGCTTCACGACTCTTAGCGTTGTTGAGGATCTCAATGCTGAGGCGTTCTGCTTCAATCTTTGATTCAGCTAGGCGGGCTTCCGCTTCGGCGATTAGCTGGTCTGCTTTGGCCTGAGCGCGGCGAGTTAACTGCTCGGATTCTGCCTTGGCGGTTTCACGCACACGGATGGCGTCCTGGCCGGCATCTGAGATGAGTTTCTTGGCCTGCTCTTCGGCTAGGCGAAGGGTGCTCTCGAACTGGGCGCCGAGTTCGGCATAGCCAGGGCTTGACTTCTTCTTCTTGAGAGTTTCGTTCTCAGCTTTTAGCTGTTCGATCTCTGAAGAGGCGGTGTAGTTGTAGTCGCGAACGTGCTCGAGCTCGGAACGAAGGTCGCTTAGAACGCGATCGACTTCTTCCTTTTTGTAGCCGCGCATTTCATACGAAAACTCATCAGCCATTTTTGCTCCTGTTTTGTGGAAAATCCTTGGTCACACCATCGGACCTACAAGGCAAAATCTTACCCTTCAAACCCGTAAAAACCTAAGTGAAGTAGACTGGGAGCAACCTTTTGCCTACTGGTGAGAAAGCCTTTTTAATGTCTGAAATTACCCCCGACGTAGTGCGCCATTTGGCCCACCTCGCTCGAATTGATGTGACCGATGCCGAAGTTGATCGTTTTGCCGAACAATTAGGTCTGATTGTTGATTCGGCGCACACCTTGAAGGCAGCTGTTGCTGGTGATGTGCCGGCAACCAGCCACCCGATTCCTATGGAAAACGTTTACCGCGAAGACGTAGTCATTCCTTCGCTAACGCAAGAAGAAGCACTCTCTGGTTCGGCTGACTCTGAGTCTGGTCGTTTCCGCGTCGCTGCAATTTTGGACGAGGAGTAAACCATGTCTTTGATTAAACTCACTGCCACCGAGCAGCTTGCCAAGTTGGTTTCAGGGGAGATTACCTCGGTTGAACTGACTCAGGCTCACCTTGACCGTATTGCTGAGGTTGACGGGGTAGTTCACGCGTTTCTGCACGTGAATGCTGCCGGTGCTTTGGCTACGGCTGCTGAGGTTGACCGGAAGCGAGCTGCTGGGGAGAAGCTTCCTTCACTTGCTGGTCTGCCGGTTGCGGTTAAGGACAACCTAACTACCGTTGATGAGCCAACCACTGCGGGTTCGAAGATTCTTGAGGGCTGGGTTCCTCCATACGATTCGACTGTGGTTGCAAAGCTCCGCGCCGAGATGATGCCGATTCTCGGTAAGACCAACTTGGATGAGTTTGCGATGGGTTCAACCACGCAGTTCTCGGCATATGGTTCGACCTCGAACCCTTGGGCTTTGGATCGCATTCCTGGTGGTTCTGGTGGTGGCTCGGCTGCTGCTGTTGGTGCTTTTATGGCTCCTCTTGCTATCGGTTCAGACACCGGTGGTTCGATTCGCTACCCGGCTGCTATGACCGGAACCGTTGGAACCAAACCAACCTATGGAGCAGTAAGCCGTTACGGTTTGATTGCTCTGGGTTCGTCATTGGATCAGATTGGTCCTGTTGCTCGCAATGTACAGGATGCTGCACTGCTTCACGATGTGATTGCTGGTCACGATGAGCGTGACAGCACTTCGCTTCCTGAGTCTCTCGGGTCTATGGTTTCGGCTGCGAAGAATGGTTCGTTGGCTGGTGTTCGCGTTGGTGTTATCGAAGAGCTTTCCGGCGAAGGTTTCCAGGCTGGTGTTTCGGCACGATTCAACGAGTCATTGGAGCTGCTAAAGGCTGCCGGTGCTGAGATTGTTTCGGTTTCTTGCCCTTCTTTCCAGTATGCGATTGCTGCGTACTACCTGATCTTGCCTGCGGAGGCGTCCTCGAACCTCGCTAAGTTCGACAGCGTTCGCTTTGGTTTGCGTGTTACCCCAACCGGCAACCCAACCATTGAGCGTGTGATGGCTGCAACCCGTGAGGCTGGTTTTGGTCCTGAGGTGAAGCGTCGAATCATTCTAGGAACCTATGCGCTTTCGAGTGGTTACTACGATGACTACTACGGTTCGGCACAGAAGGTTCGCACCCTGATTCAGCGCGACTTTGATGCCGCTTTTGCGTCGGTTGATGTTTTGGTTTCGCCAACTGCTCCAACTACCGCGTTCAAGCTGGGGGAGAAGATGGAAGACCCACTGGCGATGTATCTAAACGACATCGCGACCATTCCTGCAAACCTTGCCGGTATTCCTGGAATGTCGCTACCGAACGGTTTGGCTGATGAGGATGGCTTACCTTCTTCGATTCAGCTACTGGCTCCGGCCCGTGGTGAGAAGAAGCTCTACGAGGTCGGTTCGGTTCTGGAATCGGCACACGAAGGCGTTTGGGGTAAGCGAATGATTGACTTCGCTCCAGAAGTAAAGGCAGGTGCCTAATGGCTAAGGCTGAACTAATGAACTATGAGCAGGCTCTTGCTCAGTTCGAAGTTGTAATTGGTCTAGAGGTTCACGTTGAGCTCAACACCAAGACCAAGATGTTCTGTGGTTGCCGCAACGACTTCGGTGATGACCCGAACACCAACGTTTGCCCAGTGTGTCTAGGTTTGCCTGGTGCTCTGCCAGTTGTGAACAAGAAGGCGGTTGAGTCTGCGATCAAGATTGGTTTGGCTCTCGGTTGTGAGATTCAGCCAACCGGACGTTTCGCTCGTAAGAACTACTTCTACCCAGACCTTGCTAAGAACTTCCAGACTTCGCAGTTTGACGAGCCGATCGCTTTCGAAGGTGGCATCGACATCGAGGTTCCTTCTGGCAACGTGTTCCGCGTGAACATCGAGCGTGCTCACATGGAAGAGGATGCTGGAAAGCTGACTCACGTTGGTGGCAACACCGGCCGTATTCAGGGTGCTGAATTCTCGCTGGTTGACTACAACCGTGGCGGTGTTCCACTGATCGAGATCGTGACCAAGCCGGTTTATGGTGCAGGTGCTGAGGCTCCTGAACTTGCTGCTGCCTACGTTCGCGCGATCCGCGACATCGTCAAGGCCTTGGATGTTTCTGAGGCTCGTATGGAGCGTGGAAACGTGCGTTGTGACGCTAACGTTTCGTTGCGACCACACGGCGCTGAAAAGCTGGGTACCCGTACCGAGACCAAGAACGTGAACTCGCTTCGTTCCATTGAACGTGCGGTTCGCTACGAGATTCAGCGACAGGCTCACATCTTGGCAAATGGCGGAACCATCCTGCAGGAGACCCGTCACTGGCACGAAGACAAGGGAACCACTTCGTCTGGTCGCCCGAAGTCAGATGCAGATGACTACCGCTACTTCCCAGAGCCAGACTTGGTTCCGGTGGCACCTTCTCGTGAGTTGATTGAATCGCTTCGCGCTTCGCTACCTGAGAACCCTCAGGAGCGTCGTAAGCGCCTACAGGCGGCTTGGGGCCTTAGCGACCTAGAGTTGCGCGACGTAGTCAATGCTGGGCTTCTCGACCAGATTGAGGAGACCGTTGCTGCCGGTGCTACACCACAGGCGGCACGTAAGTGGTGGACCGGTGAGATTGCGCGTACTGCAAACGCCGACGACAAGGACGTTTCCGAACTAAACATCACTCCAGCGCAAGTTGCCGAACTTGCCGCTTTGGTTGAGGGTGGCAAGATCAATGACCGCATCGGTCGTGAGGTTCTGGCTGCAGTTCTTGCTGGTGAGGGAAACCCTGCCGCGATTGTTGCTGCTAAGGGTCTAGAGGTTGTTTCTGACGATGGTGCTCTAATGGCCGCCATCGATGAGGCCTTGGCTAAGCAGCCTGATGTGCTGGACAAGATCCGCGAGGGTAAGGTTCAGGCAGCCGGAGCTGTTATCGGCGCTGTTATGCAGGCGATGAAGGGCCAGGCAGACGCAGGTCGTGTGCGCGAGCTCATCATCGAGCGTGCCGGTCAGTAGCTTCTAAAACTCAAAAAACCCCTGCGGATTCCCGCGGGGGTTTTTATTTGGGGTGAGTAACGGGACTTGAACCCGCGGCCCCCTGGACCACAACCAGGTGCTCTACCAGCTGAGCTATACCCACCATGTAGCCTTACGGCAACCTTTAGAGTTTAGCACTACAGAGAGGCTGCCGCTTCCTTCGATTGGTCAGTTGTTGGGCCAGGCTGCTCCACGAATACGGTCTTGCGGTAGTACTTGAGCTCTTGAATCGATTCCAGGATGTCTGCGAGGGCACGGTGACCGCCATCCTTCTTTGGAAGCTGGAAGTAAACCTTTGGATACCAGCGGCGGGTTAGTTCCTTGATGCTGGAGACATCGATGTTTCGGTAGTGAAGGAATTCATCCAGGGTTGGCATGTAGCGGTTGATGAACATGCGGTCGGTGCCGATGCTGTTGCCGGCAAGCGGTGCCTGACGTGGATCGGTGACCCAGCGCTTTATGTAATCGAGTACTTCGCGCTCTGCAACTTCTAGAGGCAGACCGTCTTCTAGTTCGTTGATGAGACCAGATTCGGTGTGCATGTTGGTTACGAATTCGCCCATGCCGGCTAGTGATTCAGGATTGGGCTTGATCACGAGGTCTAGACCGGTGTCTAGAACGTTCAGCTCGGAGTCGGTGACCACAACGGCAATCTCCACAAGGCAGTCTTTTTCTACGTTTAGACCGGTCATCTCGCAGTCGATCCATACCAGGTAGTCGCTAATCGTAATCACGCCTTAAAAATTAGGGGAGACCCCAGACATCCGAGGTCTCCCCAATTCTAACTTTGGTTAGGCTTTGGCCGCTTTCTTGGCCAACTTCAATGCCTTACGTTCCTTGCCGCCTTCGATCAACCAGTAAAGAACTGGAACGATTACGAGGGTCAGAACGGTTGAACTGAATAGACCACCGATAACCACGATTGCCAGTGGCTTCGAGATGAAGCCGCCGCCTCCGGTGGCGCCTAGGGCCATCGGGGTTAGGGCGAAGATAGTTGCCAGTGCGGTCATCAGAATCGGGCGTAGTCGCTGTCTTGCGCCGTCAAGGATAGCGTCCTGGATTGGTCGGCCTTCCTTGCGGTACTGGTTGATGAGGTCAATTAGCACGATGGCGTTGGTGACCACGATACCGACCAGTAGCAACATTCCAATCAATGCCGAAACGTCTAGAGCGGTGTCTGAAAGAAGCAACGCTACAAACGCGCCGGTAGCCGCGAACGGAATCGAGATTAGCAGCACCAGCGGTTGACGGATGCTCCGGAATGTAGCAACCATGACGAGGAACACGATCGCAATCGCGGCAAGTAGTGCTTGCCCAAGCTGACCGAATGATTCGGCCTGCTGCTGCGATACGCCACCGAGGGTTGCGGTTACGCCGGCAGGCAACTGGTCCTGCACCTTGGCTAGACGTGCGGTCACATCTGCTGTGGTTGCGCCCAGGTTCTTGCCGTCAGGAGTTAGCTGAACCTTTGCGGTGCGGTCACCCTTTTCGGTGGTTAGCGAAACCGGAATCTGAGCAAGTTCCACCTTGGCCAGACTCGAGAGTTTGACCTCGCCTACCATGGTTGGAACTTTGAGGTTCTTGATCTGCTTGATGGTGGTTGCAGGCTTCTTAGGCACAACGTAGATGTCGGTGGCAACGCCGTCGATGTTGATCGAACCAATTGAGGTTGGTTGCATTAGGCCGGCAACGATACCGCTCAGTGCAATTTCGCTAAGACCCTTCTGGGCAGCTTTGGTTCGGTTGATGGTGATCTGGATGGTGCGTTGTTTCTCGGCCATCGAGTTAGTAATCTCAGTGGTGCCGGTGGAGCCCTCTAGGGCCTTCTGCACGGTAGCAATGGCGGTTTCCAGAGTTGCGTTGTCTTTGGCGATCACCTTCACATCGACGGTGCCGGTGGAGCCGAACGAGCCACCTCCAGCTGCCGAGTACTTGATCTCGCCCAGGCTGGCATCGCTCTCAGCGGCCTTAAGTAGGGTCTCCTTGAACGCAGCCATGTCTACGCCAGCCTTCAAGGTGATCTGGTGCTGGATTCCACCTGCGGCAAGGCCGAGAGCGGTTCTGGCGTCACCACTAGAACCGATGGTAGTCAAGACCACATCGACCTTGTCCTTTTGGTCGGTAGTCAGGATTTTTTCGAACTTTGCTGCCGCAGCCGACTGGTCAGCCAGGGTTGCGCCAGCTGCTAGGTTCTGGTTCACGATCATTGAGTTGGAACCGCTCGAGCCGATGAAGTCGGTCTTTAGGAAGCCAACCATGCCGAAGGTCAAAATCAGGATTATGACGCTGGCGATGATGGTGAGAACCGGGTGCTTCTGGGTCTTGGTGATTACCGGTAGGTAACCGCGCTGGAGCCAGCTCTTGCGTTCCTTGGCTTCCTCTTCCTCTCGAACCTTCTCGGCGTGCTTTGCAGCTGCCGTGGCGGTCTTGAATTCTTGCGCTGCCGGGGCCTTGAGGAACCAGAAGGCAAGTACCGGAACGATGGTCAACGATACGAACAGCGACGCGATAAGTGCGATGGAGAAGGTGAACGAGAACGGACGGAATAGTTCGCCAACGATGCCACCAACCAAAGCGATCGGTAGGAACACGGCGACGGTAGTGATGGTCGCTGCGGTGATTGCACCGGCAACTTCCTTTACCGCGCGAAGGATTGCCTTCTTCTTCGGTTCGCCATATGAGAGGTGACGGTTGATGTTTTCGATAACCACAATCGAGTCGTCGACGACGCGTCCGATGGCAATCGTCAACGCCGAAAGGGTGAACAGGTTCAGCGAGTAGCCGAGTCCGCTTAGCCCGATAAATGTGATTAGTACCGAGGTAGGGATCGAGATCGCGGTGACCAAGGTCGAGCGAACCGAGAGTAGGAAGAGCAGGATAACTACGATCGCGAAGCCAAGGCCAAGTAGGCCTTCGCTGCTGAGTTCGTGAAGTGACTCTTCAACGTATGGAGCCTGGTCGAAGATGATAGTGACGGTTACATCGCCACCTAGTTTGCTCTTAAGTTCAGATAGTTTGTCGACTACGGCGTGGGAGATGGCAACAGTGTTTCCATCCTGGGTCTTGGTGATCGAAAGCGATAGTGCCTCGAGGCCGTTCACACGTGCAATCGTGGTGACCGGTGCATCCTTGAATGTGACTTTGGCCACATCGCCGATGGTGTAAACCTTAGGTGTGGTTGGTACCGTGACTGCACCAACCATTGGGATTACCGTGGTCTTGAAAAATGATGAGCTCGCAGGAACCAGAGCGATCTTCTTTAGTGCGGCAACCGATTCAACCGGAGTTCCAGCCTGAAGGGTGATTTCGCCTTGCTCGTCTCGGATGCTGCCGGCCGGAAGTACAAATCCGCTCTGCTGCAGTGCGGTGGTCACTGATTGCTGGCTAAGACCTGCCGCTGCAAGCTTTGCGTTATCGAGTTTTAAGTTAATGCGCTTGGTTTTAACACCCGATACGGTAACGTCACGAACTCCGTTGATCTCACCAAAAACGGTTGGAGCGATGTCCTCTAGTAGTGGACCGAGCTTCTCGTTGTCGCTGCTGCTAATTCCTAGAGAAATAATTGGAACCGAGTCGAAGCTTCCGGCAACAACTGTCGGCTTGGCGGTGTCTGGGAGGCTTGCCTGAACGGATGCGATTACGTTCGCTAGTTCCTCTTTTACCTTGGCGGTCGTGGTTCCGTAATCCAACTCAACGCGAACTACCGAGAGGTTGTTCTGCGATGTCGATGAACTGGTGACGAGGCCGTCAATGGTTCGAACCTGCGCCTCAATTTTCTGGCTGACCTGTTTGTCTACGACCTCGGCGGAAGCGCCTGGATAGGCGGTGATGATTGCCGCCTGAGGGGTCTCAAAAGAAGGAAGTAGTTCCTGCTTTAGAGATGTAAGCGAGAAGGCACCGAACGCGGCAATGATGATGGTTGCCAGTGCTACTACGGAACGGTTTACCAGGCTGAGTTTGGCTAGGCGATGCATAATAAAGCTCCTTGATGAGACCTATTAAGCATAACTGCACTTATGCAAAAATTATTCCTAGCCGAATATCGTAGGGAAGAAGTCGGTCACCTGGACGGTGAACAAAAAGACAGCAACGCCTCCAACGAGGTAAATCCAGCGCTTATTTGCTCGCTGCCAGAGTTTCTCATCCGACCTCGCGAATAGGCCGATTATCGAAATCAGGATTACCGGTAGCGGAATCAGTATGAACGAAAGCTGACCATACATTTCCGACTTACCCAGTAGGAAGTTCACCATGTCGCCGCTGAACGCGGAGATCATCGTTGCGAACGCTAGAGCGCCAATGCCGCCTGGGATGAATTCGTGAATCCAGCGAACCTTCGGAAGGTCGGTCCAAACCATTCCAATCACACCAGGAAGGAAGATCAAAACAGCACCAACAAACAGGTGCCAGCCGAACCCAACCATCCCGCCGATCATCAGGATTAGGGTTCCAAACTTTAGGCCGAGCGAAGCCCACGGCTGCCAAGACACGGTTCCAGGAACCTCGGTTGGGTTGATCCGGTCTAGGCGTTCCGGAGCCCACCTAGCTGCTGTCTCTTCAAGGAACACTCGTGCAAGAGCGAAACCGGTAATCAAGAAGGCTATCGGCTTCATCTCAGCCGCCAATGGCACGCTTGCACCGGCAAAGGCTGAAACCGAACCCACCAGAGTCATCACCGTGAGTACTGAGATGAATCCAATCAAGGCTATGTCGATCACGCGTTCCCAAGCATGGTGCAAGTTCTCTATCGCTGGTCGGCGGATCTTTCTGAAGGTAGTAGACATGATGCTCGGAGCAAAACCGAGGATCAACATTGAAAGCAGGTAGCGAACATCTCCAACGCCGTGGAAGCCAAATATGGCAATCGAAGTGATGGTGAACACGGCCATACCAAGGGCACCGGCCAGGGCATCCAACATGCCCAGAGCCATGATTGCAACCAGGAAGCCAATGCGTCCGCTGGTAGCCATCGACTCGGCGCCACCATCCACCGCGGCAACTCCTAGAACAACCGAGCTGAAGTAGCCAACCACCACGAGCGAGCCAAGCATTGCTTGAAGGTATGCGCCATCATTCACAATTCGGCTAACCACAGGGGAGAAGCGTGCGGTGTGCTCTACCCAGTTCGCCGTCAACGAATCGATAGCCGTCAGCGGTTTCCAGCGCCAGAGTCTTAACCGGTCGATGAAACCAGCGTTCTCGGACTCATAGTCGTCGTGGTCTGCCTCTAGGTTCGAGTAATCGGCAGATTCTGAGTCTCCAGAATCTCGATTGGACGAGTTGCTGGACGATGAGGATGATGACGAGGAGGAACCAGCGGAACTGCGTGTGCCACCAGAAGAACTATTACTGGTTGCTGTGCCTCCCGCAGCGGCTCCTGCCGCGGCTGCTCCGGCCGCCGCTGCGACGCTGGCCGCCGCCGCCGAAACCATGGCTACCGAGGCAACGACGCTGGTTACGGTTTCAATCTGCTGAGCGGCTGCCTCAGGTGTCACTGTGCTCGCTGGGTCAATTCCCATTCGTGCATAGAACTCTGGGTCATTCACTAACGCATCGGTTTTCTGTGCTTCCGTCGGTGGCGTCTCCGTGATTTCTTCGAGCATCAGAGTATCGGTTACCTGGAAATACACGGCCCTGACGAATTCCGAACCCTCACTGTTTGTGGAAGTCAAGGTGATGGAGTGCCAGCCAGGTTCTAGCCCGCCAGGGATCTTTGTCTGTTCTTTGATAGCGCCAATCGAGCTGGTCTTTCCGGATGCAATTACCTGCGGAGTTGATCGCAGCACGATCTCGTAGGGCACAAGCGGCTTCAAACCTTCGCTGGAAACTTCAACTGCCTGACCGGTGATCACTTCACCAATTTCGGCATTCACGGCAATTTTGGTGTCACTTCCGGTTATTTGGCCTGTGACTTCAGAGGTCTGGTCGTTACCAGCTTCGTTGCTCGCGATAATTGTGAACGAGTATGGGCCGCCGCTGCTGATAGTCCCCGAGATTTCACCCGAGTCGGTGTCGAGGTTTAAGCCCTGTGGCAGGTTTCCAGTGCCGATGCCATAGGTAGGTGCGGGGAATCCGGTTGCCTGGACTTTCACCAAAACGCTCTGACCCTTTGTCGCCGAGGCGGGGAACTCGAACTTGCCGAGTTTCGGCACAGACTGCAGTTGCAAGCTCAGCGGCATTGCATAGGTGCCCGCCGAGTTGGATGCAGTAATTGTGAAATTGTAATTACCGGTAACCGTGGGGGTTCCAGTAATCGAACCGGTGCTCGCGTTCAAAGACAAGCCAACTGGGAAGGAACCTGAGGTGACCGAGTAGGTTGGCAACGGGTATCCGGACGCGGACACCGAATCGTTATAGGCCTTCCCAGTCAAGCTCTTACCCAAGATGCTTCGGTCAGTCGAAATGGGGGATTGCCTCACGACCAAGGCGTAATTCTCGGAAGTAGATACGGCCGAACCAGAGGTCACGCGGATTTTGAAGTTATAGAGGCCGCCGACGGTTGGAACACCGCTTAGTTCGCCGGTGTTCTCATCCAGTTCCAGGCCTTCGGGTAGGGTTCCATCGACCACCGAATAAGTAGGGGCTGGGAACGCTTCAAACTCGACTTCATCCAAGTACTCTTCGCCAGCCAGGATTTCTAAAAGGATCGAGATGTCAATTGCCTGTGGGCTACGGCTAACTACCAAAGTTTTTGTCACTTCGACATTTC
This sequence comes from Actinomycetota bacterium, assembly GCA_041180115.1. Classification (GTDB taxonomy): domain Bacteria; phylum Actinomycetota; class Actinomycetes; order Actinomycetales; family Microbacteriaceae; genus Rhodoluna. The sequence continues at coordinate 19,790 of JBEGRZ010000012.1, forward strand.
CAAGTGAATTCGTCGCACGAATCGTGACCTGGTAGTTACCTCCAGTTGTCGGCCGTCCGGAGAGGACGCCGGTTTCGCTGTCTAATGTCAAGCCGGGTGGCAGGCTCCCGCTGGCCACACTATAAGTGGGCGCTGGATATCCGGTCGAAGTGAACGTGAACTGGAATGGGTCGTCGCCTGCCGTCAGCAGTTGCAGGGATGTTGGAATGTTTGTTGAGGTGAAGAGCGGAGCTGAGCGGACGATGATCGTCGATGCGGTGGAGGTTGCAGAACCGCTGCGGTTGGTCGCCTTGATTTGGAAAGTAAATTCACCGGATTGGGATGGAACGCCGGTAATCGCGCCTGACTCGGTGTTCAAAATCAAACCTTCTGGAAGGGAACCAGAGGCTTTCTCAAAAGTTAGTTCGGAGCCGGTTACTGTTGGAATTGCTGAAAAATCTGCACCCTTGGTAACGGTCTGGGAATATTCGGCTACGCTCTCGAAAACCGGCGCGGCCTGGATTGTGAAGATGTAGGTAGGCGTCGTGATCGCATTTACGAAGTTAGTTCCCTTGATTGCGAACGAATAGATTCCCGAAGTAGTTGGTGTGCCGCTCAACGTCCCCGAGCTCGATATTGATAGACCCGGTGGCAGATTTCCGCTCGCTCTCGATACCGAGGGAGCGGGAGTTCCGGCAAACGAAACATCGGCAGTGAATTCTTCGCCAATCCAAAGTGTTCTGTTCGTCAATCCAGTGGTGAGTGAAACGGTGGATCCAACCGAAATTGATAATGTTCCGGTGTCTGCCGTTGTGGTAACTCCGCGATCGTTCGCGGTAGCGCGAATCGCGAAACTGTAATCACCAGTAGTTGTGGGAGTGCCGGTTATTGCACCCGAGCCAGTGTTCAGTGACAAGCCAGGTGGCAAAGCACCGCTTATTACAGCGTAGGAGACCGAGCCTGACGCACTGGCCCCAATCTGGTCGGAGTAGCTTGCATTTTGGGCTACTTGAGTAGCTAGGTTTGTGTCAGTAAAAGAAACTGGCGAGTAGTTATCCGTAGTGTACATCGATGTTGAAACCGGACTGTAGACACCATTCGCAGACGTAGAGCTGTATAGCTGAGAGCACGCACCGCCGCCATACTCGTAAAACCAACTGTCGATTGCCTTGTATTCACCTGCTGCAAAAGAGATGCCAACTCCATTACCGCTTGGATTGCAACCCTGTAGATTCCAGTTGTCAACCACGACGGTGCCGCCAATCGATGCCCAAAAGCCGTCATCAGAGTAACCGCGGAAGTAAAGGGTCTGTGCCGTAGCCGAATAAAGGTATCCCGTGTAGTGAATTAGGACGTAGTCAGCCGCACAGCCCTCGATGGTTCCGCCACCCCAGTTGTGGTTGATTGAGGTGATGGTCTCGGTCTTGCAATAGGTGTAGTTCGATACAACACTCGGGTTGTCCATCGGGCGAACGTTGGTGGTTGTGAAATTGGTATAGATTTTCGCTTCGATACCTGCGGTTACAGCCGAGGCCGGGATTACGTCGATCCAGATCGTAAGGAACATTAGGGAGAGAACGGCGAAGAACGCAGAGAGCTTTCTGAGGCCACCTGCGTTAGTCTTGACTCCTGTAAACCGCATTTCCCCTTACAAGCTTTTGTATCTAGGATTTGTTTCGGTGTTGCCCAAAATCTAACAACGTTCGCGCAAGCGAATAGTAAAAAGTCTAGAACGAAAGTCTTGTTTTCTCACGATGTATCGAGCACTCTATAAAGCCCTCAAAGGCAGTACTTTGCTCAAAGTCTTACAGCTAATCGGTTTGTCCGCCGCACTGATTGCGGTTTTGTTCTTGGTCGTTTTCCCTTACATCGACGCCACTTTCGCCGAGGATCCAAACATCAATGGCTAAACACAAACGGGCCTTAGACGTCATCGGTGTAATCGGAGAGCTACTCATCACAGTTGGTGCAGTTATCTTGCTCTATGTAGTCTGGCAACTCGGGGTCAATGATCCGGTGGTCAGTAACGTTCAACAGCAGCAAGCTCAGCGGTCTCCAATTTCAACCCCAGCGGAAAAGCAGTTCAAAGACGCTAACAAGAACCTCAAACAGGGCGAGGTATTTGGTCGAATCTACATCCCTCGCTTCTCAAACGACTACGTAAGACAAATCGGTCAGGGCACTTTCCAAAAGGTAACCCTAAACACAATCGGCGTTGGTCATTATGTTCGCACCCAGTGGCCTGGAGCTGAAGGAAACTTCGCTGTAGCGGCTCACCGAACCAGCCACGGAGCTCCATTCAGCAAGATCGACACCCTGCAAGTCGGGGATAACGTCTACGTTGAGACCAATGACGGCTGGTTCACTTACACCTATCGTCAAACCGCCATTGTGGATCCAAGCGCAATCGAAGTAATCGAAAAGGTTCCGGTTGGCATGAACGGCGCCAAAAAGGGCGGCTACTACATGACCATGACCAGCTGTCACCCAAAGTGGTCAAACAAAGAACGCATCATCGTCTGGCTGGAACTCACAAAAGAGAGTCAAACCATGCCTTGGGAACTCGAACAAGAGCTAGGGCGATGAGTAACAGCGAAGCGCTCGGTATTCACGCCGGTCAGTATCAGAACAACTACAGCCAAGAGGAAACGAACCAGTTCACCATTGAATTCGGTGAAATCACCAAGGCATTTGCTGAAGCCATGCACGAAGGTGTAAATCCTAGCCACGAGCGCGTTCAGGAACTGGTCTCAAAACACTTTGCTTTCGTCAGTAAGTTCTGGACGCCAAGCAAAGAAGCCTACAAATCCCTAGCGATGAGCTACATTCTTCCTAGCCCCTACAAGGACAGCTATGAAGCAGTAGCTACCGGGCTAGGCAAATATCACTACGACGCAATCCAAATTTGGGCGGAGAAAAACCTATGAGCGAACTACCTAACTGTCCTAAGTGCCAGAGTGAATACACCTACGAAATGGGTTCGCTCTTGGTCTGCCCTGAATGCGCCAATGAATGGACTGCCGAAGTTGAGGAAGTTGAAACCGAACGCGTGATCAAAGACGCCGTTGGCAACGTTCTCCAAGACGGCGACACCGTAACCATCATCAAAGACCTCAAGGTGAAGGGCTCGTCCACCGCAATCAAAGTTGGCACCAAGGTTAGAAACATCAGACTCGTTAACGGTCCAGACGGCCACGACATCGATGCCAAGGTAGACGGATTCGGTCCAATGAACCTCAAATCCAGCGTGGTGAAAAAAGCGATCTAGTCGTGACGTGGATCAGAGCCAGTTCAGGCTCAAATTAGTTTTGTTTCAGCTAGACCATGCTGAGTGTTGTTGATTTCTTACAACTAAGCTTTCTTGCTGGTAAATCTAAAAATCGCAACACCACAGGCAATTGCTAGTAATGCAAATGCAGTTAGGGAGTTGGTATCGCGTCCTGTGTTAGCGAGTGACTCGCTATCGTTCGGGGTTGGTGTCGGTGCAGACGCCGGAGCTGTGGCGGCAGCTTCAAGTTGAGTTGCATCCAGAGCGATGCCATCCCACATTTTGATGCTGTAAACACGTCCCGATGTGGTGGCTTCAGAGGATGTTGCTGTGTCATCGAAGAAGAAACCAAGTTTGGTTCCGCCAGAGTGCAAAGTGCTAATGAAAGGAATCGAACTGCCGCTGTTGTCGGTTACTTGCAACTGCTGTGAAAAAGAGGCTCCATCGTAAGTGTAGACAGTGAAAGTGCCAGAATTTCCATTAGTCGCCTGGCGCGTAACCATAAGTGTCAAATCTTGGCCAGCGGTGAAACTGTTAGTTGAAGTACCTAAAGGGTAAAAGTTAATTTTGCTGTTATGAATGTAGAAACCAGTGTCCGAAGTTCGGTTTAAGTAGTCAATAATTTTTCTGTAGCCGGAGAAATTCGTGAAAGAGAATTTCATCAAAACGGTATAAGTGTTGGTGAGGGAGGTGTTGGTGTCAATTGTGAAACCGCCTCCACGATTATTGCTCGAGGTCCATTCAAGATAGCCGTCATTGTTGGCGCTGCCAAAGCTTGTTGTTGCATTACATGGATCAGCAGGGCACGATGAAGCCAGTGTCAGTGTGGATCCGTTGCCAGAGTCGGTCGTGTTTCCTTCGAACTGGTAGTTAACGCTCGGAACCGGGTCGGTAGCAAAAGCCGGAGTTGTTAGTGAAACCAACCCTAATACCAAGCCGATAGCCAAAGTTTTTTTGATTGACGGTTTCATTATTTCTGCATCCTTCGCACTTATTTGTTTATATTACGGCGGTAAATCTCCACCGTGGCCAGGTGTGCACTAAATTCGATTAAACTAACAAGAATGCCCTCGTAGCTCAGTGGATAGAGCAAGAGCCTTCTAATCTCTTGGTCGCAGGTTCGATTCCTGCCGAGGGCGCTTCCGAAATCGGTAGATAAGGATGAATTGGGGGAGTTTTGTCTGAAGAAAAGCCATTGTTTTTCGATCGCGTTGCAGGGGCCTTCACGTCAGCTTCGTTGGCATTCTTGCCTGGCTTGCTCTTAATTAGTTCAACAGGGGGGTTTAGCGGGCATGTACACCCGCTTTCCTGGCTAGACCAGGTATCCTCAACAGTCGGCCTAATTCTGGCAATAATTTTGGCCGCGGTTTTCGTCATAGCCTATCCGGTTGAACG
>JBEGRZ010000013.1:0-22940 GCA_041180115.1 Actinomycetota bacterium
TCGGGTCGGTCAACGACTCGGCGGTAAAGGAAGTCTTCACCCGCCTTGGCTTCAAGTCACTGACCGAGCGGGTTCTGCGTTTGCGTGGTTCCGCGAGGTCGGGGGAGGCTTCCGAAGCCGAGGCTGACGATGCATCGCCGTTCTCGGAAATCACATTCCCAGTTGCTAAAGAACTAGACAGTGCCGCAACGATTCAGTGGTTACAGGCTCAAAAGGGACCGGTGGCCGTTTCGGGCGGGCAGATTTGTGCATTTGCGAATGGTCTTGAGCTCGTAGTCTCATCTCTAACCCCTGAAGCGTTGGCGGGTAGAACCAATGAGTGGATTGCTTTTGATTCGAAGGGCTTACGACTAGCTCTAGGGTCAAGAGGCAACGAACTGAATGTTATTTCCGATCCATTGTTGTTGGCGTATCTGATGGACCCACTTCGTCGTGACTACAGCCTCAACTCAATCGCTTCCGACATCCTTGGCTTTGCTTCAGCTGAAAAGACTGAACTACCAATAGAGCAGCGGGCTTGGTTGACTTGGCTGTTAAACGAAAAACTTGCCATAGACGTTGAGACTTCCGGTCAGTCTCGAGTGTTTAGTGAGATTGAGCTCCCGAGCAGCAAGACCCTCGCGACCATGGAGTTCGCAGGTATCAAGGTCGATGCCGAGCGTCTAGAGAAGTTGTCAACCGACCTTCAGGTTCGGGTTGACGCGGTTCAGACTGATGCATTCGCCATCATCGGCAAGGAAGTAAACCTAAACTCGCCTAAGCAGCTCCAAACAGTGCTTTTCGAAGACCTGGGCATGACCGGCACGAAGTCGGTCAAGACCGGCTACTCGACCAATGCGGAAGCATTGACCACGCTTTACGAGCAGAACGGTCACCCGTTCTTAGCCAAACTGCTCGAGTACCGTGAACTCACCAAGATGAAGCAGATGGTTGAAGTGATCCTCAAGGCCGTGGGCGATGATGGACGCGTTCACACTAGTTACGTTCAAACCGGAACCTCAACTGGGCGGCTCTCTTCGGAAAACCCGAATCTTCAAAACATCCCAATCAAGAGTGAAATCGGTAAGCAGATTCGTGACTGCTTCATCGTCGGTGAGGGCTTTGAAACCCTGCTAAGTGCCGACTACTCGCAGATCGAAATGCGCATCATGGCTCACCTGAGCGGCGATGAAGGGCTTATTGATGCTTTCAAAAAGGGCGAGGACCTACACCGCTACGTCGGTGCACGCATCTTTGGTGTGGCTCCGGGGGATGTCACCGCTGCTATGCGTTCCAAGGTCAAGGCCATGAGTTACGGCCTGGTTTATGGGCTTAGCGAATACGGATTGGCAAAACAGTTGGGCATGTCCAATGGTGAGGCCAAGCAGCTGATGTCTGATTACTTCGCTCGTTTCGGCGGAGTTCGCACCTACCTGGGTGCGGTAGTGGATGGAGCCAAACTCAATGGTTACACCACAACTACCTTCGGACGTCGTCGACCTTTCCCAGATCTGAAGTCGCCAATCTTCCAAATTCGCGAAAACGCTCGCAGAGCAGCTCTAAACGCTCCGATCCAGGGAACTGCGGCCGACATCATGAAGCTTGCGATGAATAGAATTGCCGACGCCATGAAGCATTCTGGCCTTGCCAGCCGTATGCTGCTTCAGGTTCACGACGAACTCGTGTTTGAGGTGGCCTCTGGTGAATTGGATACTTTGAAGGCGTTGGTAATCGAGAACATGCGAAATGTTGTGGAGTTATCGGTTCCACTCGATGTCCACATCGGTGTTGGAACAAGCTGGGAGAGTGCAGGACACTAGGTTCTGCCATTGATTTCCGCTAAGATTAGAGGGTGCCTTCTGGCATAATTCGAATCCATTTGCGTAAGGTTCTTCGGAAACTTACGCCCGAGAAAGTCCCCGAGTAAAACAAAATATGACTAACATCCCAAAGGCGGCCAAGCAGGTAGCCGTAAATGACATCGGCTCTGCAGAAGACTTCCTAGCAGCAGTCGAAAAGACTCTAAAATTCTTCAACGACGGCGACCTAATCGCCGGTACTGTTGTCAAGATTGACCGCGACGAGGTTCTGCTCGACGTCGGTTACAAGACCGAAGGTGTAATTCCTTCCCGTGAGCTTTCAATCCGCCACGACGCAGACCCAAGCGACATCGTTGCCGTAGGTGACTCGATCGAGGCTCTTGTTCTTCAGAAAGAAGACAAAGAAGGCCGCCTAATTCTTTCCAAGAAGCGTGCACAGTACGAGCGTGCTTGGGGCGATGTTGAGAAGGTTAAGAACGAAGACGGAACCGTTGAAGGTACCGTTATCGAAGTTGTCAAGGGCGGTCTAATCGTCGACATCGGTCTACGTGGCTTCCTTCCTGCTTCGCTAATCGAACTTCGTCGCGTTCGTGACCTAGGCCCATATCTTGGCCAGAAGGTTGAAGCCAAGATCCTTGAGCTTGACAAGAACCGTAACAACGTTGTTCTTTCGCGACGTGCACTCCTTGAGGAGAGCCAGGCTGCTGGACGTACTACCTTCCTTGCTGACCTAGCCAAGGGGCAGGTTCGTACCGGTGTTGTTTCGTCGATCGTAAACTTCGGTGCATTCATTGACCTTGGTGGCGTTGACGGTCTAGTTCACGTTTCTGAACTTTCATGGAAGCACATCGAGCACGCTTCTGAGGTCGTAGAAATCGGCCAGGAAGTAACCGTAGAGGTTCTAGAAGTAGACCAGGACCGCGAGCGCGTTTCGCTTTCCCTAAAGGCAACCCAGGAAGACCCATGGCAGGTATTCGCTCGCACTCACGCGATCGGTCAGTACGCTCCAGGTAAGGTCACCAAGCTTGTTCCTTTCGGTGCTTTCGTCCGCGTTGCAGACGGCATCGAAGGTCTGGTTCACATCAGCGAGCTATCGGCTAAGCACATTGAGCTTGCCGAGCAGGTTGTATCGGTCAACCAGGACGTCTTCGTCAAGGTAATCGACATCGACCTAGAGCGTCGCCGCATCTCGCTATCGCTAAAGCAGGCGAATGAGGAAGTTGACCCAGAGGGCACCGAGTTCAACCCAGCGCTTTACGGTATGGCTGCAGACTATGACGATGCAGGTCAGTACAAGTACCCAGAGGGCTTCGACGCCTCCACCAATGAGTGGAAAGCAGGCTTCGAAGAAGCTCGTGCGAAGTGGGAGAAGGAATACGCTGAGGCTCACGCCCGTTGGGAAGAGCACAAGCGTCAGGTTAAGGCTGCCAACGAGCTAGCTGCAACCCTGCCAGATGCTCCAGCTCAGGCTGACTCGAACGCCAGCTACTCGAGCGAAGGTTCGGCTGAGGCCGGCACCCTTGCTGCCGACGAGTCGCTAGCCGCTCTGCGCGACAAGCTAAAGAGCGCCGAGTAACAAACAGGTTCTGTGGGCCGGATGATTATTCATCCGGCCCACATTTCTTTAATTAGGCTTGAAACATGTTCTTAGTTGGTCTAACTGGCGGCATCGCTGCCGGCAAGTCGGTGGTTTCTGCGACTTGGGAGGACCTCGGCGCATTCGTGGTTGATGCCGATGTATTAGCCAGGGAGGTCGTTGAACCAGGCTCTTCTGGACTCAGCGCACTCGTAGCCCTGTTTGGAAACGATATCTTGCAAGCGGATGGTTCACTTGATCGTCAAAAACTGAGTGAACTTGTTTTCTCGAACGAGGTGAACCGAATTTCGGTTGAGTCGATTCTGCATCCGCTTATCAAGTCAAGAGCCTTAGAGCAGTTGGCTGAGATTCCTGCTGATCGGATTGGCGTCTACGTCATCCCGTTGCTAGTTGAATCGAAATCGGATTTGCCTTTCGATTTCGTGGTCACCGTAGAGGCTCCACTGGAAGAGCAGGTCAAGCGACTGGTTGAAAACCGAGGTATGACCGAGAGCCAGGCCATCGCTCGAATCAAAAGTCAAGTCTCGCCAGCTGAACGAGCAAACGTTGCAGACCGGGTTCTTAGTTCCAACCAGTCAATCGAACTACTCAAGAAAGATGCCAAGTTGCTTTGGGGAGAGATTGTTCGAATGATGAGCAAGAAGGCCCCTGAATGACCTTTGAAACCGACCGTCAGGTAAATCCCTTCAAAGTTGTAAGCGAGTACGTTCCAAGCGGGGACCAGCCAACCGCTATCAAGGAACTAGCTCAGCGCTTACGCGCGGGGGAGAAGGACGTGGTTCTTCTAGGTGCTACCGGTACAGGCAAGTCGGCTACCACTGCTTGGCTGATCGAAGAAGTGCAGCGGCCAACCCTGGTGCTGGCTCACAATAAGACTCTGGCAGCTCAGCTCGTGAACGAGTTTAGAGAACTTCTACCAAACAACGCGATTGAATACTTCGTAAGTTACTACGACTACTACCAACCTGAGGCCTACGTTCCGCAAACCGATACATTCATCGAAAAAGACTCGTCGATCAACGAAGAGGTGGAGAGACTACGGTACAAGGCAACAATGAGTCTGCTATCGCGCCGCGACGTCGTTGTGGTTTCCACGGTTTCTTGCATCTACGGACTTGGTGCGCCAGCAGAGTATTTGAACCAATCGATTGCCATTCAGGTTGGTGATCGAATCGATCGTGACGATCTAATTCGTCGATTCGTTGATTTGCAGTACAAACGCAACGATTTCGATTTCTCGCGCGGCAACTTCCGTGTAAAGGGTGACACTGTTGAGATTATTCCGGTCTATGACGAACTTGCTACGCGCATCGAATTCTTCGGCGATGAGGTTGAGGCAATCTACAGCCTTTCCGCTCTGACCGGCGAAATCGTAGCGACCGTGCAGCACGTGGCTATCTTCCCGGCAAGCTACTACGTTGCTCCACCAGAGCAAATGGGCCGTGCCATCGAGGCTATTGAAGATGAGCTTGCTGGAAGGCTTCGTGAACTAGATAACCAAGGAAAACTTCTCGAGAGTCAGCGTCTCAAGATGCGCACGACGTTCGACCTTGAAATGATTCGTGAGATTGGCTTCTGCTCGGGAATTGAAAACTACTCACGACACATCGATGGCCGAAAGCCAGGCGAGGCTCCTTCGTGTTTGCTTGACTTCTTCCCTGAGGACTTCCTAACGGTAATCGACGAATCTCACGTAACTGTCCCGCAGATTGGTGCGATGTATGAGGGTGATGCCAGTCGAAAGCGCACCTTGGTTGAACACGGCTTCCGTTTGCCATCGGCATTAGACAACCGCCCACTAAAGTTCTCAGAATTCGAAGAGCGCGTTGGTCAGACGGTTTACTTATCGGCCACGCCTGGCAAGTATGAGCTTGCTCGCAGCGATGGAGCCGTAGAGCAGATCATTCGGCCTACCGGATTGGTCGATCCGAAGATTGTAGTCAAGCCATCAAAGGGCCAAGTCGATGACTTGTTGGAAGAAATCCGCGTTCGAGCGGAACGCAACGAACGTGTTCTAGTTACCACCCTCACCAAGAAGATGGCTGAGGACCTTACAGAGTTCTTCGGTGACGCCGGTGTTCGCGTTCGTTACCTGCACAGCGACGTCGATACCCTTCGTCGGGTTGAACTGCTTACCGAGCTACGTGCCGGGGTTTATGACGTTCTCATCGGCATCAACCTTCTCCGTGAAGGTCTTGACCTACCAGAGGTTTCGCTAGTTGCGATTCTCGATGCCGACAAGCAGGGATTCCTTCGATCCGCGACGTCCCTGATTCAGACCATCGGCCGAGCCGCCCGAAACATCAATGGTGAAGTTCACATGTACGCGGACAAAATAACCGATGCAATGCGGAGCGCAATTGATGAGACCGATCGGCGCCGCGAGAAGCAGGTCAAGTACAACCTCGATAACGGAATTGATCCCAAGCCGCTTCGAAAGAAGATTGCCGACCTCACCGATCAGATCCACAAGGAGGAAGTCGATACCGCGACCTTGGTCGAGTCGCTCAAACAGGGCAAAGGTAAGTCCAAGAGTAAACTTTCCACTCCAAACAACACAGATGAACTGCTTGCCACGGTTATGGAGCTGGAGGCGGAGATGCGCAACGCCGCCGCAGAACTCCAGTTTGAATTAGCCGCGCGCCTACGAGACGAAGTTTCTGACCTGAAACGAGTGCTCAGAGACATCGAACGTCACTCCTAAAGTTTTAGACTTGTTCGGTGAGTCGCCATAACCCCGAAAACCTGCTGCACGTAAAAGGTGCAAGGGTCCACAACCTAAAAAACATCGATCTAGAGATTCCTCGAGATTCGCTTGTTGTTTTCACGGGATTGAGTGGCTCCGGCAAGTCATCACTTGCGTTCGATACCATTTTCGCCGAAGGTCAGCGTCGTTACGTTGAGTCCCTGTCGGCTTATGCACGCCAATTCCTCGGCCAGGTGGATCGTCCAGACGTAGATTTCATAGAGGGTTTATCACCTGCGGTTTCGATTGATCAGAAGTCAACGAACCGCAACCCTCGATCAACTGTAGGAACCATCACCGAAATTCACGATTACCTGCGCCTGCTTTGGGCCCGAATTGGTGTTCCTCACTGTGCTGAATGTGGCGAGAAGATCGTCAAGCAGACTCCCACGCAGATTGTCGACCAGATTCTTGGTTTTGCCGAAGGAACTCGCTTCCAGATTTTGGCACCGGTTGTCACTCAAAAGAAGGGGGAGTTTGTTGATCTATTCAACGAACTAATTTCCTCAGGTTATTCCCGTGCCGTGGTTGATGGAGAAGTCATCCAGCTGAGTGAGGCGAAGCCGCTGAAGAAGACCTTCAAGCACGATATCTCGGTTGTGGTTGACCGTTTGGTGGTTAAGGCTGACATCGCTGGACGACTCGCAGACTCGGTTGAAACAGCGCTGAAACTCACCGAAGGACGATTAGAGATAAATTTCGTCGATGACAAGTCTGCTCCAAACAAAATCTTTAGCGAGAAGCTGTCATGCCCAAACGAGCACGCTCTATCACTAACCGAAATCGAGCCAAGAACCTTTTCATTTAACGCGCCATTCGGCGCCTGTCAAAAATGTAGCGGTCTCGGTACCAAGATGGCTGTTGAACCGAGCCTGGTTCTTGGCGACCCTGACGCCAGCATCAACGAGGGAGTTTTGCTTCCTTGGTCAACGCCCGGTAAGGGGCTTTACGGCTTCTTCACACGCATCCTAGAGGGCTTGGCTGGCGAACTTGAATTCTCACTCGATACGCCATGGAATCAACTCCCAGAAGACATTCAAAACGCCGTTCTGTTTGGAAAAGACTTCGCGGTCAAGGTGAAGTGGAAGAACAAGTACGGGCGTGAGCTGCGTTACACATCTGGATTCGAGGGTGTGCTTTCCTACATTGAGCGCAAGTGGCTAGAAAGTGAAAATGACTTCCAGCGTGGGCGTTGGTCGGGTTTCCTTCGCGAGATCCCTTGTGACGCCTGTGATGGCGCGAGATTGCGACCCGAGGTTCTCGGTGTGAAGGTTGCCGGCAGTTCTATCGCGGATGTGGCACGTCTTAGCCTGGCGGACTGTTCGAAGTTCTTCACCGGTCTAGTCCTTGACGATCGCGACGCCAAGATTGGCGCACAGGTGCTACGCGAAATTCAGGCGCGCCTGAACTTCCTGCTCGACGTGGGCCTAGACTACCTGTCGCTAGAGCGCAGCGCTGGCACGCTTTCCGGAGGTGAAGCTCAGCGAATTCGACTTGCGACACAAATCGGTTCCGGCCTGACCGGTGTTCTTTACGTTTTGGACGAGCCGAGTATTGGTTTGCACCAACGGGACAATCGTCGACTAATAGAAACCCTCATCAAACTTCGTGATCTGGGCAACACCCTAGTTGTGGTGGAACACGATGAAGACACCATTAGGGCATCTGACTGGATTGTCGACATCGGCCCTGGCGCTGGTGTCCACGGTGGTGAGGTAGTTCACTCGGGAACCTACAAGGAAATTCTTACCAACAAACGCTCGATGACCGGCGCCTACCTTTCCGGTCGCGAAAAAATCACAACCCCTGACAAACGTCGCATCATTGATTGGAAGCGCTCTCTCAAGGTTGTAGGTGCCGCCGAAAACAACTTGAAGAACGTCGACGTTCAGTTCCCGCTCGGTGTACTTACTGCGGTTACCGGTGTTTCTGGGTCGGGCAAGTCGTCCCTGGTCAACGATATCTTGTATCAGGTGCTAGCCAATGGTTTGAACGGAGCCAAGGGGGTACCTGGTCGTCACACGCGTGTTGAGGGTCTTGATCTTCTCGACAAGGTGGTGCATGTTGATCAGGCTCCGATTGGTCGCACTCCTCGTAGTAACCCTGCAACTTATACGGGTGTTTTCGACCACATTCGAAAGCTTTTCGCTGAAACATCCGAATCAAAGGTTCGTGGCTATCAACAGGGTCGTTTCAGCTTCAACGTGAAGGGTGGTCGTTGCGAGGCATGTGCCGGCGATGGAACACTGCGCATTGAAATGAATTTTCTTCCAGATGTTTACGTCGCGTGTGAGGAGTGCCACGGTGCGCGTTACAACCGCGAAACACTGCAGGTTCACTACAAGGGCAAAAACATCTCGGAAGTTTTAGAGATGCCAATCGCCGAAGCAGCTGAGTTCTTCGCACCGGTGAATGCCATTGCCCGTTACCTTGAAACACTTGTTTCCGTTGGTCTTGGCTATGTTCGCCTCGGTCAGTCTGCAACGACTCTGTCCGGTGGTGAAGCTCAGCGTGTGAAACTTGCAACCGAACTGCAACGTCGCAGCAACGGACGCACCATCTACGTACTTGATGAACCAACCACAGGCCTGCACTTCGAGGACACCAGAAAACTTTTGCAGGTGCTCAGCGACTTGGTTGATAAGGGCAACAGTGTCATTGTCATCGAGCACAACCTTGATGTCATCAAGTGCGCTGACTGGATCATCGACATGGGTCCGGAAGGTGGCTCAGGCGGAGGTACGGTCATTGCAACCGGAACTCCAGAGGAAGTTGCAAAAAGTGCAAAGTCGTTCACCGGTCAGTTCCTGAAAGAAATGCTTGGCTAATGTCTAAGGCCACTTGGTTTCCAGCGGTTGGAACGATTCCTACCGCGCCTGGGGTGTATCGGTGGTTTGACGAGAGCGGTCGCATTCTTTATGTGGGCAAGGCTAAAAATCTGCGCGCTAGGCTCTCAAGTTACTTTGTAGATCCAGTTCGCCTACACGAGCGCACCAGAAGAATGGTCGGTAGCGCTTCTCGGATTGACTGGACCATCGTAAACAGTGAGTTTGAAGCCCTTCAGCTGGAATTCACCTGGATTAAGGAATTCAATCCACCTTTTAACGTCCAATTCAAAGATGACAAGTCCTATCCATACCTAGTCGTTTCGATACAAGAAGAATTTCCACGGGCCTTCTCGTCGCGGCGCCGAACTAAAGATGGCGCAAAGTATTTTGGACCCTACACGCAAGCGTGGGCGGTTCGAGAGACCATCGACACCCTGCTCAAGGTATTTCCTATGCGTACCTGTAATTCTTCGGTTTTCGAAAACGCAAAACGCACTGGCCGTCCTTGTCTACTCGCCGAAATGGGTAAATGTGCCGCTCCCTGCGTCGGGAGAGTTACGGTTACCGAACACCAAAAGATTGCAAAAGGTTTTGCTGACTTTGTGTCAGGTAGTGCCGGTTCACTAATCAAGAACTTGAAGGCGGAGATGCAAGTGGCATCGGATCAATTGAACTTTGAAAAAGCCGGACGTCTGCGTGACCAAGTTGGCGCGTTGGAAGCGGTAAACGCTAAATCTGCAGTTGTCTTCGACGACAACACCTCGGCCGATCTCTTCGCGATAGCCATCGACGACTTCAGCGCTGGAATTTCGATGTTCAAGGTTCGCGATGGTCGGATCAGGGGAGCCAGGGGATGGGTGGTTGATCTCGAGATCGAACGCACACCGGAAGAACTGCTGGAATATGCACTGCAAAACAACTATGACACCGATGAGGATGTACCTCGAGAAATTCTTATCCCGTGGGCGCCCGCCGACGAGACCGAGATAACTGGTTGGCTGAGCGAGAAGGCAGGAGCCCAGGTTAAGTTGCGCGTACCTCAGCGCGGCGACAAAAAGTCTCTTGCGGATACCGCACTTACCAATGCAAAGCATTCGCTTCTTAACTACAAGCTCAAGCGTTCCACTGATTTCACCGCACGTTCCACTGCGTTGGCTAATTTGCAGGAGGCTTTGGGGCTGGAAACTCCACCGCTAACAATTGAATGTTTCGATGTGTCGCACCTCGCCGGCACTGGCATCGTCGCATCCAAGGTCGTTTTCGTGGACGGGCTTCCAAAGAAGGACTTGTATCGTCGTTTCAACATTTCAGAATCAACTGATGACACCGAATCGATGCGTCAGGTGATCACCCGTCGTTGTTTGCAATTGCTTGAAGGTAACGAGGCCGCGCTTCCACTCATTGTTGTCGATGGCGGGCTACCTCAGGTGAATTCCGCCAGAAATGCTGCTCTAACCGTAGGGCTACCCAACTTGCGCATCATTGGCCTAGCCAAACGTCTTGAAGAGGTATGGACGGACACTTCGGATTTTCCGTTGATTTTGCCCCGAGCATCCGACGAACTTTATCTCCTCCAAGCGCTGCGTGATGAAGCGCATCGTTTTGCGATCGGACATCAACGTTTGAAGCGCAAGGCAACCATTTCTTCAAAACTTGAAGACATCGATGGTGTTGGCGTTGCCAAAGTTCGAATACTCCTCAAGCACTTTGGGTCAGCTAAGCGAGTAGCTTCGGCAAGCGTTGAGGAGCTTTCCGATGTACCCGGAATCGGACCGGTTCTCGCTACGCAGATTCACGCCGCTTTCGTAAAGAACTGAAAATTCCTCTCGGCGTGTCGCAAGGCACAATAGACTTCCATTAGGAGGGCCGATGGGAAACAACAATCACGAATTGCTTGTTATTACAGGCATGTCCGGGGCAGGGCGTTCCACGGTTGGAAACGCACTTGAAGACCTTGGCTGGTACGTCGTCGATAATCTTCCTCCTCAGATGCTCGGTCCTATCTCCGATCTCTTTTCTTTAGCCAAGAGTCCACTTCCCAAACTCGCTGTTGTCATCGACGTCCGCGGCCGTGAGTTCTTCTCCGAGTTACTTGAGAATTTGAATCAACTTCGTGGACGGTCAATCAATCTGCGTCTGGTCTTCTTGGAAGCGACCGACGGGGCTTTGGTGAAGCGCTTCGAAAATGTGCGAAGGCCACACCCGCTCCAGGGAAACGGAACACTTCTGGATGGCATTGCTACTGAACGTCTACAACTGCAGAGTGTTCGTGAGACCGCTGACATCGTCATCGATACCAGCGACCTGAACGTTCACCAATTAAGCAAAGTTGCTAGTGATCACTTCAGCTTCGAGGGAAAGTCAAAGCTTCACGTAATAGTCCAGTCCTTCGGCTTTAAATACGGAACCCCAACCGATGCTGATCTGATCGCCGACGCCCGCTTCCTTCCGAATCCTTTCTGGGACGAAAAACTTCGACCTTTTACCGGCGAAGACAAGCAAGTTTCCGACTATGTGTTGGCTGCCGAAGGTGCCAGCGAGTTTATTCAAAACTATGTTGCGGCGCTGGGGCCGGTCCTTCGCGGTTACGTCAATGAGAATAAACGCTACGCAACCATAGCCATTGGTTGTACGGGAGGAAAGCACCGATCGGTTGCCGTTTCTACGCGAATTGCTGAAATGCTTCGCGAGATTCCTGAAATATCAGTAACTTTGAAACATCGAGATCTGGGAAGGGAGTAGCGATGGCGCTTACCTCTGAACTCAAATACGAGTTGACCCGATTGAAGACCACCAAGGCTGAACTTCGACTCGCAGAGCTCTCTGTAATTCTGCGATTCACGTCGTCAATTCACGTGGTCAATGCAACCATGATTTTGGAAGCCGAATTTGATTCGGCCAGTCTGGCAAATCGAGTCAAGGCTGACATCAAGTCACTGTTCGGAATCGAATCTGGCATCGACATCCTGCACGCCACCGGTATTCGCAAATCCATGAAGCACAACCTGCGCGTTGTGAAGCAGACCGATTTGCTAGTTCGCCAAACCGGTCTCTATTACCCAACCGGCAAGCCGGTACGTGGTATCCACTCGCGCTTTGTTTCCGACACCATCGAGGTCGCCGCAGCTGTATGGCGAGGAGCCATCCTTGCGCATGGTTCACTCACCGACCCTGGCCGCTCCTCAGCTCTAGAGGTTACCTGCCCTAGTAATGAAGCTGCATCGTCTCTAGTTGGTTTAGCAAAGCGTCTCGGTATCGCCGGTGCGAAGTCTCGCGAGGTGCGTAACGTACACCGCGTGGTCATTCGCGAGGGCGATGACATTAGCTTGCTGCTGAAGTTAATTGGAGCCAAGAACGTGCAAGAGAAGTGGGATTCGCTTCGCGCCAAACGTGAGGTTCGAGCCACCGCTAACCGTCTTGCGAACTTCGACGACGCCAACTTGCGCCGTTCGGCCCAGGCTGCCGTAGCAGCGGGAGCCCGAGTTGCCCGCGCCCTCGAAATTTTGGGCGATGACATACCAAAACACCTCAAATACGCAGGGGAGTTGCGACTACAACACAAGCAGGCGTCCCTGGATGAGCTCGGACACCTATCTAATCCACCGATGACCAAAGACGCCGTCGCAGGCCGAATTCGTCGATTGTTGGCAATGGCAGACAAACGTGCGGAAGATTTGGGAATACCAAACACCGAAGCCTACTTAAACGAAGAATAAAGAGAAAAAGGAACCATGGAAAAGTACGTACTCCCTGAACTTAGCTACGACTACGGCCAGCTTGAGCCAAGCATTTCGGGCCGCATCATGGAGCTTCACCACTCTAAGCACCACCAGGCTTACGTAACCGGTGCCAACACCGCTCTGGAGCAGCTTGCCGAGGCGCGTGAAAAGAACGACTTCGCAAACATCAACAAGTTGCAGAAGGACCTTGCGTTCCACCTTTCTGGCCACATCAACCACTCGATCTTCTGGAAGAACCTTTCGCCGAACAGCGGTGGGCCAGAGGGAGAACTTGCAGCTGCAATCGACGAGTACTTTGGTTCATTCGCGGCTTTCCAAGCACACTTCAACGCCGCAGCACTTGGCATTCAGGGTAGTGGTTGGGCATTCCTAGCTTGGGATTCGATTGGTAAGCGCCTTATCATCGAGCAGCTTTATGACCAGCAGAGCAACATTGCTACTGCATCGATCCCGCTACTGATGTTGGACATGTGGGAGCATGCGTTCTACCTCGACTACGTCAACGTGAAGGGCGACTACGTAAAGGCTTTCTGGAACATCGTCAACTGGATCGATGTACAGGCGCGATTTGACGCCGCTCGCACAAAAACCGAAGGGCTTTTGCTAGGCTAAGAGCAGACTTATTGCACCCAATGAAGCGTCGCAAAGTCGATTGTTTGTAATCAACCGTCTAACGCACTTCAACTAAATAGTTGGAGCGAAATTGGGAGAAATAAATGACCACTCGTATTGGTATTAACGGTTTCGGTCGTATTGGCCGTAACTACCTTCGCGCAGAACTTGCCAAGGGAACTGACCTACAGATCGTTGCTGTAAACGACCTTAGTGACCCAGCGTCGCTAGCTCACCTGTTGAAATACGACTCGGTAACCGGTCGTCTAAACCAGGACGTATCTGTTGATGGCCAGAACATCATCGTTGGCGGAAACGTCATCAAGGTTCTTGCCGAGCGTAACCCTGAAGACTTACCTTGGGGAGAACTAGGCGTTGACATCGTTATCGAGTCGACCGGTCGTTTCACTGACGCTGACAAGGCTGCTGCTCACATCAAAGCTGGCGCCAAGAAGGTAATCATCTCGGCTCCAGCAACCGGTGAAGACGGCACTTTCGTGATCGGTGTAAACGACGACCTGTACGACAACGAGAAGCACCACATCATCTCGAACGCGTCGTGTACCACCAACTGCTTGGCTCCCTTCGCCAAGGTCTTCAACGACAAGTTCGGTATCGAGAACGGTCTAATGACCACAATCCATGCCTACACCGCAGACCAGAACCTACAGGATGGTCCACACGGCGATCTACGTCGTGCGCGTGCCGCAGCTCTTAACATCGTCCCTTCGTCGACTGGCGCAGCTAAGGCAATCGGTCTAGTGCTTCCTGAGCTAAAGGGCAAGCTAGACGGCTACGCACTTCGCGTTCCAGTACCAACCGGTTCGATCACTGACCTAACCCTGGTTTCGAAGAAGGAAGTTACAGTCGAGGAAATCAAGGCTGCTTACAAGGAGGCTGCTGCAAGTGGTCCACTAAAGGGCATTCTGGCTTACACCGAGGACCCAATCGTCTCTAGCGACATCG
Source organism: Actinomycetota bacterium (assembly GCA_041180115.1). Taxonomy (GTDB): domain Bacteria; phylum Actinomycetota; class Actinomycetes; order Actinomycetales; family Microbacteriaceae; genus Rhodoluna. Next base: position 14,289 of record JBEGRZ010000013.1, read on the forward strand.
TTACCGACCCACACTCGTCAATCGTTGACGCCGGCCTAATCAAGGTAATCGGTAAGACCGTGAAGATTTCTTCTTGGTACGACAACGAGTGGGGCTACTCAAACCGTCTAGTTGAGCTAACCGAACTAGTAGCTTCGAAGCTCTAATACAGTAGTAAGTAGTCAAGTGCGTAAACTCTCTGAGCTCGGCTCCCTGGATGGCAAGCGCGTCGTAATTCGTTGCGACTTGAACGTTCCCCTAGACGGTAAGCGAATTACCGACGACGGGCGAATCGTTGCCTCTTTGCCAACCATCAAGTATCTAGTAGAGCAAGGCGCCAAGGTGGTTGTAATCAGCCACCTTGGTCGCCCAGAGGGTGCACCTGACGACAAGTATTCGCTGGAGCCGGCAGCCGATCGCCTGAGCGAACTACTCGGACAGCCGGTGCTATTCGCATCCGATACCGTTGGCGTTCGTGCCGAAGGCGCCCTAAAGGTTCTAGACAAGGGGGGAGTAGTAGTTCTCGAGAACCTCCGCTTCAACCCCGAGGAAACTTCAAAGGACGAGAGCGTCCGCCGCGAATTTGCTTCCAAATTGGCTGCTTTCGGCGACATCTTCGTATCTGATGGTTTCGGTGTTGTTCATCGCAAACAGGCCTCTGTTTACGAACTAGCGCAGTTACTACCTTCTTACGCAGGCTTCTTGGTTGAAAAGGAGCTGGACGTCATGAAACGCCTAACAAGCCACCCAGAGCGCCCGTACGCGGTCGTCCTAGGTGGCTCTAAGGTGTCCGACAAACTCGGTGTTATCGACCACCTGCTACCTTCCGTAGACAAACTTCTTATCGGAGGCGGAATGGTGTTCACTTTCCTCGCTGCGCTCGGCCACAAAGTAGCTTCTTCGCTCCTAGAAGTTGACCAGATTCCTACCGTGAACGGTTACCTCGCTCGCGCTAAGGAACTTGGTGTCGAGATCGTGCTGCCAACCGATATCGTGGTCGCCAGCAAGTTTGGTGCTGATGCTGAAGTCGCGATTACTGCTGCCGACGCAATCGAATCGTCGCCATTTGGAGCGTCTGGTCTAGGCCTGGACATCGGCCCTGAATCGGCAAAGCACTTCGCATCGGTAATCGCGGACTCTAAGACCGTCTTCTGGAACGGCCCAATGGGTGTATTCGAGATCGATGCATTCGCAGGCGGAACTCGCGCTGTAGCCGGAGCACTTACAAAGGTTCAGGGACTTTCAGTGGTTGGCGGTGGCGACTCCGCTGCTGCCGTTCGCATCCTAGGATTCAAGGATGAAGAATTTGGACACATCTCCACCGGTGGCGGTGCGAGCTTGGAATATCTAGAGGGCAAGGCACTACCTGGCCTGGAGGTACTAAATGACTAAACGCATACCGTTCATCGCTGGTAACTGGAAGATGAACCTTGACCACCAGCAGGGCATCGCGCTTGTTCAGAAGCTTGCTTGGACTCTAAAGGATGCAAATTTCGACTACGAGAAGTGCGAGGTTGCGGTTTTCCCTGGCTTCACCTCGTTACGTTCAGTCCAGACTCTAATCGATGCCGATCAGTACTCAATAAAGCTAGGTGCACAGGACATTTCTGCTCAGGATTCTGGCGCATTCACCGGCGAAGTATCGGGCATTGCCTTGGCCAAACTAGATGTTGAATACGTACTTATCGGTCACAGCGAACGTCGTCAGTATCACAACGAGACCGATGAGGTTGTAAACAAGAAGACTGCGGCCGCATTCCGTCATGGAATTGTTCCGGTAATTTGCGTGGGTGAGACTCTAGAGGAACTTGAGAGCGAGGGTGCCGCCGCGGTACCAGTTCGACAGACCTTGGCTGCTCTCGCCGAAATTGGTGAGCTTAAAGACTTCATCATCGCCTACGAGCCAGTTTGGGCTATCGGTACCGGCCAGGTTGCGACCCCTGAGCAAGCTGCCAGTGTTTGCGGCAAGATCCGCGATGCAATCCGCGATGCTCACGGCGACGTTGCAGATGCTACTCGAATTCTTTACGGTGGGTCGGTGAAGGCTGCTAACGTGGCTGGTTTCCTACGTTCGCCAGAGGTGGATGGTGTTCTAGTCGGAGGCGCAAGCCTCGACGCTGAAGAGTTCTCTGGTATCTCACGCTTCCAGAGCCACCTAGCGATATAGACTAGTTAGGTCCTAAGGAGTAAATCGTGGAAGCAATTCAAATGGCACTAATGGTGCTCTTGTTTATCATCAGCCTTTTGCTAACCCTACTGATTCTTCTTCACAAGGGTCGTGGTGGCGGTCTATCCGACATGTTCGGTGGCGGCGTTACTAGCACCATGCAATCGTCTGGTGTAGCCGAGCGCAACCTCAACCGCATCACTGTCATTCTTGGCGTCGTTTGGGTGGTCATCATCGTGGCTCTCGGCCTATTCACCCGTTTTACCAGCGGAGCCTAACAGCCCCAAACAAGATTTCCGGCGGTCTGGTCTACGTACCAGACCGTCTTTTCTCTGCCCTGAACTCGTGCGGCTGGTAGCGGATCAATAGTCTCAGAGAACACACTGCTTACAGCGTCTGCTTTGTCCGAACCAGCCACAGTGAACCAGATTTGCGATGCTGAATTGATTACTTCGTAGTTGAACGAAAGTCTTTCCTTTGGAGGCTTAGGGGAGTCAAGTTCAGCAAAGACCAACCCGGCATGTTCAAAGGACGTGCGACCTGGGAAGATGCTCGCGATGTGACCATCGGGGCCCATTCCCATCAGCATGAGATCGAAGGTCACTCCAGACTTCGCGAATTCCTCTTCAAATTGAAATGCAGCTTGCAAAGCGCTCTTGCAGCCGTCGATCGAAGGAAACTCGTGGATGTTCGACTCTGGCAGGTTTAGAGCGTCCAACCACGCCTTACGGGCCTGTAGAACGTTGCGATCGTCGCTGTCACTGGCTACAAAACGCTCGTCGCCCCACCAGATGTGGAGTCGCTCGAGTGGAAGCTCGTTATAGGGAAAGGCCTTAGAGGCAGCGAGTGATGCAATACCTACGGTTCCACCGGTAAGTGCAATGTTTAGAGTTTTGCCTTCTGCAAGCCCAGCCTTCACGAACGCAAAAAGGTCCTCGGCTACGGCGCTAGCAACAGAAGCACCGTCTTTGAACCGGTTTACTATCGGCCGACCCATGCCACAACCTTGCCGAAAAGCTCGTCTGGGTCGAGACGACGTAGTTCCTCACTCAGGCAGTCTCGGTCTGAGCGCCGCGGCAACGAGATCTCACGTGTAGGTTGAGTTGGCTGAATCAACGTGGCTACATCCGGGGACTCACGAACGATTTCGATGTTGCCAGACTTACGAATCAGTTTCACAGAGCGTATTCCGCTCAGCGACCTACCGCGAGGCTTATGGATGACTTTGGCCTTGACCTTGAGTTGCAGGCTTAGCCAAGCAGCGAGCAGTGTGGTGCTGATCGAGTCCGGTGCACCCACCACTTCAACGGCGGTGACGGTGTCGTAAGGTGGCTGATCTAGGATCGCCGCCAACTGTCCGCGCCAAAGGGTTAGGCGAGTCCATGCGAAATCGGTATCTCCTGGGGAGTAGTTCTTTGCCATCTGCTTGAGGTAGGCACGTGAATCCTTCTGTTGCGAAGCGTCGGAGATACGTCTGGTGGCAATTCGACCAATTGGGGAGTCCGAGAGGTCAGTAGGTGCTACGTTAGGCCACCAGGCGACCACAGGCGCGTCTGGAAGTAATAGACCGGTTACGAGCAGCTCTGGGTCGCTCGCTGCGTCGCCAAAGGCTTTCAGGATGATCACCTCGGACGCACCAGCATCGCCACCAACGCGAATTTCTGCGTCTAGGCGAGCCTTGGTGTCTTTGCTCTTAGCGCCCTCTGCTAAAACGATGATTCGACAAGGATGTTCGCGGCTTGACTCGTTTGCAGACTTTACGGCGGCTTCTAAGCCCTTCAAGTCAGTCTGAATGACTAAGGTTAGAACTCGGCCGAGAGCAACTGCGCCGCCTTGCTCGCGCATCTGAACTAGTGCCTTTGAAATCTTGCTTACGGTCGTGTTTTTGTGTTCAACGATCATGGCCGGCGCCAAGCCCTTCCATCTTGCTCCATCATGCGGTCAGCGGAGTCAGGACCCCAAGTTCCAGGGCGGTATTGCTCAGGCTTTCCCTTCTTGGCCCAGAACTCTTCGATTGGATCAAGAATCTTCCACGAGAGCTCCACCTCTTCGTGGCGAGGGAAAAGCGGTGGGTCGCCAAGCAGGACGTCTAGGATTAGACGTTCGTAGGCTTCAGGGCTGGCTTCGGTAAATGCGTGCCCATAGCCAAAGTCCATGGTTACATCGCGAACCTGCATTCCTACACCAGGAACCTTCGAACCAAATCTGATGGTGACACCCTCGTCTGGCTGAACACGAATGACTAGCGCGTTCTGGCCTAGCTCAGAAGTTTGCTCAGCGGCAAACAATTGCTGAGGCGCACGCTTGAAAACAATTGCGATTTCGGTTACTCGACGCCCTAGACGCTTGCCGGCACGTAGGTAGAAGGGCACTCCCGCCCAACGTCGAGTGTTGATGTCAAGGCGCATCGCAGCATAGGTCTCAGTGACTGACTTTGGATTCATACCGTCTTCCTCAAGGAAGCCGGTGACGTACTCGCCACCCTGCCAACCAGAAGAGTACTGACCTCGAGCGGTGTACTTGGAAAGGTCCTTTGGTAGCCGAACTGCTCGAAGAGCCTTTTCTTTCTCAGCACGCAGGTCGGCGGCATCGAACGAAACAGGTTCTTCCATCGCGGTGAGCGCGAGAAGCTGAAGCAGGTGATTTTGGATCACGTCGCGTGCAGCACCAATACCGTCATAGTAGCCAGCTCGTCCTCCTACACCAATGTCCTCGGCCATGGTGATCTGCACGTGGTCGATGTAGTTCGAGTTCCAAAGCGGTTCGAAAAGCTGGTTAGCAAAACGTAGCGCCAGAATGTTTTGTACAGTTTCCTTGCCCAGATAGTGGTCGATGCGGAAGATCGAGTCGGCAGGGAAAACGGCTTCCACAACTTCATTTAGTTCTCGAGCACTCTTCAAGTCGCTCCCGAACGGTTTCTCGATTACCACGCGTCGGAACTGGTCTGGCTGAGGGTCGGCCAAACCGCTGCGCGAAAGTTGACGGCAAACCAGCGGGAAGGCCTTAGGAGGAATCGATAGATAGAACGCGTGGTTTCCGTTGGTCCCGCGGCTGGCATCCAGTTCTTCAATGGTTTCTTTTAGGCGATCAAATGCCGCGTCGTCATCGAAGTCACCCTGAACAAACCGGATACCTTCACTCAGTTGCTTCCACACCTCTTCACTGAATGGTGTTCTCGCATAGGCCTTAACAGCATCGTGAACTTCCTTGGCAAAGTCCTCGTTCTGCCACTCACGTCGTGCGAATCCAACCAGCGCGAAACCTGGAGGAAGTAGTCCACGGTTAGCAAGGTCGTATACCGCTGGCATCAACTTTTTACGAGAGAGGTCACCGGTTACACCGAAGATCACTAGCGAGCTAGGACCTGCGATGCGGTTCAAACGCTGATCATCGGCGTCTCTAAGCGGATTCGAGGTCGCGCTGATCTTGGCAGGAGCCATTAGTTTCCCAGTGCTTTCTTGATGGTGGCAGCACCGCTAGATACATCGTTGATGGTTAGGGTCAAGACCGGACGACCGTGTTCGGCCAAGACGTTGGCGTCGCCGGCAGCCTGAGATGCGATTAGTTCACCTAGTGTGAATCCGCGACCAGGGACTTGAATGTCTTTTGATGCTCGGGAGACTAACTGAATGTATACACCTTGCGCGGGACCACCCTTGTGATACTGACCGGTCGAGTGCAGGAACCTTGGAGCCCAACCAAAGGTGGTTGGTCTACCTGAAGCCTGAGCAAATGCGTCTCTAAGTTCGGCGTACTGACCCTGATTCTCACGGTCAAGATAGGCCTGAACAGAGACATAGCCGTCTTTGTCAAGTGCCGCAAGAGTTGCCTCAATCGCCTGGGCAAGGGAGTTCGCAGTCAGGTTGAAACCAGCTGCGCGCACCTCGACGCCGTCTTCGGTGAAAATAGCAGGCGACTCTGGTGCACGGTTTTCAAGCATTGCGCGAGCGGCAATCTTGGCTGATTCAACGTCTGGTTGGTCGTAGGGATTCAACTGCAGAATTGCAGAGGCGGCGGCAGTGGCAACTTCCCAGAGTAGGAACTGCTCGCCGAGCGAACCTGACACCTGAATGTCTGAATCACCCATGTTGGCTACTTCCGAAACCAATTCGGCAACGATCAGGTCATCCGGTTTCGCATCGAGCTCAGGTGCGGAGGCGGTTAGTGCAATTGGCAGTACACCCTTGCTATCTTTGCCGGTCGATTCCGCGATTAGCTGCTCGGCCCAATCGGCGAATCCAACTAGGGGAGAGCTCTTGTCTAGAATCGCCAGCTTGTCTGCAGGCTTTGCACCCTTCACTGATGCAGCCATGGCAGCACCTAGCACCAAGCCAGGGTTCTCTGCTGAGTCCGCGGAAAGCAACGTAGCAGCAGCAGTTGCCTCGTCTAGAAGTGCTTCGATATTTACGCCAGCAAGTCCCGATGGAACCAAACCGAATGCAGTTAGTGCCGAGTAGCGACCACCCACGGTAGGGTCGGCGTTGAAGATGGTATAACCGTCGACCTTAGCAGCCGCTTCCATAGGGCTACCAGGGTCAGTGACGATGACGATACGCTCACGCTTGTCAATTCCGGCGTTGATGAATGCTTCTTCGAAGAGGCGCTTCTGCGAATCGGTTTCAACGGTGGACCCAGACTTTGATGAAACCACGACCACGGTCTTGGTTAGATCGCCGGCAATCGCGGTGCCAACCTGTTCAGGATTGGTTGAATCAAGGACTACTAGTTCTAGCCCAGCGGTGCCAACGATTACCTCGGGCGCTAGCGAAGAACCACCCATTCCACATAGAACTACTCGAGAGATGCCTGCGGATTTCAACTTGCCGCGCAGCTCGGTAATAGGTGCCACCATCGGACGAGAATCGGTGGCGGAGGAAGTCCAACCTAGACGGATCGAACTCTCTGCTTCGGCAGCCGCTCCCCAGAGTGTGTAGTCTTTGGCGAAAAGGCGGCTAGCGAACTGAGACGAAACCAGCGACTCAAGTGCACTGGCTGAGCTCTTGGCGATAACGTTTGAAACGGCGACCGAGAGTGTCATTACTTTGCCGCCTCCAGTGCCTTCTCAACGCTTTCCACGAGTTCGGCCCAGGAAATGTTGAACTTCTCAACGCCCTCAGTCTCAAGAAGTTCGGTTGCGTCATCATAGCTAACACCGTGGGCTGCGATTGCGTCAAGGATTTCCTGCGCTTCTGCGTAGTGACCGGTGATCGAGTTTGCAGGAACAACGCCGTGATCGAATACCGCTTCCATGGTCTTTTCTGGCATCGTGTTTACGAGCATTGGAGCAACTAGTTCGGTTACGTAAAGAGTGTCTGGAAGGGCAGGGTCTTTCACTCCGGTCGAGGCCATTAGCGGACGCTGCTTGTTCGCACCCGCAGCTGCAAATTGCGACCATTCGTCCTTAGCGAATTCCTGCTCGAACACCTGATATGCCAAACGGGCGTTTGCGAGACCTGCCTTGCTCTTCAGGGCGTTTGCGGCGTCAGTTCCAACGGCGGCCAAACGCTTGTCTAGTTCGGTGTCAACGCGCGAAACGAAGAAAGAAGCAACCGAGTGGATCTTCGATAGATCCAGACCGGCCTGCGCTGCAAGCTTGATTCCTGCGATGTAAGCAGCAATAACCTCGCGGTATCGCTGAAGGCTGAAGATAAGAGTCACGTTGACGCTAATTCCTAAACCGATTACTTCGGCGATGGCAGCTAAGCCAGCCTTGGTGGCAGGGATCTTGATCATTACGTTCTCGCGGTTCACCTTGGCGAAGAGCTCCTTCGCCTGAGCAACCGTTCCAGCAGAATCGTGAGCTAGACCTGGTTCAACTTCGATTGATACGCGCCCGTCAAAGCCTGCGGTTGCATCGTAGACACCGCGGAAGATGTCACATGCATTCGCCACATCAACGGTGGTGATTTCAAAAATCGCCTTGGTTGCTGAGGCACCAGCCGCGGCAAGTTCTGCAACCTGTGGTCCGTATCCTTCACCCTTGCCGAGTGCGCCAGCGAAGATGGTCGGGTTGGTAGTCACACCGGAAACTGAACGTGAGGAAATCAAAGACTCAAGGTTACCCGATTCGATGCGGCTGCGAGATAGGTCATCGAGCCAAATGCTGACGCCGTTTGCCGAGAGCTGCTGTAGTGGATTGTTCATGGTCTTTAGGCCTTCTTTAGGCTGCTCTTAGCGGCAGCAACGACGTTTTCTACGGTCATTCCGAATTCACGGAACAGGGTCTTGTAATCGGCTGATGCGCCAAAGTGTTCGATCGAAACGCTCTCACCGAAGGGTCCGACGTACTTCTGCCAACCAAGTGATAGACCAGCTTCAACAGAAACACGTGCCTTCACATTTGCAGGTAGCACCGAGTTGCGGTAATCATCACTCTGCTGTTCGAACCACTCAACACAAGGAGCAGAAACAACGCGAGTTGAAACGCCACTTGCTTCTAATTCCAGACGAGCAGCAAGTGCCAGCTGTACTTCCGAACCGGTTGCGATCAGGATTAGTTTTGGCTT
>JBEGRZ010000014.1:0-22281 GCA_041180115.1 Actinomycetota bacterium
ACCGACACCACCTTCCGCGACGCTCACCAGTCGCTGCTGGCTACCCGTGTGCGTGGCCGTGACCTGGTTAAGGTCGCTCCGTACGTAGCGCGCATTACTCCTGAGTTACTGTCGGTTGAAGCCTGGGGTGGTGCTACCTACGACGTAGCGCTTCGCTTCTTAGGTGAAGACCCTTGGCAGCGTCTAGCGGCGCTTCGTGCGGCCATGCCTAATATCTGTATCCAGATGTTGCTGCGTGGGCGAAACACTGTTGGCTACACACCGTATCCAACCGAAGTCACCGAGAGCTTCATTCGTGAGGCTGCCGCCACCGGCGTTGACATCTTCCGTATCTTCGATGCTCTAAACGACATCGACCAGATGAAGCCAGCCATCGAGGCAGTGGTTTCCACCGGAACCTCAGTTGCCGAAGTTGCACTCTGCTACTCGGGCGACCTGCTGGACCCGAACGAAAACCTTTACACCCTTGATTATTACCTAGGGCTAGCCGATCAGATCGTTGCCGCTGGTGCACACATTCTGGCCATCAAGGACATGGCCGGTCTGCTTCGCCCAGCCGCCGCTGCAAAACTGGTGTCAGCTCTTCGAGAGCGATTCGACCTACCGGTTCACCTGCACACGCACGACACCGCGGGTGGTCAATTGGCTACCTTGATGGCAGCCATCGACGCTGGAGTTGATGCCGTTGACGTAGCTTCGGCACCTATGGCCGGAACCACGAGCCAACCTTCCGCTTCAGCGCTGGTTGCGGCTCTAGCCAACACGCCTCGCGACACTGGAATTACCCTAGAGGCCATGACCGCCCTCGAGCCGTACTGGGAGGCCGTCCGCCGCGTTTACGGTCCGTTTGAGTCGGGATTACCTGGTCCTACCGGACGCGTCTACAAGCACGAGATTCCTGGCGGTCAGCTATCGAACCTTCGTCAGCAGGCGATTGCACTTGGTCTAGGTGACCAGTTCGAAAAGGTTGAAGACATGTACGCGGCTGCGAACGAAATTCTCGGTCGTCCAACCAAGGTGACCCCGTCGTCAAAGGTGGTTGGAGACCTAGCGCTACACCTCGTAGCTGTTGGCGCTGACCCTAAGGATTTCGCTGAGAACCCACAGAACTATGACGTACCTGATTCGGTCGTCGGATTTATGGCTGGAGAACTCGGCGATCTTCCAGGTGGCTGGCCAGAGCCGTTCCGTACCAAGGTACTAGCCGGTAAGAACCCCAAGTTCGGTCTAACCGAGGTAAGCCCAGAGGACCTAAAGGTTCTGGAAACCGGAACTTCGGACGAACGACGCGCGACCCTAAACCGCCTGCTGTTCCCTGGCCCCACCAAGGACTATCTGGCAAACCGGGCAGCCTATGGCAACCTCGACCACGTTGAGACCATCGACTACCTGTACGGCCTAGAGGCAGGCCACGAGCACGTGGTTGAGATCTCTAAGGGTGTTCAGCTGTTTGTTGGTCTTGAGGCAATTGGTTCGCCTGATGCCAAAGGTAACCGCACCGTGATGGCCACTCTGAACGGACAGCTACGTCCGATCGACATCCGCGACCGCAAGATCGCGGTTGATACTCCTCAAGCTGAAAAGGCCGACACCGGCAACCTTGGCCATGTGGCAGCACCGTTCTCCGGTGCCGTTACCGTGACTGTGGTTGAAGGCGTCCACGTTGAGGTAGGTCAGCCGGTGGCGATCATCGAGGCCATGAAGATGGAGGCGACGATTACCGCGACCGCCGCCGGCATCATTCGACGTATTGCTATTTCGAAGACTCAAGCAGTAGACGCTGGCGACCTGATTCTTGTGGTGGAAACCGAATAAAGTCACCTCTGCACGGGTAAACTTGACCTTCGGAACCAACGACGGGAGTAAACGTGGCTTTTGGCGAGCGTAGAAAAAACAAGGCTGAAGAGAACGAGAAGACTCACTCTTTGGCAGATTCTGCCGTTGATGTAGCTGGCGTGGAGCTTGCTCCAAGCACTGCCGCAATCGAGATCGTTGCCGAATCGACCCCGGTTCGCGAACTAACCACAGACACCGGTCCAATCTCCCGCAGGAGCAACTACACCCGTCGCGACCAGCTTCGCGGCGACGTATTCGATCAGCCGGAACCGGCAGCGATGTTGACCGCGGATCGTCTGATCGATGTAAGTGCTAGAAACCGTCCAGCTCCTGAATCAGGTTGGCGACGTTTCGTCTACTTCCTCACCTTCCGTGCCTTGAACCTGGGCGATTCTCGCAAGGTTCGCGAACGACGCGCTCTCGATGCTCGCATCTCGGTGGCACTCGAAGGTGGCGCCAAGTTCGTTCCAGTTCTTACCCGAAAGGGTGGCGTTGGCAAGACCACCGTTACCACTTTGCTCGGCATGGCTCTTTCGCTTTCGCGCGAAGACCGCGTTGTTGCAATTGACGCCAACCCAGACCGTGGAACCCTGGCCGAGCGTGTTTCGAAGTCGACTCGCTTCACCGTTCGTGACGTCGTAAACCGCGCGGCAGCCATCGATGGCTTTACCGAATTCTCGAACATGGTCTCTCGCGATGAGACCCGCCTAGACGTTCTTGCTTCGGACTCGGACCCTATGCTGTCGGAAGCGTTTGACGAGGGTGACTACAACGTCGTGGCAGACATGGCTGCTCGTTACTACTCAATCGTTCTAACCGACTGCGGTACCGGTATCGTTCACTCGGTCATGCGCCCAACCCTTCAGCGCGCAAGCGGTTTGGTAATTGTTTCCGGTGGTTCGGTCGACGAAGCCCGCTTGGCTTCCGAGACTCTAACTTGGCTAGAGGCGAACGGATACGGCGACCTAGTTCGCAACTCGATCGTGGCTCTGAACACCGCAACACAGGCGACAAACTTGGTTAAGATCGATGAGATCGAACAGCATTTCAAGACTCGTGTTCGCGATGTTGTTCGTATTCCTTACGACCCAGCCCTAGCCGCCGGTTCGGTTATCAAGTTCAAGCAGCTCAAAGAACACACTCGTGAGGCCGCTCGTGAACTTGCGGCTTTGGTAGTCGACGGCCTAAACGCTAAGAACTAGTGGCAGTTAGAGAAATTCGCCTCTACGGCGACCCGGTGCTTCGCACTGTTTGCGACCCGGTAACCGAGATTACTCCTCAGGTTGAAGAACTCGTCACCGATCTTCTTGATACCACTCAGTTACCAGGACGTGCTGGCGTGGCAGCACCGCAGATCGGTGTGAACCTGAGAGTGTTCTCTTATTTCGTGCACGGTGAGCTTGGCTATCTGATCAACCCGCGAATCGTTGAGGTCTCGGGCGATCCCAGCGAAATCGATGAGGGCTGCCTTTCGGTGCCGGAACTCTGGGAAAAGACTTCACGCTACCCGCACGCGATTGCGGAGGGCATGAATCTGGCGGGCGAGATCGTGCGCATAGAAGGTTCAGGTCTATTAGCCCAGGCACTACAACACGAATGTGATCACTTGGACGGCAAGGTTTACCTAGACCGCTTGAGTGGCGAAACACGCAAAGTTGCTATGCGCAAACTACGTGAAACGAGCTGGTTTTAGAAGTTCACCGCACGGTCGATGTTGCCCTTGCCGTCTTCGTAAAGAGCTGCAATTTCCTTAGCAAAATCGCGAGCAACGGCTTCACGCTTAATCTTCAAGCTAGGTGTTAGGTGACCGCTGGCTTCGGTAAGTTCCTGATCAATGACCACGAACTTGCGAATCGATTCAGCTGTGGAGAATGACTTATTGACCTCGTCAATCACCTTCTGGATTTCCGAAAGTACGAGAGGGTTATTCATGGCCTGCTTGATGGTTAGTTTTTCGTCTCCGCCGTGGTTCTTCAGCCAGACGGGAAGCATCTCAGGGTCAAGTGAGATCAACGCAGCAACAAACGGCTTCTTGTCTCCAACCACCACGACCTGACCGATCAGCGGGTGAGAGCGAACCGGATCTTCGAGGCCTGCCGGTGCAACATTCTTTCCACCGGCGGTAATTAGAATTTCCTTTTTGCGACCGGTGATTGTCAGGAAGCCATCGACATCCAATTCACCGATGTCACCGGTCTTAAACCATTCGCCTTCGAAAGTCTCCGCCGTAGCGCTTGGGTTTCTCCAGTAGCCGCGCATGATGTTGTTTCCACGAAGCCAAATCTCACCGTCGTCGGCGATCTTCACGCCGGTACCTGGAAGAACCTGACCGATCTTGCCAATCTTGATCTGGCTCGGGCGAGCAATCATCGCCGGGGCAGTGGTCTCAGTTAGACCGTAGCCTTCGAGAACGGTTAGGCCGATGCCGGCAAAGAAGTAGCCGAGGCGCGAACCAAGCGGCGCGCCGCCGGAGATTGCGTACTTGAGCTTGCCGCCCATTGCATCGCGGATCTTGCGGTACACGAGCAAGTCGAAGACGAAATGCTTCAGCCCAACGGCGAGGCTAGCCTTGCCATTGGCTTCCTTCTGCTTGGCGTAGTCAACAGCGGTAAGAGCTGCCTTGCGGAAGATGTCGCCCTTGCCTCCGCCTTCGGCCTTCTGCTCGGCAGCGTTGTAAACCTTCTCAAAGACACGTGGGACGGCTAGCAGGAAGTCAGGCTTGAAAGACATCATCGCTGGCCCGACATCCTTTGCGTCGGCCTTGTGCCCAACTTTCACGCCAACGTGCACTGCAAGAACCTCGATGAATCTGGCGAAGACGTGTGCCAGCGGTAGGAAAAGAAGAGTAGAGCGGCCTGTTTGAAGAACCTCAGGGATTTCCAACATGGCGTTCTTACTCAGCTCAACGAAACCGCGGTGAAGCAGTTCACAGCCCTTCGGTACACCGGTGGTGCCGGAGGTGTAGATGATAGTAGCTAGGTCGTAAAGACCGGCACGTGTGCGTCGCTGCTCGAGGGTTTCGTCGTCGATGTCATGGCCGCGCTGAATCAGTTGCTCGATTGAATCTTGATCAAGTCTCCAAACCTGGCGAGCAAGAGGCACGGACGCCTTGATTTCCTCGAAGCGATCTTGATGTTCAGCGGTCTCGAGGAAAACGGCCACCGAGTCACTGTCGGAAAGAATCCAGTGCATTTGGGTAGGTGAAGAACTTTCATAGATCGGCACCGAAATTGCGCCGGCGAACCAGATTGCGAAGTCGATTAGTGACCACTCGTATCTGGTGCGCGACATGATAGCCACCGCTTGACCAGGCTGGATGCCGCTGGCGATCAAACCTTTAGCTAGCGCTACAACCTGGTGGTAGAACTCCTCGGTGGATACTTCCAGCCACTGTCCGTCACCTTTGTCGATACCGAACAGAGGAAGTTTGGGGGTCGCTTTGAACCTGTCGACGAGCAGATCCGTGATGTTGGTCTCGTTGGTCGAAACCACAATTGGGTCGATGTCGTAAGTTTTCATGAAACTGCCCTCTTCCTTTGCTTCTAATCAGACTAAGGCTCTCATTGGGTTGGCACTCGCATAAAATTGAAAGACTTGGGTTTTCCAACGAAATCGTTATTTGAGGTGGACATATGTACACGGTTGGTATTGACATTGGCGGTACCAAAATCGCAGGTGCACTGGTTGCCGAAGACGGCAGTCTGGTCCGTGAAACCCGCGTCCCAACCCCAGCTTCTGACCCAGATGCCATTGCCGATGCAGTGGTGTCAATCATCAACGAACTGAGTGAAGGTGTACAGGTTTTGGCGGCCGGTGTGGCTGCTGCCGGATTTGTCGATGCAGCCCGCGCCAACATCGTTTACGCACCAAATCTTTCTTGGCGCAATGAGCCTTTCAAAGCGAAACTCGAGGCTCGCCTAGACATTCCAGTTTTCATCGATAACGACGCCAACGCTGCCGGCTGGGCCGAGTACCGATTCGGTGCCGGACGCGGCTACAGCCACATGGTGATGTTGACCATAGGAACCGGCGTCGGCGGAGCGATCATCACCGACGGTCACCTGTTGCGTGGAGGTTTTGGAGTAGCTGCCGAGCTAGGGCACATTCGTCACATACCTAACGGACGCCTTTGTGGCTGTGGTCGTCATGGCTGCATTGAGCAGTATGGTTCTGGCACAGCGCTCCTATCGGCTGCCACCGAACTAGCGATGTCTGGAAAACCAGAGGGCGCAAGACTTGCCGAACTCATGGACGAAAATGGTGGCGAGCTAACCGGCAAGCAGGTTTACGAAGCGATCAGCCAGGACGACCCAGGTGCGCTTGAGTTACTTCGCGAAATGGGTGTCGCGCTTGGCAAAACTATTGCAACCCTGGCTGCCGTGCTCGACCCAGAAATCGTGATCATCGGTGGTGGCGTGAGTTTGGCCGGCGAGAAACTACTGGCTCCAATGCGCGAGGCTTACCTCGGTTCGCTATCGGCCAGAGGATTCCACCCAGAGTTAAAACTCGAGGTCGCACAGTTCGTGAATGATGCTGGCGTTGTGGGCGCTGCCGATCTGGCACGCGCAGCACTCAAGGCCTGACGTAAACTAATACAAGACTTTTGAGCAGGAGGTAGCGGGTGGCTTATTTCATCCTGAAAAACTTCGTGCTCGGCCCGCTACTGAAGGCGTTATTCCGCCCATGGGTTCGCGGTATGGAGAACATCCCAACTTCTGGTCCGGTAATCCTGGCGAGCAACCACCTTTCGTTCTCCGATTCGATCTTTCTTCCGCTGCAATCGCGTCGTCCGGTAGTTTTTCTCGCGAAGAGCGAGTACTTCACCGGCAAGGGACTCAAGGGTGCTTTGACAAGATGGTTCTTCAAAGCCACCGGTCAGCTACCAATTGACCGCTCGGGCGGTAAGGCATCCGAAGCATCCCTCAACACGGGCCTCAAAGTTTTGGCTCAGGGGCAGGTGCTTGGCATTTACCCAGAGGGAACTCGTTCGCCTGATGGCCGCCTCTTCCGCGGCCGCACCGGAATCGCCCGCATGGTCCTTGAAGCCAAAGTTCCGGTTCTTCCAGTTGCCATGATCGACACCGAAAAGGTTCAGCCGATTGGTCGCCGACTTCCACGCATTCGCCGCATTGGCATCATCGTTGGTGAACCGCTAGATTTTTCCCGCTTCGACGGAATGGAAGGTGATCGTGTGATTCTTCGCGCCGTCACCGACGAGATCATGTACGAACTGATGAAGATCTCTGGTCAGGAGTACGTGGACGTCTACGCATCGACTTTGAAAGAGAAGCGCGCCCGCACGCGCTAGGAGAGAGCAAAACAATGAATGACATTTTGGCCGGGCTAGACCACCACGCCTCGCTTCCAGCTGCACAGCAGCCAATTTGGCCTAACGCCGATGAGGTAGCCAAGGTTCGTCTAGAGCTTGCCAAGCAGCCACCGCTGGTGTTCGCCGGTGAGGTGGATGTTCTTCGCACTCGTCTGGCCGACGCGGCTGCGGGAAAGGCGTTCCTGCTTCAGGGTGGAGACTGCGCTGAAACTTTCGCCGATGCCACTGCAGACCGCATTCGTAACCGTGTTAAGACTCTCCTTCAGATGGCAGTGGTGCTTACCTATGGAGCATCTATGCCGGTTGTAAAGATGGGCCGCATGGCCGGTCAGTTCGCCAAGCCGCGTTCATCGAACGACGAAACCCGCGATGGCGTTACTCTTTCGGCCTACCGTGGCGATGCCGTAAACGGGTATGACTTCAACCAGGAGTCGCGCACCAACGACCCTTGGCGCATGCTCAAGGCATACAACACCAGTGCCTCAACTCTGAACCTGATTCGTGCATTCACTCAGGGCGGTTTCGCCGACCTTCGCTCGGTGCACGAGTGGAACCGCGGCTTCTCGGAGAACCCTGCCAACGCTCGCTACGAGTCGCTGGCCAAGGAGATCGACCGCGCCATTAAGTTCATGGCTGCCTGCGGCGCAGACTTCGATTCGCTTCGCACCACCGAGTTCTACGTGAGCCACGAGGCTCTGCTGATGGACTACGAGCGCCCGATGACTCGTATCGATTCAAGAACCGGCAACCCATACACAACTTCCGGTCACTTCCTATGGATCGGTGAGCGAACTCGCCAGCTAGACAACGCGCACGTTGATTTCCTATCGCGTGTTCGCAATCCAATCGGTGTAAAGCTTGGTCCGACCACCAGTGTCGACGACGTCCTAGCTCTAATTGAGAAGTTGGACCCGAACCGCGAGCCAGGTCGATTGACGTTCATCAGCCGTATGGGTGCTGGCAAGATTCGCGAAGAACTGCCGAAGCTGGTTGAGGCCGTTCGTGATTCCGGAGCCAGCCCGCTTTGGATCACTGACCCAATGCACGGCAACGGCATCACTACCAAGAACGGTTACAAGTCGCGCCGCTTCGACGACGTCATGGACGAAGTTCGTGGCTTCTTTGAGGTCCACCATGCGGCCGGCACGGTGCCTGGTGGTATTCACGTAGAGCTAACCGGCGATGACGTTGCAGAGTGTCTAGGCGGTTCGGAGGCGATCGATGAATCGACTCTTGAGGAACGCTACGAGTCGCTTTGCGACCCTCGCCTAAACCACAGCCAGTCGCTAGAACTAGCGTTCTTGGTTGCCGAGTCTCTAACTAAGAAGTAATTAGTAACGAGCGATTAGTGTAACGGTGTCGCCAACTCGAACCACGGTTCCGGCGGTTGGGTTCATTGACTTCACGTTCTTTATGCCCCACTGGCTATTTGGCAGGTTGGTGTCCACAACAACCTTCAACCCCAGTGCCTTCAGAATGTCTACAGCCGCGAGGATGCGCTGACCAACCACGTTTGGAAGCGTTACTTGATTGGTTCCCTTGGAAACCACCAGGTCAACCTTCGAGCCCTTGGCGAGATCTAGTTGGTTGGGTGCAACTTCGATCACGTTGCCCTTCGGTACGGTGTCGCTGAATTCCTGAGTGACGGTTCCAACTTCAAGCCCAACCAGTTTTAAGGCTGCCTTGGCGGCATCTTGGGTAAGTCCCGCAACGACTGGAATGGCTCCCAGCGAGATCTTGAGGTCAACATTAGAACCCTCAGGAATTGTTAGACCATCGCTGCCGGTGTAGTCGAAGACTGTGCCGAGGTCAGCGGTATTGAATCTGGAGTCAACCGATCCCAGCACAAACCCAGCTTTGACCAATTCTGCGGTAGCGGTGGCCAGATCCATTCCGTTTAGTTCGGGTACCAGAACGAGCTTCGGGCCGTCGCTTAGGAAGATGGTGATGTTGCCACCCTTCGCGATGAGCCCGCCTGCCGGTGGATCGGTCTTTACGATTTGTCCGGCCTCGATGGTGGGCGAATTTACGTGTTCAATGGTGACTTTGAGGTCAAGTATTTCTAAAGCGTTTTGTGCCTGAACCATGGTGCGGCCGGTCAGCTCTGGAACCGGGGAGAGCGCGCCAGGTCCGGCAGCAAACCACCAGCCGGTCAGCCCGCCGAAGATGATGACTAGGGTGGTCAGAATGGCAAACGGAGCGATTTTGCTCTTCTGGCGCAAAGACTCGAACGGTTCCTCGAGGTCTTCCTTTATAACCGGGTCGATGGCTACCGTAGATTCGCCCGCTCTTTCGACCGGCGTGATCACTCTGGTTGCGTTGTCGTTCAAGCCACGCTGGTTTGAAGCGATGAAATTTAGCATGCTTGAGGCATCTTGGATGCGGGCATCGGGGTTTGGTTCTGTGGCTGCAAGAACCAAACGATCGAGAGTGGCGGTGATGTTAGGCGCGGCCAGGCTAGGTGCAGGCACTCGCGAATTGGCGTGCTGGTAGGCCACCTGGACGTTCTGCTCGCCGGTGAACGGGCGCTTGCCAACCAGCATTTCGTAAAGCATGATTCCGCAGGCGTAGATGTCAGAAGCTTTGGTGGCAAGCCCTCCGGTAACTAATTCCGGTGCCATGTAGCCAACAGTTCCAAGCACTTCTTGGCTTTCGGTGCGGTTGGAAACATTTCTGGCTAGGCCGAAGTCACTTAGCTTTATGCGTCCTTCGTTACTCAACAAAATGTTTTCTGGCTTGATGTCGCGGTGAATGATTCCGGCGTCGTGCGCTGCGCTTAGGCCAGCCAGCACGGCCTCTAGCAGTTCCATCGCTCGGTTTTGGTCGATCACCTCGAAGTCATCTAGCACCTTACGAAGTGTGGTTCCTCGAACCAATTCCAGGACGATGTAGGTGTATTCACCGTGTTGCCCCTGATCATAAATGTTTACTAGGTTCGGGTGGTTTAGGGCAGCGGCAACGCGTGCTTCGGTAACGAACTTGGCTCTGAAGTTTTCGTCGCTGGCCAGCTTTGAATCTAAGACCTTGATGGCCACTTCGCGGTGAAGCTGAATATCGGTGGCTTCGTAAACCACTGCCATGCCACCTTGAGCGAGTGGGCGATTAATGCGATAGCGACCCGATAACTCGGTGTCATTAGGGATTAGGCCGTGATTCATATCTATACCCAAATATGGTCACACAAAACAACGTATTTACCCCAAACATCCAAAGGTGTGGCAATCTATTGGTGTGAAAGACGTTTATCAAATTGTTGACAAGTGGCTAACCGTTCCAGACCTTTGTGAACTTTTGGGCGTCAGCCCGGGTAAGGTGCACCGCCTGGTCGAAGAGCGCCAAATCTTCCTGATCAACCGCGATGGAGTGAAACAGCTTCCCGCTCACCTAATCGTTGACGGGGAACCGCTGGCATCGCTGCCGGGTACGCTAAACGTTCTCGAAGACGCCGGCTTCACCATGGGTCAGGCAATCGAATGGCTTTACACCGAAGACGAAACTCTAGGTCACGCACCAATTGAATCGCTGTTGCAGGGTCGTAAGTCCGAGGTCAGACGTCTAGCGCAATCGCTAGCGTTTTAGTGGTCGCGGTCAATAACTTTCAGCGCTAGCTGGCGCAAGGCTTCTTTGGCAACGGGCTCCAGCTGCAGCTGAGCCAGCGCGGCCAGGCTCTCGTCACCAAGTTCGCGAATTAGCTGCTCAACCTTGTCTAGCGCTCCGGTGCCCTTGATGGTCACTTGAAGCATGCGAATCTGTTCCGGAGTTAGTTCGCCAAGACCCAAAACCTCATCGAAAAGTTTGATTGCGGTGCTGCCTAGTGCCTCACGGGTTAGGGCAATCAGCACAGTTCGCTTTCCTTCGCGAAGGTCATCGCCAGCCGGCTTTCCGGTCACCTCAGGTTCCCCAAAAACCCCTAGGACATCATCGCGTAGCTGGAACGCAAGCCCCAGCGGGATGGCGAAGGCGGAGAGCCCACGCAAGGTGTCAGGGCTGGCTCCAGTAAAGGCAGCGCCGATTAGCAGCGGGGCTTCGATGCTGTATTTGGCAGTCTTGTAAAGCATTACGCGGTTGGCCCTGGCAACTGCTTCCGACTGTTCTCGAGTCGCTCCAGCGTTCTCTTCAACCATATCGAGGTATTGACCAGCCATTACCTCGATGCGCATCTTGGCAAATTCATCTCGGCAAGCCCAGGCTACGGAAGCGTTTGGAGCGCGTCGAACTCCGGAGTCGAATAGTTCCGAACTCCAACCGAGCATGATGTCTCCGGTAAGAATCGAGCCTGCAGCGCCGAACCGTTCCTTTGACCCACTCCAGCCGTTCGCTAGGTGGTGTTCCTCAAAACGTTTGTGGACGGCCGGCTTTCCTCGTCTGGTGTCTGAGTTATCCATCAAGTCGTCGTGAACCAGGGCAGCCGCATGGAACATTTCCAGGGCGGCGCACAAATCGATCAGGGCCGCGGCAGATCGGCGTTCTGTCTCTTCGTCGTAATCAACCGAACCGACCTCACGACAGGCGGCCCAAGCCCAGTATGCGAATAGGGCGCGGAATCGCTTTCCTCCGCTGAGTAATTCCGAGGCAAAACCCGAAATCACTGAAAGTTCAGAATCAATCGCGGAGAGTAAGTTGCGACGCTCGGCGCAGAATTCGTCTAGTCGTCTACCGACTAAGTCCACCAGGGTTCTACTCTCGCTCATAGCACTAGCCTAGCCCGAAGCCAAAAGTTAGTATGGAGTTATGGGTTTGACCGAACGCGAACAGAAACTCCTAGATGAACTAGAGCGCAGCCTTGCCGAAGGGCAGGGCGGTGACCCTTCGCGAAAGCTGGGCGCGGTGGAGTTTTCGGCACGTAAGATCATCGTCGGTATTTTGATTCTCTTAGTCGGGATTGTCGGTCTGTTGGTAGGGGTTTCTAGCCGTTCAATTTTGATTGGCGTTGCAGGCTTCGGTGTGATGCTGCTTGGAATTTTCTTGGCTGCCTCCACTCGACCAAAAAAATAAGCAGTTTCATGCCGGGTCGACTACGGTCGACCCTATTTTTTTGCCGTTTCTGGGGGAATCAGGCTATTTTTCCTCCATTTCACTCCACCTGCATCTTGCCCTTTTAGTTATTGAGTTGTTATCAAAATTTGCCCAGGAAATATGTCTAAATCGGCGAGTTTTTTGGCATTTGTGGTGTAAAGTGGAGGAATAAGGAGCAATCGACCACAGAGGGGAGGATGAGATGCCATTTAGCGGTCAGTCACAGCCGAAGCTAGACGACAAAGGGCGTTTGATTCTGCCGGCCAAGTGGCGCGAAGCCCTAGGTGATGGCGTTTACCTAACCAAAGGCCAGGACCACTGCGTTTCGGTTTACACCGCAGCCGAGTTCTCCAAAATCTCCGCTCAGCTAGAGGCGGCTCGCCAGACCACGAAGGCAGCTCGCTTCTTCATCAGAAACTTCATGGCATCAGCCGAGAGCGAAGCACCGGACAAGCAGGGACGAATCACGATCCCTGGTCACCTTCGTGAATACGCAGGCCTTAGCCGCGAGCTCATCCTCGCCGGTGTAAATAACCACATCGAAATCTGGGACCTTTCAACTTGGAACCAGCACATGGCAGAGCAGGACGCGCAGTTCGCTGACCTTGATGAAGAGGTGATCCCTGGAATCTTCTAGGGGAAATCATGACCAAGGCCATCAACGAACTACACATTCCGGTAGCCCTCGAATACGCACTAGAAATCCTCGGCCCTAGCTTGGCTGGCAAATCGGCCGTATTAGTCGACGGCACCCTAGGTCTCGGCGGTCACGCCGAGGCCTTTCTTGAGAAGTTTGACCAGCTGACCGTAGTTGGAATCGACCGCGACACCAAGGCACTGGAACTGGCGGCCAAGCGTCTAGAACGTTTTGCCGGTCGCGTCATCTTTGCGCACGCCGTCTACAGCGAAATTGGCGAGGTCATCGAGGAGCACGGAATTGATGGAGTCGATGCGGTCCTTTTGGATCTCGGAGTGTCTTCGATGCAACTTGATGAGGAAGACCGCGGTTTTGCCTACTCATTCGACGCTCCGCTAGACATGCGAATGAACCAGAGCGAGGGCCGCACCGCGGCTCAGGTGCTAAACACCTACTCGGAAAAAGAACTTGCTCGAATCTTCAAGGAGTACGGCGAAGAGCGATACGCCAAGCAGATTGCTGCTGCTGTTGTCGTTCGACGTGGCCAAGAGCCTTTTGCAGGAAGCGCCGACCTCGCTGCACTGGTTTCTTCAATCGTCCCGTTCATCCCTGGTAAGACCACCGGCCACCCAGCCAAGCGCGTATTCCAGGCACTGCGCATCGAGGTCAACGGCGAGTTAGAAATTCTCGAGGACGCAATTCCTGCGGCAGTCGACGCGCTAAACGTCGGTGGACGCATCTTGGTGATGTCTTACCACTCCCTTGAAGACGGAATCGTAAAAAAGGCTTTGGTGGCAGACGCCACATCAAAGGCACCGCTAGAGATGCCAATCGAACTTCCTGAGCACGCGCCAATCCTGCGAATCCTCACCAAGGGAACGCAAGGGGCCAGTGACAGTGAGAAATTAGCAAACCCAAGAGCCGCATCAGTAAGGATGCGCGCCGCAGAGAAGATCAGAGAAGCAGCATGAGTGCACTACGCGCATTGAACGCAGTTCCAGAAAAGATTCAGGGCCGAGTCGGATTCCTTCGTGGAATGAAGCCGGGACTTGCTCGTACCCTGGTGATTGTTGCGCTAGGGCTGTTCGCCATAAACGTTGCGAACCTAGTTCTTAGTAACATCACCATCCAGTCGACCTACAAGCTGGCTGCTCTCAAGGCGGAACGTAACGTACTTAGAACCGAGGCCGAAGTCGTGGGCACCCAGGTGAACTCGCTTGCGTCGAACCAGAATCTGGTAGATGTTGCTCACGCTCTCGGAATGGTTTCCAACGTGAATCCTGTTTTCCTTCGCCTGAGCGATGGCAAGGTAATCGGTAAGCCAAAGCGTGCCCTTGCTAACCAGCGTTCGGTAGCCGCCAACCTAGTGCCAAATGCCGCCATGAACACCGACACCAACACGGAGTTGCTAACCAAGAATTCGGAAGTTTCTTTGGTAGGTTCATCGGGAAGCGCCACTACTCAGGCTGGCTCTGGAACCATTCAAGCTTCACCAACTTACTAGTATCAAGGCGGACAACAGATGAGTATGTTGCCTCCGGATGAAGAAAATAGAAGACAGCTTGTTCTGCGTCGTCTAACCGGAGTTGTAGTAGGCGCATTCGTGATTGCGCTGTTGAATTACCAGGTGATTAGCGCTGGGGCCATTAACACCGAGAGCAAGGGTAAGCGAACCGTTACCCGAACAGTTGAGGCGCTTCGAGGATCGATTCTAGATAGAGACGGCCAGATTCTGGCCAAGTCGGTTTACCGCTACGACATCAACGCCGATCCGTCCGCTGTTTCGCCGGTTTCGCGCCAGGTTGATGGCAAGACCGTGACTCTTTCGGTTGATCAACTGGCAGGCCAGCTAGCCGAGGTGCTTGGCAAAGACAAAGACGACCTGCTTCGTAAGTTCGCCGGAACCGGTAAGTACGTAAACCTCTCCAAAAACGTCGATGCCACGATCTATTCCAAGGTCAAGGCGCTCGACATTCCTTGGATTTGGCCTGATGCTCACCCGTCTCGTCTGTATCCAAACGGGGCAGTAGCCGGCAATTTGCTCGGATTCATTACGGCTGACGGAGCAACGCTCGCCGGTATCGAACGCAAGATGAACTCGTGCCTGGCAGGTGTTGACGGTCAGGAAACCTACGAGCGCGGCTCGGACGGCATCCGTATTCCTGACAGTGCTGTGGTTTCTCAAAAGGCACGTAATGGTGGAACCCTTCAACTCACCATTGACACCAACCTTCAATATTTTGCCCAGCAGGTGTTGGCTAACGCTGTGAACTACGAACGCGCTGATTACGGTACCGCCCTGGTCGTAGAAGTTAAGACTGGCAAGCTCCTCGTCGCTGCGGAGGCTCCAACAGTAGACCCTAACGACCCTGGGGCCTCCGACGAGGCCGACCGTCAGAGCCGTATCTTCAACAGCACCTACGAGCCCGGTTCGACCATGAAGACTCTGACTGCTGCCACCGCAATTGATACCGGTGTTGCAACCGTAGGTACCCAAGTCAAGGCACCGTTCGCGGTGAAGATGCCTTGGGGTACCTGGATCAAGGACTCGGAAAAACACAAAACTCTGAACCTGACTCTGGCAGGTATTTTGCGTGATAGCTCGAACACCGGAATTATGAAAATCGGTGAACTTAACACTCGTGCAGAGCGTTTCGACTACATGAAGCGTTTCGGGCTGGGAAAGAAAACCTCGATAGACATGGCCGGTGAATCCGGTGGAACTCTCGGCGACCCGAAGACCTGGGACGACCAAACAAATTACAGCAGCATGTTCGGTCAAGGTATCGCGGTCACCCCAATCCAGATGGCCTACTCCTATCAGGCGATTGCCAACAAGGGCGTTCGCCTGCAGCCGCAGCTCTTCGAGAAGTGCACCGCGGCCGATGGAACTGTGACCAATTTTCCGGTTGGCGAATCCGTCCGTGTAGTTTCAGAGTCGACCGCACGCGACACCGTTGACATGCTGGAAAAGGTAGTTGAGCAGGGTCACATCGGTCGAACCGCGGACGTTGCCGGATACCGTGTTGGTGGTAAGAGTGGTACTGCTCAGACTATGGACGGCAATCGTTACGGAAATCTATATGCGATCTCGTTTATCGGCTTGGCTCCAGCTGAAGACCCACAGTACGTTGTTGCCGTGATGCTGTACAAGTCGCGCCGAACCGCTAGCTCGATTGGTGCGACTCCAGTGTTCAAACAAATCATGCAACAGACATTACGTACCTATCGTGTGGCTCCGTCTACCACCAAATCTCGCAATATTCCTACAGAGTGGTAATGATGAAAGAACAGATTCCGCCAATCCTTAGGCCTGAGGCAGTAGCCCCGGTCAGTTTGGCAACCATTCGCGAGCAGTTTGACCTGGAGTACGTCTCGGGAGATCTCGAGACCTTGGTTACCGGAATCAGCATGAACACTAATGACCTCCGCGAAGGCGACCTGTTCGTTGCCATGCCTGGCGTGAAAACCCACGGAGCCAAGTTCATTCAAAAAGCCTTGGACGCCGGCGCGGCCGCAGTGATTTCTGATACTGCTGGTATCGCCGAACTGGGTGCCGTCAATGTTCCAGTTTTGAGACTGGAGCAGCCGCGCAAGCGACTCGGTGCACTGGCCTCATTTGTCTATGGAAATCTGCCCGGTCAGATGCCAAAGGTTTTCGGTACCACGGGAACCAACGGAAAGACTTCGACCACCTACATTCTTGAGGCGATGCTTCGACAACTCGGTGAAGTAACCGGTCTAACCTCCACCGCAGAGCGCCACATCGCCGGCGAAGTAATTGTCAGTCGACTAACCACCCCAGAATCTACCGAAATGCAGGCTCTGATTGCACGCATGCGTGAACGCATGGTCACTTCGGTTGCAATTGAGGTTTCGGCTCAGGCGCTTAGTCAATTGCGCGTGGACGGCATCGAGTTTGATGTGGTTGGCTTCACTAACCTAAGCCACGATCACCTCGACGACTACGTCGACATGGCTGAGTACCTAGCCGCTAAATTGGCGCTGTTCCAACCGGATCGGGCACACCGCGGCGTGGTCAGCCTTGATTCTAGGTTTGGCCAAGATATCTTGAACGGTGCGGGTATTCCGTGCGTAACCGTTTCTATTGATTCATCCAAGAACGCCGACTACCAGGTGCGAGTCACCGCTGAGGTACCGGGTCGAACCGAATTTGACGTGGTGACTCCGACCGGTCGTGTGATTACCAGTTCATTACCGATAATCGGTGCGCACATGGCCTCAAACGCTGGTCTTGCGATTGCCATGCTGGTTCAGGCTGGATTCTCCGAGGATCGAATCTCTGATGCTCTTCTTCACGGGGTCGACTGCTACCTGCCTGGTCGAACCGAGTTGGTTTCGCCGGCTGGAGCGCCAAGCGTGTACGTTGACTTTGGCCACTCGCCGGATGCCTTCCTAAACACCTTGGCTGCTGTTCGCAAGGTGACCACCGGCCGAGTGCTTATGCTTTTCGGTGCCGACGGCGACCGAGATGCGTCCAAGCGCCCAGACATGGCCAAAGAGGCGGTTCTGGGTAGCGACATTTTGGTCGTTACCGACCACCACCCACGTTTTGAAGACCCTGACTCGATTCGTGCAGCTTTAGTAGCAGCTGCTCGAACATCCAAGCCTGACGCCGAAATCTATGAGGTTTCGCCACCTGAAGCAGCAATCGTTAAGGCAGTCTCGTTGGTCCAGCCAGGCGACTCGATTCTCTGGGCAGGTCCTGGTCATCAGGATTACCGAGACATCCGAGGGGTCCGCACTCCTTACAGCGCTCGAGCACTGGCACGTCAGGCCTTGAAAGATGCCGGTTGGTAAATGATCAAGCTCGCACTTTCCAAGATTGCAGAATTCGTAAACGGCGAACTAGTTGGCTCTGACGTCCTAGTCACCGGTTCGGTTGAAACAGACTCCAGGCTAGTGGGCGCGGGTTCGCTCTTCTTCGCCAAACCTGGCGAGGTGACCGACGGACACAATTTTGTGGCAAATGCCAAAGCTTCCGGCGCAGTGGCTGCAGTAGTGGAGCGTCTACTACCCGAAGTTGATCTTCCGCAGATTTTGGTTAACGACTCGGTATTGGCACTTGGTCAATTGGCCGCAGCCGTGCTCGCTCAGGTTCGAGCCGAAACCGGTTTGAAGGTTATTGGCGTTACCGGTTCCAACGGTAAGACCAGCACCAAGAACATGCTGCGTCAGGTGCTTAGTCGCTACGGCCAAACCATTGCCCCGCAAGAGTCCTACAACAATGAGGTCGGTGCTCCGATTTCAATTCTCAAGATCGATGAGAACACCAAGTACCTTGTGGCAGAACTCGGCGCCGGTGGTGTGGGAAGCATCGAATACCTAGCCAAGATGACCAAGCCAGATATCGGTGTCGTGTTGAAGGTTGGGTTGGCTCACGTTGGAGAATTTGGTGGGCCAGAAGTTACCGCGCAAATCAAGGCTGAGTTGGTTCGCGAGCTGGACCCTGCTGCCACATTCATTTACAACTTTGACGACGGCGAAGTGGCCAAGATGACTGCTCTAACCGAAGCTGAAAAATTCAGTTTTGGAACCAACTCGGATGCCGATCTATTCTTCGACAACGTTCACCTGAGCATTGAAGGCACATCGGCCGATTTCCATTTCCCACATGGCGAAACCCACTTGGTTTCGCTGCAGATCCTGGGTGAACACCAACTCATGAATGCGGCTGCCACCCTCGCAGTGAGCTACAGACTAGGAATTCCCGCAGTTGAGGCTATCGCGGCGTTGGCTGAGCTTCCGCTCGCTGAGCGCTGGCGCATGCAGTTATTCAATCTGCCGAGCGGCGTCTCGGTAATCAACGATGCGTACAACGCCTCGCCTGATTCCATGAAGGCAGCCCTGCAAACTCTCGCCGCACTCGGTCGTGGTTCGCGTCGCACTATCGCGATTTTGGGGGAGATGGCAGAACTCGGTTCATTCTCTCGCGAGGCTCACGACGAAATCGGCCGACTAGTCGTTCGTTACAACATCGACCAGTTGGTGGTCGTAGGGGAGGCCGCGAAGCTTATTCACCTCGGCGCCATGCAAGAGGGATCATGGGATGGCGAGTCGGTATTTTTCAGCGGAGGTTCCGAGGCTTTGGACTACATTCGTGGAATCCTAGAACCTGGAGACATTGTTCTAGTCAAATCCTCAAAATCTGCAAACCTGCGGTTCTTGGGTGACGACCTAGCGGAGGTTAAGTCTTGAGAGCCCTTCTAATGGCCGGCGGTATCGCAATGGCCTTTACCCTGTTCACTACGCCGTTCTTTATCTGGTTGTTCAGAAAAATTGGTTGGGGGCAGTTCATTCGTGATGACGGACCGCAGACTCACCACACCAAGCGCGGAACCCCAACCATGGGTGGCATCGCGATCATCCTCGGAACGCTCCTCGGAGTCTTCGGCGGAAAGCTAATCAACGGTGAAGCGGTCAGTGTTTCAGCGTTGCTCGTATTATTCATGATGGTTGGCCTCGGTCTGGTTGGATTCCTGGACGACTTCATTAAGACTCACAAGCAGCGTTCCCTGGGGCTTTCGGGTTGGGCAAAGATCGCTGGTCAGGGCGTTGTTGCTGTTGTCTTCGCAATCCTCGCGCTTCAAATCAAAGACGAGTCCGGCTGGTCGCCGGCATCGGCTTCCATCTCGTTCACCCGCGACACCTCAATAGACCTGATGGCTTGGGGTGCCGGAATCGGCATGGTTTTATTTGTGATTTGGATCTACTTCCTCGTAGCCTCAACCTCGAATGGAGTGAACATAGCCGATGGTCTAGACGGTTTGGCTACCGGCTCCTCGGCAATGGCAATCGGCGCCTACGCGGTTATCGGCTTCTGGCAGTTCAACCAGACCTGTTTCGCCGACGTCGTAGTCGAAAACTGCTACATGGTGAAAGACTCACTCGATCTTGCGGTTGTCGCTTCCGCGATCGTTGGCGCCCTAATCGGCTTCCTGTGGTGGAACACTTCTCCTGCACAGATATTTATGGGCGACACCGGCTCGCTGGGGTTAGGTGGAGCACTTGCCGCACTGGCCATCTTGACCCGCACCGAACTGCTGCTTATCCCAATCGGCGGTATCTTCGTGATCGTCACCGGTTCGGTGATCATCCAGCGCGTATTCTTCAAGCTCACCAAGTGGCGAACCGGCACCGGTCGTCGCGTATTCCTAATGAGCCCGCTTCACCACCACTTCGAGCAGAAGGGTTGGGAACAAATCACCATCGTAGTTCGCTTCTGGATCATCTGTGCTCTCTGTGTTCTAAGCGGCGTTGGAATTTTCTACCTCGAGTGGACCTACGCGTAAAGACATGCGTGACCTGGCCGAACTAAACAGCTGGCACTCGAATTGGAAAAATCTTCGAGTGGCTGTATTTGGTCTAGGTGTTTCAGGGTTCTCGATTGCTGATACTCTTCAGGAGCTCGGTGCCAAGGTTTTGGTTATTGCCGATAAATCGGGCGGCGAATATCTTGATTTACTGAACGTCATCGGCGCTTCCCATAGCATCGGAGCAGACTGGGAAGCGAATCTAAACCTGCTCGGTGATTTCGCTCCCGAGCTCGTGGTCACCTCACCAGGATTCCGCCCGGATTCCAAGGAAATCCAGTTCGCGCTTGCCGCTGGGCTACCAATTTGGACCGACATCGACCTTGCCTGGCGTCTGCGAGACAAGGTTGGAAAGCCAGCCGATTGGATCTGTATAACGGGCACCAACGGCAAAACCACGACGACGCAGCTTGCGACCCACATGTTGGAAACAGCGGGACTACGGGCTACTTCCTGCGGAAATATTGGAACTCCGATTCTCGACTGCGTTCGTGACGAAATCGGCTACGACGTCCTAGTTGTAGAGCTCTCTAGTTTTCAGCTTCACTATCTAGGACGAATTGAGCCATTTGCCGCCGCTGTTTTGAACGTTGACTTGGATCACCTCGACTGGCACGGATCTTTGGATGCTTACAAGGCGGCCAAGGGCAAGGTTTACGAGAATGTTGAAAGTGCTTGTGTTTACAACCTTGCCGATGATTCGACCCGTGCGCTGGTAGAGGAAGCCGATGTTCAGGATGGCGCCAGGGCTATCGGTTTTGGTTTGGGATTTCCATCTTCGGGGAACGTTGGATTCACCGAAGACATTCTGGTTGACAACGCTTTCTCGCCGAATCGCAAGGCCAAGGAAATCGAAGCTTTGGCAACCGGCGAAGAGATTTCCAATATTGGCGTGATTACCAAGCATCTGCTGCAAAACGTGGCTGCTGCTGCGGCCTTGGTGAGGGCCTATGGTGTTTCTGCTGAGTCTGTGGCCGAAGCGGTTGCAACCTTCAAACTAGACGGTCACCGCATTGAACTTATTGCCGCCAAGAACGACATCGCTTGGATAGATGATTCCAAGGCAACCAATCCTCACGCCGCTGCGGCTTCCCTGGATTCTTTCGATTCAGTGGTTTGGATTGTGGGCGGGTTACTCAAGGGTGTGGACATCGCCCCTTTGGTGGCACGGTTTGCGTCAAAGCTGAAGGCAGCCATTGTCATAGGTGTGGATCGCGCGCCGGTCGTCGAGGCTTTGATGCATCACGCTCCTGCGGTGCCGGTGGTCGAAATCGAAAGCAATGATTCGGTCATGACCGCGGCGGTTTCGGCAGCAGCGGGGTTTGCAGCACCTGGCGACACAGTTCTTTTAGCTCCTTCGAGTGCCTCGATGGATCAGTTCAAGGACTACGCGGATCGCGGTACCCAGTTTGCCAAAGCGGTTAGGGCGATTATCTGATGGTTCTAAAGCGCAAAATCAATGAGGCTCGTAATTACTCGGAAGCCATGGTGGGGCAGGTATACCGAGGTCAGTCTCGCGAGTTCTACACCTTGCTGTTTATCGTGATCTTCCTCGCCGGTTTCGGAACCCTGATGGTGGTTTCCTCTTCGGCAGTTGACTCGGCGAAGAACGGCAACTCGGTTTGGGCAGAACTATTTCCTCAAATCGGCGCAATTGTTGTCGGTGCTCTAGGCCTAACAGTGGCCGCATTTATGCAGCCAGAGAGAATCAAGAAACTGTTGGGTTTAGTTTTCTTCGTAGCAATGGGCCTTCAGGCACTGGTGGCTTTCACCGGTCTCGGTGTCACAATCAACGGTAACCGTAACTGGATCCGCATCGCAGGTTTTTCATTCCAGCCTTCGGAGATTATCAAGATTGCGCTGATCATCTTTCTGGCTAAGTATTTGACCGATGCCAATAACTACCGCCCTAATCAGCGTGAGTACTGGTACGTGCCGGTGTTTGTTTTTGGATTCGTCGGCGTCTTTGTTGTTGGTTTGGCCCAAGACGTCGGCTCCAGCCTGATCATTGCTCTGACCATGTTTGGCATGCTGTTCCTCGGTCCTATATCGTGGACGGCTGTGAAACGTCTGGTCATGGTTGGTTTGGTGGCCGTCATCGCAATCATGCTCGCCGGTGGTTCGCGACG
>JBEGRZ010000015.1:0-22024 GCA_041180115.1 Actinomycetota bacterium
TGGCTGCTGAAATGGCTGCTCGTGGCCGCTCTGCACTAGTTTTTAGAGGCTCCGACGGACTAGACGAACTTACCACCACTGGAATCAGCAAAATTTGGCAGGTATCTGGGGGAGAAGTGCAGGAATCGGAGTTTGATCCTGCATCTCTGGGAATCGCTAGGGCTGCGTTGAGCGACCTTCTGGGTGGAGATCCTCAACATAACGCACACGTTGCAAAATCACTTTTTGAGAACCAAGCGGATGGTCCGGTGGCAGACATCGTGAAATTGAACGCGGCAGCCGGGCTTGTGGCATTCGAACTTGCCAAGAATCCTTCCTTGGTTGGCACAAGTCTAGATTCGAGATTCACGAACGCATTTCAGAAGGTCACGATTGCTCTGGAGAGCGGTGCTGCGGCTGAAAAGCTCTCTCAGTGGATGGCAGCGACGCAAGCCTAGGGAATAGGTGCCTCTCAAGCCACCAAAACGCTACTTGACATAATGTGCATTATCAGCGTATTTTACGAGGCTTCACGGGAACCCCAAAGAGCCTCATCGACGTCTGCATGAGGTAACCAATACAAACTGCGAAGATCAGCGTTCCCTCGCGCGCCTGTCCGCCCATGAGAACTCCGATAACCAAAACGGTTACTTCGAACATCGTTCTAACTATCCAGAATGGCCAGCCAAGAACTTCAGCCGTTCCAACCATGATTCCGTCACGCGGACCCTTACCAAAGTTACTGCTTATGTACATGCCGGTCGCAGTTGCCACGATGAACATTCCAAGGACGAACGACGCGAGTTGCCAAAAGTATCCTGCGAGTTCAGGTAGGAACGGAGCCCAAAAGTCGCACCAGATTCCTATGAGCAGCCCGTTGAGAACGGTTCCCAGGCCGTATTTCTGCTTTAGTGGTAACCAACAAATCAAAACAATCGCGCTAACAGTTACTGTCGCCCAGCCGAAGCTCATTCCCGTCTGTTTAGAAATGCCTTGTGCAAATACATCCCAAGGTGCAACGCCAATTGACGCGTGAACCAACAATGCCAGACCAAGTCCGTAAATAAACAATCCAAAATTCAACGTGAATAAACGCCACAACACGGAACGGATAGATTGGTTTGACATAAAGTTAGCCTAGGTGAGGAGTGTGAAATGTCTGGAAAGACGTACCTCTCCCCTGTCAAATTCAGGATTTTTGCACATCGCGGAACCACCGAGCTTGGCGCAACCGAAAACACTGTCAAGGCCTTCAAGGATGCCGTTTCCCACAGTGCGGACTACGTTGAGACTGATGTTCAAGCTACCAAAGATGGTTGTGCAGTGGTTTTTCACGATGCAGACCTGCGCCGCATCCTGGGTATTCGGAAAAAGATCGCCGATGTAACGCTGGGCGAATTGGAGGCCTTGGCGAGGAACCGAGGAATAGAAATCCCTAGGCTGGAGACAGTGCTTAGTGAACTGCCCACCGCCCGGTTCAACATCGACATCAAAGCACAGGCTGCCGCACAAGAAACTGCCCGACTAATTCACCAATTCGGCGCGAGTAATCGCGTTCTGGTTTCATCCTTTAGTTCCAGGCGCCGGTTAGCAGCGCTTGCTGCGTTGCCCGGGGTTGCTACCTCGGCCGATTCGACACGCGTAATTTTGCTTCGCTTGGGTATTGCTCTGGGAAGCAAGCGATTAATTGGTAAGGCACTTCAAGGTCTGGACGCGGTTCAAATTCCTACCCATCTAGGACCAATTCGACTCGATGGCAAGCGCCTCATTGATACTTGCCACGAGTACGGTGTTGAGGTTCACTACTGGACAATCAATGAGCCCGACGAAGCCAAGCGACTGAGAGCACTCGGTGCCGATGGAATTGTCACCGACCGCTGTAAACTTATGGTGATGGAACTATCGGATTAACTTAGTTAGTTCACAGAGTTTAGTACTCGAATTCAATCAGAAAGCGAATCAATGGCACAGCAGACAATGCGCGGAATGCGTCTCGGATCACAGTCACTGGAATCAGAAGCCGGTGTCGTTCTTGCCGAACGTAACAACCACGTCTACCGCTGTGCCGATGGCCACGAAACCACCATGGTTTTCGCCGCCGAGGCTGAGTTGCCATCCAGTTGGCAGTGCAAAGTTTGTGGCCAGAACGCGCTTCTTGTGGCCGCTGAGGGGTCAGTTGTGGCCGACGAGAG
This sequence comes from Actinomycetota bacterium, assembly GCA_041180115.1. Lineage (GTDB taxonomy): Bacteria > Actinomycetota > Actinomycetes > Actinomycetales > Microbacteriaceae > Rhodoluna. Next base: position 2,172 of record JBEGRZ010000015.1, read on the forward strand.
CGACGAGAAGACCGCAAGAACTCACTGGGAGATGCTTTTAGAACGACGCTCGATTGAAGAGCTTGATGAGATCCTTCAGGAACGTCTAGAAGACATCCGTGCTCGCCGCGAAGCCGCTAAGGCCACTAACTAAAGTTTCGTTGAAGTTCTTCTAGAACGAAGAAACAACCAAATCCAAATAATCCCGGTTGCCACCGCCGCAGCTGGGTCGAACATCCAGCCACCGAGCATTGTGAGTGTCTTCTGCTCCACCAAAGGTAATTCGGCTACCACGTACTCCGGCACATAGGCTTTCGTGGATGCCACTACTTTTCCGTGAGGATCAATCATTGCCGACGGACCTACCGTAGAAACATTCACCAGTGATCGTCCTGTTTCAATCGCACGTAGCCTTGCAATTGCTAATTGCTGCACGCTCTCGTCACTCTTTCCGAAGTCTGCGTTATTGGTTTGAGCAACCAGAATGGTTGCACCTTGTTCCACCGCATCGCGCGGAAGTTCGTCGATTGCTTCTTCGAAACAGATCAGAATTCCGAGCTTGGTGCCAGCGGTCTCAAAGATTGGATCGCGAGTTCCGAAATTGTAACCGCGGGTAATCATGCCAACTAGGTCCGGACTCAAAGCATAGAAGAACTCTCGGTCAGGCACGTATTCACCAAAAGGCACCGGGCGCTTCTTGTCGTACTGATCCACCTCTCCCCTGCCAGGCTCATAAAGTTTCGAGCTGTTGTAGATTTCGGCGTATTCGTCTGTGTGCGTAATCGTCCCGATAATTAGTGGTTTACGAAGGCGTTCGTTCACTAGTTCATCAAAGTATTCCGCTACTTGTGAGTAGTCGTCGGGATTGAGATCGCTAGCATTCTCTGGCCAAACCACCAGGTCAAATTGTTCGCTCGAACTCAAGAGTTTGTTGGTGACGTCTGCGTGGTTCTTGAGAATGGTGCCGGGTTCCTCATTGGCGAATAGACCTGCGTTGGCGTTTCCTTGCACACCAGCCACACGCAAACTACCTACGGCTTGAGTAGGAACAAAAGATAAAGAAAGAGGAACCGCAAGCGAGAGGAGCCAAATGGCGACTACTCGAGTAACGGAATCTTTGTTTCTGGTGGCCAGCAGCTTCTCGAATGTGTATGTCACCAGGAAGACAACGACGAAAGTAAGCAGCCCAAAGCCGCCTACGGATACCCAATGCGACAGAGGTGAGTCTGCTTGTGACATGCTGACCCGGCTCCAAGGAAAGCCGCCGTACGGGTAGTGCGTAGAAACCCATTCGCGACCGGTCCAAATTATTGCAATGGCAGCGGCCAGAATTGACGGATGGAGTTTGACCCTGGTAGCCATAGCCATGATTCCAGAGGCAACTGCGAAGAAAATTGCTTCACAGGCTGCTAGGGCAATCAGCGGTTCTGGGCCCAAATATTGACTGATCCAATAAATCTGCGCCGTAAAGTAGCTGAACCCGCCAATCAAACCGATCCAGAGTGCAAACCAGAAACCTAGCTTTCGAATCGACAGATAGAGGCCAAAGATCGATAAAAGAATGGCTGGCCAGAAATTGAAGGACGGGTACGCGAAGTAGGCAACCAAACCACTGACGATGCTCAGGCCGATGCGTTTAGGCATAGTAAGAGTAAGCAACGATCCCTCGCTTTACCTGATCGATTGCCTTAGCTGCGCTTACTGCAAGGTTGCCTTCTGATGCTCGTCCGATTTGTTCGAGCATGTCGATGACCTGTTTGCAAAGCCTGATGAAGTCTCCAATGAGAAATCCACCTTCGTAGAGAACCGAATCTAACGAACCACCATTTGTCCACCGATGCATTGCATAGGATGCGCTCGGATCTAGTGGACTTATTTGCTTTAGGCGATGGCGCTTTAACGACACGTTAATCTCATCGAGAACTTCTTCGCTGGTGACCAACAAATCTCTGAAATTTCCCTTTGGTAGTCGTGGATATTCGTCATCATCATCGCGTCTTTGTTCGAACACCAGAGCGGTTGCCAAGGCTGCCAAGGTTGCAGCATCCGCGTTATTCCAGACACCGCGACGTATGAGTTCGGAAACCAAAAAGTCTCGATCACCGTATATCGTTGCCAATTTTTCGCCAGCCTTTAGAACCTCTAGGTCGCTACCATGTTGATCCCTAAGGTATTCGAATTCGAGAAGCACCGAGCAAATTCGATCGAAAGTTTTCGCAACCTGGTTGGTCCGCGACTCGATTTGTTCTACAACTGAATCGATGTCTCGCCGAAGTTTCCAGTAGCGCTCACCCCAGCGTGAATGCTGTTCGCGCTCTGGGCATCGATTGCATGGATGGCGCTTCACTTCGTTCTTGAGGTTTGCCAATTCTTTTTCGAGTTGGCTCCGACTATCTGAGCCACGAAGGTCACGTCCGCGCTCGCCACGTGGCCTAGTGGCAGAAAGCTGCTTCTCAACATCACTTATCTGTCTACGCAACTCGGAAAAGGACAAGAAGTCGCCGAGGTGGCATTCCATTGCCTGTTCGTAGCCGGAGATAGAGATTTCCTTCTCACGAATCGACTTAGCCAAATGAACCACCGAACGGTCGGCTTGGAACTGTGCAAACGACGTCTCAAGAACCTGTCTGGAGCGCTCACGACTGAACGCGTTCACCAGGTTAACCGCCATGTTGAATGTTGGTCTGAAGGAACTGATTAGCGGGTAGGTGCGCCTAGAGGCGAGACCAGCAACGGTAGCTGGTTCGAGATTGCCACTCCACTGAATAACCGAGTGACCTTCGGTATCGATTCCACGACGCCCCGCGCGTCCCGTTAGCTGTGTGTATTCACCCGGCGTTATCTGCACTCGACCTTCGCCATTGAACTTGTCTAAGCGATCTAGTACAACGGTTCTAGCAGGCATGTTGATTCCAAGTGCCAGTGTTTCGGTGGCGAATACAACCTTTACGAGTTTTCTAAGGAAGAGCTCTTCAACGATCTCCTTGAATACCGGAAGCATGCCTGCGTGATGGGCGGCAACACCGCGCTCTAGTCCCCTACTCCATTCATAAAAGCCTAGAGTTTCTAAATCTTCTTCTTCGATGTCCACTGTTCTAGATTCGATGATTGCGCGAATCTGAACTCGGTCTTCTTTGGTGGTGAGGTTTAGATTCGCATGCTGGCAGGCCTTGACCGCGGAATCGCAGGCTTTTCTCGAGAAGATGAAGAAGATGGCCGGCAGTAGGTTCGCGTCTTGGAGAAGTTCGATGGTGTCAGGTTTGTCGAGTTTCGGAAGCTTTGGCTCGTTTCGATAGCCACCGCGGAATTTACCGGCTCGAGGGTTTCTCACCTGAGCTGTGCGAGTCTTTGCGTGGTGTTTGGATACAAGTTCAGGGTTAACTGCCTGGTCATTGGACTTAGCTGCGAACAAGTCAAGTAGCTCGCTTCCAAAGAGAACGTGCTGGTTAAGCGGAACCGGGCGAACCTCGGAGACAATAATCTCGGTCTCGCCACGAACCTCTTGCAGCCAAGCGCCGAACTCTTCAGCATTCGAGACGGTAGCACTCAGTGAAACCAACTTCACGTCTTTGGGCAAGTGCAGAATCACTTCTTCCCACACAGCTCCCCTAGCTCGGTCAGCAAGGTAATGAACCTCGTCCATAATCACGAATCCAAGGTTCATCAGATTCATCGAACCCGTGTAAATCATGTTTCGCAAGACTTCGGTGGTCATAACCACAATAGGAGCGTCGGAATTGATGTTGTTATCTCCGGTGAGAATACCAACGCGGTCTTCTCCATAACGCTTGCAGAGCTCCTGGTACTTCTGGTTGCTCAGTGCCTTGATCGGCGTCGTGTAGAAGACCTTCTGTTGTTTACTGAGACTGAGGTGAATCGCGAACTCGCCAATAACCGTTTTACCTGCTCCAGTTGGAGCCGCTACCAAAACACTCTTTTGCTTCTCGAGCGCAACGCAGGAATCAATTTGGAATTTATCCATGGAGTATCCGAGCATTCCAGCAAACTCGTTCAACACAGGAAGCGAGGCGCGGTTCTTGAACGTTTTGTAGCCCTCGGCAGGGCTCAGTTCACTAGGCATTGGAACGACGACGGTCCGATATTTTGGCTACAAGTGCTGCCAGGAGGTACAAACCAATCAGAGGTAGTGCTAGAAGCAGCATTGACATGGGATCGCTGACCGGGGTCGCCATAGCGGAAATAAAGGCGCTGAGAAAAATCGCTAATCGCCAGCCCTTGAGGATGGTAGCGGCAGTGAGTACTCCAAGGTAATTCAGTAGCAGTAGCACCGCAGGAAGAACCAGCGCGGCACCAAATACCAACAGCACACGCAGAGCAAAGAGGATGTAGTCGTTGGCGTTGATGATTGCAGCAGAGCCCTCGGGGGCGAATGAAAGCAGGCCGATCACGAAATGCGGAATTAGGGTCCAAGCTAGGTAGCATCCCGAGAGGAACAGTGGTGTAGAAACAGCTACGAAGGTGATTGTTACGCGTTTGGTCTTCCTGTCAAGCGCTGGAGCGATGTATGCCCACAGGTTGTAGAGCCAAATCGGAGAAGCAAAAATGATGCCGAGGAAGATAGAGACCTGCATACGCAGGTCGAACGGTGCGGCCACCGATCCAAAATTAATTGTCGCGGTGAACCCTGGGTTTGTTGATAGTTCCTGAAACGGTTTTTGAAGGAGCGCAAAGACCGGGTCGAAGCAGAACCAACCACCAACGGCGCCGAGGCCGATGAACAGAAATGACCAGTAGAGGCGGTTTCTAAGTTCGCGCAGATGGCTTCCGAGACTCATCCGCTTCTCGGGGTTGCGTCTGGCCATTACTTATCGGAAGGCTTGTCGCCCTTGTCCTTTTTGTCCGAAGCACGCTCATCGCCCATGGTCTTCATTTCCTTACGGAAGATGCGCATTGATTCTCCAAGGCTCTTAGCCAAACCTGGCAGCTTTGGTCCGCCCCATAGTAGCAGCACGAGTAGTACGAGAACAATGACGTGCCATCCCTCGAGTCCGTTTCTGAACATTTTTACTCGCTTTCCTTAGCCTGTAAATCCTTTAGGTGCTCTACTAGCCTACGCTGTCTGGCTTCGTGTTGCTTGGTTCTGGCATCAAGAACCACTCGCCGATTCGCTTTAGCAGCTGGCAATGTCGGAAGTTCAGAGGAGGTTGAGATGGAAGGAGGCTTTGGTAAGCCCGCAATGAACTTCTCTTTCCTGCGGTTCAACTTGTCGATTTGACGATTTAAGCCTTTGGATTTCGTTCTCAGATAGACCAGAGTCGCCATGAAGAATAGCCCGGCTACGGCTGGGAGAAGCCAAATGTAGATGCCCATTACTCAACGTCCTCTGGAACGTAAGCCGAGAGTGACTGGAGAGCGAACTGACGCACCACTTCCCTAGCCTCTTCAGGGGCGATGACTCTGGCGTGAATACCGAAGCGGCAAACCAAAGGACCAAGATCCGGAAGGTAACCGAGACGAATTTTAACCTGGATGTTTTCATCACCAGACTTGGCAGGCTCTTCGATTGTGGTAAACATCGCGGCCAGTTTGTAGGCTTCCGGCGATAGTTCGAGAGTTACCTCGACATCCGTGTCTCTCGGGCTGTAAATAGGTGAGGTCTCATCGACTTCTACTGCGGCGTCTAAGGCTTCCTGACTTCGGTCTACATCGAGAACGGCAGCGTCAACCATGTGGTCCAAACGGAAACTGCGCACTTCTCGGCGACGAAGGCAGTAGCCACGAAGATACCAATGCTCTTCACCCGCAACTAAAAGCAACGGATCAATCTCGCGATTGGTCTCCTCTCCCCTGGCGTTTACGTAGTGACAGGTGATGCGCTTGTTGGTCAGGATCGCGTGACGGATAACTGCAAGATCGGCGTCAACTTTGTTGGCGTTTACAGCGATTTCTTCGGAGTCCGGTTGTGCTGTTTGAAGAAGTTCCACCAGTTCTTCGATGTCTTTCGAGTTTTCAAAACCAGGCAACGTGCGCAGGTACTGGAGGCCCGAACTTAGTGCGATGGATTGCGCTGCCGTAATCAGCGGCACACCTTGCGGACCTTCATCGAGCTCCAGACAAACGACTCCATCCTCTTCGTCCACACGTTCGAGATCGATGAAGTATGGGAGCTGTTCCTCTGCGTTGCGAGGCATGAATGAGGTCAGGTTGATGGTTCCGAGCAATGAACGCATGGTTTTGCGCGGCACCGAAAAGTGTTCCGCGAGTTCATCGATATGCATCTCCCCTTCGCGCTGGAGCAATGCAACAACCGAGAGTAGGGTGTTGTAACGCTCGTCACCAGGAAGAGCAAACTTCAGCTTAGGCATGGTTCAGAACCACCGCCTCGAGGGTTTCTTGAATCAGAGTAGAAAGTTCCTTTGGTTCCACCACAGTCACCGAACGGCCGAATTCCATCAGCTCCTCGGCAAGTAGTTGCAGGTCGTAGTAGTTCAGCGTCACTTCAGCGGACTTCACACCGGTCACTTCAAAGTGCATTGCAGCGGTCGTGCCAGGTCTCACCAGAATCTTTGCAACGTTTGATTCGAAGAGTTCAGCTAGTTCGCGTTTAGCAGCGGCAATTGCGTTTGCACTAGCTGGTTCAAAGGTTTCATCGAGACGGGTGACTCTTGAGTGAATCCGTTTGAGTAGGAAGTTTCGGGCGGCATCGCGATCCCTGTCGAAGCCAAGTAGGGTCCAGAGACCGTTATTGTGAACCAGTTGCCAGGGTTCAACGGTTCGAATGGCTTCCTCGCCGTCTGGCTTTCGATAGGTGAACCGCACAACCGCTCGGTCTTCAATGGCCCGACGAATTGGTGAGAAGGCAGGTTCAACGGTGTTCAGCCTTGGAGTGATACCAATGTTCAGAGAGGCTTCCGCGCGATCTGCAATTGCTCGCATTCGGGTTAGTGCATTGGTTGCCTCCGGCGAGAGCGCAGCTTGACTCCAGACGCCTGCTGCGAGCTCTAAAAGTTGAAGTTGGCGAGAAGAAAGTGTGACGTTTTTAGGCCAACGGAAGATCTCTCTCGAAATCTTGTACCGGTAGTCTGCGTCACCCGGATTCACTCCGCTTGCCGGTTCAATTACCACACCCATGTCGCGAAGTTTTTCTTTATCGCGATCAAACTTGCGGTTGAGTGAAACTAGTTTGCTATCGTTGCCGCCAGCTTTTTCAACGTCAAGGCGATAGCCGCGAATGGCGTAGAAAATCTCTTCCTTGGTGAGTCCAACTTCTGTTTGAAGAAGTGCAAGCGTCAGGCTATACAGACGTTCAGACTGATCGTCGGGGTCCAGCTTCCAATCCGCATTGTCCGCTGTCATGGTGTTACTTGATTACGCCTAGAACGTCGATTACGAATACCAGAGTGGCGTTGCCAGGGATGCTTCCATTACCGGTTGCACCATAGGCTAGGTCAGCAGGAATCACGGTTATGACCTGCGAACCAACCTTGGCGCCTACAACGGCCTTCACGAAGCCAGGGATGAAGTGAGAGTCGTCTAGAACTGCTGCCAAAGGCTGACCGATGTCGCCGTTGTCACCTTCCCAAGAAGAGTCGAACTTAGTTCCGTCCGACCATAGGTAACCGCTGTAGTGAAGTAGGACCGACTGGCCATCCTTGACTACAGAACCCTTACCTTCGATAGTGGCGCTGACCGCAAACTCAGTAGGTGCTGGAGCCTTTGGAATCGTAACGCTAGGAACACCGTTGGTGTCACGGGTCACAGTTGGAAGACCGTTCGCGGCAGCCTTCTCGTCACCAACAGCCTTAGGGAGGAAGATTTTCTTTATGTCGAAAACCCATAGTTGTGAGGCCGGTGGGCAGGAGCCAGTTTCGTCTTTGGTTTCATCTTCACAACCAGTGGCCGCACCAGCAATTGAGCTAGGAACAAGTAAAGCAACTCGCGAACCCTCACGAACACCGGTCAGCGAAGTGCATAGTTCACCCTGGGCAGGAATCATCATTTGTTGGGAGTCGGTTCCGTCGTAAGGGGTTGCCGAGATTTGGCTCTTCGAGGTGCCGTCGAATACGGTGTACTCCCAAGTCACGAACTGGCCGCCGGTAAACTTTGGACCCTTACCCTCAACTACAACGGTGGTCTGAATCTTCGAAACAGTTGAGTCGAGTGGTGAAAGGAACTCTACGGTAGGTGCCTTGGCTAGGTCAGTAGAGACTTTAACTTTTTCCACGTCGGTGGTTGAAACCTGATCTTTCTCGTCAACCGGGCAGGTAACCTTCAAGGTTTCGAACATCTGCTGATCTGGAGTTAAGGTTGAACAACCGGTGAGGCCTGCGGTCAAGGTCAGTGCAAGTAGAGCAGCTGTGAGGGTTTTCTTCAAAACGAAGTCTTTCTTTAGGTTTCTAGCCAATTTTAGTTTGTAAAACAAAGGATTAGAGGTTTTGGTCTAGTTTGGAGGCCGCCGAACTCTCGGCATTTCGTACTGTTTTGCGAAGCTTTTTCTCGCTAACTTTTCTCGTTTCGAGGTGTTCAGGGTTCCAGACCGCTAGGTCTTCATCCGAAGCATTGTTTTTTGCGGCTCGGGCCTTAAAACTCGGTAGCACGGTATTTGGTGCGATACGTCTCGCGGTCACTAGAAAACCGGTGTGCCCGATCATCCGGTGTTCCGGGCGTACGGCCAAACCTTCCAGATGCCAGCCTCTAACCATACTTTCCCAAGCCTGCGGCTCGGCAAAGTGGCCTGAACTGCGCAGAGCCTCAACGAAGCGAGAGAGCTGCGTAACGGTTGCAACGTAGCCCAAAACCAAGCCACCAGGAATTAGAGCGTCGGCTACAGCATCAACACATTCCCATGGAGCGAGCATGTCCAGAACGCAACGATCTGCCTGACCGGTGCTCACGTGTTTTGGCAGTTCGTCCTGGAGGTCACCGATGTGAATCTCCCAGTTCTTCGGGTCACGACCGGTGTGAGTAATTACGTTGGCTCTGGCGATTTGCGCAAACTCCTCGCGGCGCTCAAAGCTGTGCAGACTACCATGCTCGCCGATTGCTCGAAGTAGATAGAGCGAAAGAGCACCCGAGCCAACGCCGGCCTCGATGACTCGTGCGCCTGGGAAGATGTCGGCTTCGACGATTATTTGTGCAGAATCCTTCGGATAAATAATGGCAGCCCCGCGCGGCATAGACATCACAAAGTCGGTTAGCAAAGGACGGAACGCTAGGTATTCAACACCATGCTGGTTAGTGATGACCGATCCCTCGGGCTGTCCAATGATCGAATCATGGTAAATGTCGCCTCGGTGTGTTCCGAACGAACCACCCTCAGCCAAAGTGATTGTGTATAGGCGCCCCTTAGGGCCGGTGAGCTGAACTTTGTCTCCTGCTGCAAATGGTCCGGTTGCCTGTTCGCGATAGTTGTCTGTCAATTGAATAGGCCCTTCAGGTCTTTCATGGTTTTACCTTGCAGGGAGTCCCACAGGATACGATCATCGCGTGCGGGGATGATCACTACATTGGGAATACCAACAGCTTTGGTGCCCGCGGCTTCGGCGCTTAGGATTCCCGAGATTGAATCTTCGAAGGCCACACACTCTTCAGGTTTCACGCCTAGAAGCATTGCCGCCTTTAGATACGGTTCTGGGTGCGGCTTCCCATGGACGACGTCGTCACCGGCCACAATCAAGTCGAAGGCGTCGAATGGAATTGCATCGACGACCTGTTGCGCCATGTGACGCAGGGACATGGTCACTAATGCCGTCTTCACCTTCTTCTTTCGAAGTAGGCGCAATAGTTCCTGAGCGCCTGGTCGCCAAAGGATTTCCTTCTCTAGGGATTGGCTAACTGAAGTAGTTAACTCCGAAAGAATTTCATCATGCGGCATATCCACGCCAAGCTTTTCAGCGAAAAGTTTTGTTGAAGCTGTAAGGCTAAGTCCAACCAGCTCGAGGCCATCTTCTTCTGACCAGCTTGCTCCAAGTTTTTCAGCCAACTGTCGTTCGGATTTGAGCCAGTGCGGCTCAGAGTCAATTAGGGTTCCATCCATGTCCCACAGGACTGCTTTGGGCAGGCGGTTGAATAGCATGCAAGAAGTTTACCTTCCAGCGAGAGTCTAGAATTGGTGTTCTGAACGCGCGGAATGGGATGTACTAGGTGGAGATGTTTTCTGGAAAAACGCTTATCGTCGCGTTTGAAGGCTGGAACGACGCCGGTGAAGCCGCAAGTGGCACAGCACGCTTCCTTTTAGACGCCGTTGGGGCTAATCCTGAATTTGAGATTGAGTCCCAGGATTATTACGACTTTCAATTCGCACGCCCTCAGGTGTACTTCGACGGTGAAGGCCAGCGTGCTCTACGTTGGCCCGGTGCAGTTATCTACAGGCCAGACATGGCAGAGTTGTTCAACCTTCGCGTGCTGCTTGGAGTTGAACCAAACCGGCACTGGATTCAGTTCACCACTGAGTTGGTTGACCAGATCGAAGCATCTGAAGTGGAATCGGTTATCTTCCTGGGAGCATTACTTGCAGACGCACCCCACACCAGACCAATCCAAGTGACAGCAACCAGCGCTAACCCTGAGGTTTATGCGCTCGCAGAGGTTGAAAAGACCACCTATGAAGGTCCAGTAGGCATCCTCACACTTTTGGCGATGGAACTTGAGAAGCGAGGCATCCCTACGATGTCGCTCTGGGCTTCTGTGCCACACTACGTTCACAACGGCCCGGTGCCAAAGGCTTCGCTCGCGCTGCTCACTGAAATCGAGAAATTTATTTCGTTGCAATTCGATCACGGAGAGCTGCCGAGTGATGCGTTCAAGTGGGAAAGAGCTGTTGATGAACTCGCAGAGTCTGATGAGGATTTGGCTGAGTACGTGGGCAATCTGGAAAAGACTCGCGACGAGCTTGATGGCGCCACTGGCGATGTAATTGCCCGTGAAGTCGAGCAGTTTCTGCGCGACTCAGACGAAGAGCGTTAGGCCGAAACAACACCGCTGTTTAGTAGCACCAGAATGAGTACACCAATCGCGATTCGCCAAATTACGAATGGCGTAAACGAACCCTTGGCTAAGTATCTAAGCAGGTAAGTGATTACGGCAAGACCCACGACAAATGAGACGACCGTGGCTATGCCTGTTGCAAGTAAAGTCGAGCTAGGTAAATCCTGGTAGGTGTTCGCGAACTCATACAGGCCACTTGCCAGCACGGCAGGAATCGCTAATAGGAAGCTGTAGCGCGCTGATGCCTCCCTGGTGTAACCAAGCAGCAATCCAGCCGTAATGGTGCCTCCACTGCGCGATACGCCAGGAATAACAGCCAGCATCTGCCCTAGCCCAAAAAGAATTCCGTGGCCGGTTGTTAGTTTGTGGATTGGTTTGGTTTTCTTGCCAATATAATCAGCGAATCCAAGTAGTAAACCAAAGAAGATCAAGGTGAAACTGACGATCCAGAGGTTTCTCAGATCCGTTTCGATGAAGTCCTTGAATGCTAATCCAGCAATCACTACCGGAAGCGATCCAACAATCACAAACCAGCCCATTTTGGCATCGAGGTTTGGAGTCTTCGAAAAACCAGTTTTGAACCAAGCGCCGATAATACGCTGAATGTCCTTCCAGAAGTAAATAAGCACAGCAAGCTCTGTTCCCAATTGAATCGTCGCTATGAAAGCGGTGAGTTCAGGCTTGGTTAGGTTGGTGGAAAGAAGGCTTTGTACTAGTTGAACGTGAGCCGAAGATGAAATAGGCAAAAACTCAGTGAGGCCCTGTACCAATCCGAGAATCAGCGCATCGAGAAAACTCACTCAGTTTCCTCGGCGAGTTCGAAGGGTAACAGTTCCTCGTAGGAGTCTTGGAGCGATTCTTCGTAATCGAGAAATGCTTCTTCAAGTAGTCGGTAGGCACGCTCAAGTGCCGAATCATTTCCATCCTGTTGCTGTGAAGCAACGGTGAGATGATTCTCGAGGGCAGCGATGAAATGCTGCAGTGCAACTCGTGGATCTTTAGCCATAAGCCAAACCTAACCCCATTCGCTTCGTATATAAAGAACCTCTGACCCTATTTGGATGGTAAAGTTATCAAGGCTCAAGTCCGGGTGGCGGAATGGCAGACGCGCTAGCTTGAGGTGCTAGTCCTCGATAGAGGGTAGGGGTTCAAGTCCCCTTTCGGACACCACAGGTGGCTCACGTTCTCGTGAGCCACCTATTTTTTGGAAGAATTTATGAACGAAACAGTCTTGGGTCTTCTTCGTCACGGTCAAACCGACTGGAACATAGACATGCGCCTGCAAGGAATTTCCGACATTCCACTAAATGACCGAGGGCGTTCGCAGGCCAGGAACGCGGCGCCAAAGGTTGCGCTAGGCGATTGGGATCTGATCCTCACCTCTCCCCTGTCTCGCGCTATGGAAACCGCCGAGATCGTGGGGACTTCGATTACCGGCGCCACGATAGCAACACAAGAGTTGCTTCTGGAACGTTCATTTGGAGTTGCCGAGGGACTGACCTATGAACGGTGGCGCGAACAGTTTGGTGCGCTTCACCACGCGGAGGGTGCAGAGTCGTTAGAAGACCTCACTGCGCGAGTTGAACGTCTGCTTTCGTATCTGGCTGAAACTTTTCCAGGTAAGCGAATCTTGGCGGTAAGTCATGGTGCGCTAATTCGTCGAGTGATAAACGTTGTGAGCGATGGCAAGCTTCCCCACGAAGGCGAAAGGTTTGAAAACGCTTCACTTTCTGTGCTTTCATACACCCAAGATGCTTGGCGCGTGTTGGACTTCAATCCAATCGGCTTAGGCGACTAAACCGAAAAGTACTTCGCTTCAGGGTGGTGGAGCACCATCGCGTCGGTTGACTGCTCAGGGTGCAGTTGAAGCTCGTCACTCAAAGTCACGCCGATCACTTCTGGCTTTAGCAGTTCAACAAGCTTCACTCGATCTTCTAGCTCTGGGCAGGCTGGATAGCCAAATGAATAACGAGCGCCTCGATACTCAAGGCTAAATAGTCCCTCAACATTCTCGGGATCTTCTCCAGCGAATCCGAGTTCCTCGCGAACACGACCGTGCCAAAACTCCGCTAGTGCTTCGGTTAGCTGCACCGAAAGGCCGTGCAGTTCTAGATATTCTCGATACGCATTCGCGGCATAAAGTTCGGCGGTCACTTCAGAGATGTGATCACCCATGGTCACCAACTGGAACGGAACAACATCGATTTTGCCGGATCCCTTGGACGCGATGAAGTCACTCAGGCAGAGGTGACGGTCACGTCGCTGACGAGGGAATGAGAAGCGCATGCGCTCGGTGAACGGCTCCCCTTCTCCTCCTGGGTGATGCAGGATGACGAGGTCATTACCGTCGCTGTAGGCCGGGAAGTAGCCGTAGACTACCGCAGGATTCATTAGTGACTCGGTTTGAATGCGCTCCAACCAAGCACGTAATCTCGGGCGCCCTTCGGTCTCAACCAATTGTTCATACGAAACACCATCCTGACCACGCGAAGGCTTTAGACCCCACTGGCCCATAAACGTAGCACGTTCGTCTAGGAAGTTAGCAAAGTCTCGAAGAGGAATTCCCTTGATAACTCTTGGTCCCCAGAATGGTGGCTCGGGAATGCGGTTCTCGCTGCTCACATCGGACCGCGCTGGTAGTTCGTCGTCTGGAGTCAATTGAAGCCTTGATCCGGTCGGAACCAAACGCTTTCGGAGCTTTGGAAGCTCTGCTCCAGCTACTCCTCGCTTTACCGCCATGATGGAATCCATAAGGCTTAGCCCTTCGAATGCATCACGAGCGTAACGAACCTCACCGTCGAATACTTCGGCAAGATCTTCCTCAACGAAGGCTCTGGTCAAAGCGGCACCACCGAGGATTACCGGCCAGCGGTTAGCAACGCCGCGAGCGTTCATTTCCTCAAGGTTTTCCTTCATGATGATGGTCGACTTGACCAAAAGCCCGCTCATGCCGATTACGTCGACGTTGTGCTCCTCGGCAGCGGCCAAGATTTCGTTAATCGGCTGCTTGATTCCAATGTTCACCGTGTCATAACCGTTGTTTGCCAAGATGATCTCGACCAGGTTCTTACCGATGTCGTGAACGTCGCCGCGAACGGTGGCGAGGAGGATTTTGCCCTTACCTGACTCGTCGGTCTTTTCGATCAGCGGTTCAAGGTGCGCAACAGCCGCCTTCATCACTTCGGCTGACTGCAGTACGAACGGAAGCTGCATCTCGCCCTTGCCAAACAGTTCGCCAACGGTCTGCATACCAGCGAGAAGTAGGCGGTTGATGATGTCTAATGCGGAAAGCCCCGATGCAATCGCTTCGTCTAGGTCGCCTTCAAGTCCTTTTCGCTCGCCGTCGATGATTCGACGGGTCAGACGTTCTTCGAGTGGAAGCGCTGCGAGTTCCTCGGCGCGTGACGCCTTGGAAGCGGCCGCGTCGACGCCTTCGAACACCTGTAAGAAATTGGAAAGCGGATCGTAAGTGACTAAGCCCTCATCGTCATACTCACGACGGTCGTATACAAGTTCTAGCGCAGCTTCTAACTGTGCCTCAGGGATCTTGTTCAGTGGCAGAATCTTGGCCGAGTGAACGATTGCGCTGGTCAAACCAACCTTCACGCACTCGGCGAGGAAGACACTGTTGAGAACTTGGCGAGCGGCCGGGTTTAAGCCAAACGAAATGTTGGAGACTCCGAGGGTGGAGCCAACTCCTGGGAACTCCTCGTGCAGTCTGCGAATCGCTTCGATCGTTTCGATTCCATCGCGCCTAGTCTCGTCTTGACCAGTGGCAATCGGGAAGGTGAGCGTATCAACGATGATGTCCGAGATTCGCATGCCCCAATTGGTCGTAAGGTCATTGATCAAACGACGGGCAATCTCTAGCTTGTGCTCTGCGGTACGAGCCTGACCGGTCTCGTCGATTGTTAGTGCAACTACCGCGGCGCCGTGTTCCTTGGCCAGCGGCATGATGCGCTGGTAACGGGAATTTGGACCGTCACCATCCTCGAAATTCACAGAGTTGATGAGGGCGCGGCCGCCGTAGTTTTCAAGACCCGCCTGAAGTACGGCAGGCTCAGTGGAATCAAGGACGAGTGGCAAAGTCGAAGTGGTGGCCAGGCGGAAAACCAGTTCTTGCATGTCGCGTACGCCATCACGTCCAACGTAGTCAACGCAAACATCCAGGGCGTGGGCGCCATCGCGAGTCTGCGACTTCGCGATCTCTAGGCACTCGTCCCAATTTTCTTCGAGCATGGCCTCGCGGAAAGCCTTGGATCCGTTCGCGTTGGTGCGTTCACCAATCGAAAAATATGTGACCTGCTGATCGAAGGGCTGGTGCTGATACAGGCTTGCTAAACCTGGTTCGATTGTTAGCTTTGGGCGACCAGGCTTCGCAGCATTTACGGCGGTCGCAATCGCGGAGATGTGATCTGGAGTCGTGCCACAACAGCCACCAACTAGACCTGCGCCAAACTCGTTCACGAATGCAACCTGCGCTTTGGCAAGCTCATCGGCAGACAGCGGGTAGTAAGCGCCTTCGCTAGTTAGCACCGGAAGCCCAGCGTTCGGCATCACGCTAATTGGAAGTGTGGTGTTCTTGGCAAGGTAGCGAAGATGCTCGCTCATCTCGGTTGGACCAGTTGCGCAGTTGAGTCCAATTGCGTCAATGCCTAGAGCCTCGAGGACGGTGAGAGCAGCGCCAATCTCGGAACCGAGCAACATTGTGCCGGTGGTTTCGATGGTGACCGAAACGACGATAGGGATTCGAATTCCAGCAGCTGCCATAGCTCGCTTCGCCCCGATGATAGAAGCCTTGGTCTGGAGAAGATCCTGCGTCGTTTCCACAAGGAACGCATCTACTCCGCCGGCAAGAAGTCCGGCACACTGCTCCTGGTACGCATCGCGCAGTACCGCAAACTTTTCATGGCCCAAAGTTGGAAGCTTGGTGCCAGGGCCGATGGAGCCAAGAACCCATTTCTGATGAGAATACTCATCAGCAACCGCTCGTGCGATTGAGGCTCCTGCCTTGGAAAGTTCAAAGATTCTCTCGGTGATATCGTACTCGGCAAGGTTTGCGAAGTTTGCACCGAAGGTGTTTGTCTCTACCGCCTCGGCGCCGGCATCAAAGTATTTTCGGTGAATGCCAGCGATCAATTCCGGGCGCGTAACGTTTAGGACCTCGTTACAACCCTCGAGGTTCTCGAAGTCTTCAAGTGACGGGTTAGCCTCTTGAATCATCGTTCCCATGGCGCCGTCAGCAACGACGACCCTGGTGCGAATAGCATCGATTAGTTTTTGGGAGCGATCGGTAAACATCTCCTCAATTTTATCTTTGGCCATGTAGATAAACTTGTCTAATGCCACAAACCCGCGTAACTAACAGTCTCATTGAGACTTCGAAGCCAACGCTCTCATTCGAATTCTTCCCGCCGAAAGATGAAGCTGGGAAGTTGACACTTTGGAACAGTTTCGATTCGCTGAATGAATTGAACCCAGACTTCGTTTCGGTCACCTACGGTGCCATGGGCTCAAACCAGGAGACTTCGCTCGCTGTCGTAGAACGCTTTGCTCCGCGGGTTGCTACAGTCGCGCACTTGACCTGTATCGGTGCTTCGGAAAGTTCTATTGCAAGCCTGCTGGCATCCTACGAGCGCTTTGGGGTTGCCGCTCTCCTAGCCTTGCGTGGTGATGTGCCAGCCGGTCAAACAGCTCCGGAGGGGCACTTTGAGCACGCAATCGATCTTGTGCACTTTGCACGCAGCCGTTCTGAGCTTGAGATTGGCGTGGCTGCTTTTCCTGAAAAGCATCCAGAGTCTGCATCATTTGAAGCCGATGCTGCCGTTCTGTTCGATAAGGCTGCTGCCGGGGCGAGTTTCGGTATGACCCAGTTGTTCTTCACCGCCAAGGCTTACTTTGATTTGGTGGAACGCAATCAATCTCACGGAATTGATTTGCCAATCGTTCCAGGTGTGATGCCAATTGCTAATGCAAAGCAGGTGCTGCGTATGGCCGAAATGAGCGGCGCAGCCGTACCTAGCGAGCTCCATGCCGCACTCATGAACGCGAACAATGACGCCGAGGCCCGCGAAATCGGTATGGAATTCAGTGCACGCCTGGTCCGCGAACTCGTTGCCGGCGGATCCCCCGGAATCCATATCTTCACCCTGAATCAGTCCAAGGCAGCGATCGAGTTGGCAACCTCCGCAGGACTCGCCTAAACCAAAATGTCTTCAACTGTGCCTAGTCTGGCATGGTGAACAACAATGTATTTGATCTAGAAGTCTTGCCTGACTGGGCAACTCGACCAATTGCCGTATTCGACTTAGAGACCACCGGCCTCAATCTCGTTACCAGTCGTATTGTCACGGCCTGTGCTCTAAAGCTTGATCCGGCCGGCAACATCATGGGTAATCCTGTTGAGTGGCTGGCAAATCCGGGTGTACCAATTCCGGCCGAAGCAAGTGCCGTGCACGGAGTTACCGATGAGATTGCACAATCGCGAGGTGCCGATCTGGGTGAAACCGTAGCATCGATCATCGCCACTTTGAGGGGGTTTCTCGACGAAGACATCCCGGTCGTTGCCTACAACGCGCCATACGACTTCACTATCCTTCGACAGCACGCTGAAGACTTCGGCATCGACTGGCCACTTGATCCAAAGCCAATCCTCGATCCACTGGTACTCGATAAGGCTTTAGTGAAATTCAGAACGGGCAAGAGGCGTCTCGAAATCATTGCACCGGTATACGGCGTGGTTCTAACGGATGCACACAACGCCACCGCTGATGCCGTTGCCGCCGGTCGCGTTGCCCAAGCGATGGCACGTCAATTTGGAAGCAAACTCGATGTCAGTCTTGATGAGTTACACGCCAAGCAGGTTGCTTGGTCGAAGGAGCAGGATCTTTCCTTTGCAGACTTCATGCACCGCCAGGGTAAGACCGACTTCTCCCCTACCATAGGTTGGCCCGAGAAACCTCGAGCATAAAAAAATCCCCGTCGAATCGACGGGGATTTTCTATAAAGTTCTTACGCTCCGAAGTTCTTGTAACGTGCGTTGAAGCGCTCGACGCGACCGGCTGCGTCCATGATGCGCTGCTTTCCGGTGTAGAACGGGTGCGACTCTGACGAGATTTCAACGTCGTAGACCGGGTAAGTGTTTCCGTCTTCCCATTCGATGGTCTTGTTGCTGGTGATGGTCGAGCGAGTCAAGAAAGCAACTCCCGATGCGAGGTCGCGGAAAACGATTGGCTCGTACTTAGGGTGAATTTCAGCCTTCATTAGTAAATCCTTGAAAAGTTTGGGGTAATGCCAAATGGCAACCTAAAAAGCATACCAGAAATTGAAAGCCGAGACTAGTGTGCACGAACTTGGAATCGCCCGTTATTCTTTGAGACTTCCAAATCGAAGCCAAAAGCCTCGCTAATCAGGTTGCTTGTGATCACACGATCAATCTCGCCTTGAGCAACGATGTTTCCATCGGATAGTAGCAACGCATGGGTGAAACCGGAAGGAATTTCTTCTAGGTGATGGGTAACCATAACCATGGACGGCGCAAATGGGCTGGAGGCGTAGTGGCCAAGCAGTTGAACGGTCTGCTCTCTCGCGCCGAGGTCTAGACTCGCGACAGGTTCGTCCAACAGCAGGAGTTCAGGATCAGTCATTACTGCTCTAGCCAACTGAACGCGCTTACGCTCACCGTCGCTGAGAGTACCAACGGCACGTTCCGCGTAGTCGCCCAGGTGCCATTCATTTAGAACTCGACGGGCACGACGCTCATCAATGTCGTCATAGTTCTCGGTCCAACGGCCGGTAATTGCGTAGCTTGCGGTCATGACTGCATTAAGCACTGTTTCACTGTTAGGAATGTGCGAGATCAGGGCGCTCGACGCGAAACCTACTCGCGTACGCAAATCGAAGACGTTAACTCCCCCGAGTTCTTGATCCAAGACAACAGCCTTGCCGCTGGTTGGCTGTATTTGAGCGGCTGCCACTTTGAGCAATGTGGTCTTACCAGCGCCGTTTGGGCCGATGATGACCCACCGTTCTGAATCGGCCACTTCCCAGTCAATCCCACCGAGAATACTCTTGCCATCGCGGGTTACTTGGACATCGTTGAACTTGATTGAAACAGACATGGTTAGAGCCTATGCGAAGGATTCAATGGCGTTGCGGTAGACACTAATGGTGTCTTCTGCGATTGCATCCCAACTGAAGTGCTCTTCTACACGCTTACGGCCGGCAAGCCCCATAGCGGCAAGGTCTGACTCCTCTAAAGCTTTGTGAAGTGCCGCTGCGGTATCAGCCACAAACTTGGCTTCGTCTAATGGCTTTCCACTGCCGTCTTGAACCTGTTCGATTGGCACCAATAGACCTGTTTCACCATGAGCAACTACCTCTGGGATTCCACCGGTCGCCGTAGCCACGACAGGAACACCGCAAGCCATCGCTTCCAGATTTACGATTCCCAGTGGCTCATAAATTGAAGGACAGGCGAACACGGTAGCACTAGACAGGACTGCAATTAGTTCAGTTCGAGATAGATGGCGTTCGATCCAGATCACGCCTTCACGCACCTTCTGAAGTTCCGAGACGAGATCAGAGACCTGCTGCTGAATCTCTTTTGTGTCTGGGGCACCTGCACAGAGAACCAGCTGCACATCACTCGGCAGTTCACGAGCCGCTTTCAAAAGATAAGGCAAACCCTTTTGCTGGGTAATACGACCAACGAAAACTACCGAGCGCTGATCTGGGTTCACACCGAGTGAACCTACGAGATCAGGGTTCGAGGCACTCTGGAATGCCGAAAGGTCGATTCCGTTGTGAACCACAGTGACCTTCGCTGGGTCAATCTGCGGGTAAGCGCGAAGGATGTCTGCGCGCATTCCATGGCTCACTGCAATGATGCCTGTTGCTGCTTCGTAAGCCGAACGTTCAATCCAACT
>JBEGRZ010000016.1:0-21198 GCA_041180115.1 Actinomycetota bacterium
TGTACTCCGCGATGTCGCCTACGGGGGTGCTGGTTGCGTGAGCATTGATGTGAATAACATCCTCAGGCTTGGCGCCAGCCTGCTCAAGGGCTGAAAGCACGGCACGAGCAGCGCCAGACCCTTCCGGGTCCGGAGCGGTGATGTGGTACGCGTCCGAAGTGACAGCGCCACCAACTAGTTCTGCGTAAATCTTTGCGCCGCGCTTCTTGGCATGCTCTTCGGTTTCTAAGACCACGGCTCCGCCACCTTCACCCATGACGAATCCGTCGCGGGCGATGTCGTATGGGCGGGAAGCCAGTTCTGGTTCGTCGTTACGACGGCTGGTTGCATGCATTGCAGCGAAGGCTGCGATTGGCATCGGGTGAATCGCAGCTTCACAACCACCTGCAACCACGATGTCAATCTCGCCAGACTGAAGGCGTGCAATAGCGTTCGAGATGGCTTCGGTAGACGAAGCACAAGCCGAAACAGCGGTACGCACTCCACCTCGAGCGGCTAAATCCATGCCGATAGCGGCAGCTGGGCCGTTCGGCATAAGCATTGGAACGGTCATCGGTAGAACACGGCGTGCGCCGCGTTCCTTTAGAGTGTCGAATGCGTCGAGCAGAGTCCAGACGCCACCGATACCGGTAGAAAATTCAACTGCGAGGCGTTCTGGCACAACATCAGGTGCACCAGCATCCGCCCAAGCCTCACGGGCGGCAATCAGAGCAAACTGGCTCGATGGATCGAGGCGCTTGCACTCCTGAGGGGTGAGTACCTCACTGGCAGGCACTGCAGCCTGGCCAGCGAAGGTAACCGGAAGTTCGTACTGTTCCACCCAAGGCTTTTGCAGAGTCGAGATACCCGACTTACCCGCAAGCAGTGCAGCCCAAGTTGACGCAACATCTCCACCCAGTGGGGTAGTGGCGCCTAGTCCAGTTACTACGATCTTCACGAAAACTCTCCCGTAATTAGGAATTACTGGTTGTTGGTGATGTAGGAGACTGCGTCTTCTACGGTGATGAGGTTCTTGACTTCCTCATCTGGAATCTTTACGCCGAACTTGTCTTCTGCGTTTACAACGATGGTCATCATCGAGATCGAGTCGATGTCTAGGTCGTTGCTGAAGCTCTTGTCTAGCTGAACTGCGTCAGCGGCTAGACCGGTCTCTTCGTTTACTAGCTCGGCTAGACCTGCTAGTACCTCATCCTTTGACAGTGCCATGATTTCTCCTTATTGGTTATTTACCGTGTCTAAGTTTAGGGCAGAACCACTACTTGAGCGCCGAAGGCTAGACCTGCGCCGAAGCCAATTTCCAGCGCCAATCCGCCAGATTTTACGGCCCCCGAGGTTAGCAGTTCGTGCATCGCCAGCGGAATCGACGCTGCCGAAGTGTTTCCGGTGTTGATGATGTCGCGAGCCACGACAACGTGCTCCGGCAGTTCCAGCTGCTTTGCGAGTTCGTCGATGATGCGGATGTTTGCCTGATGAGTCACTAGCGCCGAAAGGTCTTCTGCCTTCACGCCGGCAACCTCGAGAGCTTTCTTGGCGGTCTTAGCCATCTCCCAAACTGCCCAGCGGAACACGGTCTGACCCTCTTGGTGCAGGGTTGGCCAGCTCGCTGCGCCATCGCGGAAATCCAGCAACGAGGAAGTCATGCTTACTGCTTCCCACTTGGAACCATCTGAACCCCAAACGGTTGGGGAGATACCTGCAGTTTCAGATGGACCAACGATTGCGGCACCGGCGCCATCGCCAAGCAGGAACGAGATGCTGCGGTCGGCAGGGTCGATGAAGTCACTGAGCTTTTCGCCACCGACCACTAGAACGTACTTGGCCATGCCCGAACGAACCAGGGCGTCCGCCTGGGCGATGCCGTAGCAGTAGCCGGCACATGCGGCCGATACGTCATAGGCAGGTGCTGGGTTCGCGCCAATCTTGTCTGCCAGCAGGGTGGCAGCCGAAGGAGTCTGGTACGGGTGGGTGATGGTGCTAAAGATTACTGCGCCAATTTCGCTAGGCTCGATGCCGGCCTTGGCGATTGCCTCATTAGAAGCCTCAACCGCCATGTCCATTAGGCTGCGGTCACGGCTGGCACGCTTGCGGGTGACAATGCCGGTGCGCTGGCGAATCCATTCGTCGCTCGAATCGATTGGGCCGGCAACGTCGTCGTTGGTTACCACTAGGTCACCGCGGGCGGCTCCCAGCGAGTAAATACGCGAATACTTGACCGCCTCGTACTGATTTAGCGTTGGGTTCACCTTGGGTCTCCTAAGCGTGGTTCTTGGCTAGTTCGATTGCGGCATCCAGCTGGTCTGGTGTCTTTAGTGCCAGAGTTTCAACACCAGGCATCGCGCGCTTGGCGATACCGGCAAGGGTTCCGGCAGGGGAGAGTTCGATTAGGGCAGTAACACCCGCGGCCATCATCGACTCCATGCAGAGATCCCAGCGAACCGGGTTGGAAACCTGGCTGACTAGAAGTTCCAGGTATTTGGCGCCCGATGCTACGGCCGAACCGTCGCGGTTGGTCCACAGGGTCTTTGCCGGGTCGGTAACCGAAACGCCAGCAGAGTAGTTATCTAACTCGGCAACCGCAGGCTCCATGAAACGGGTGTGGAAGGCGCCGGCAACGGCCAGTGGAATCACTCGGGTTCCTGCTGGAGCATTTGCTGCCAGTTCGGCGATACCAGCAGCGTCGCCGGCGGCAACGATCTGACCCGCGCTGTTGTAGTTTGCGGCAAATAGGCCACGCTTGGTGAGCTCGGCAACAACCTCATCACGTTCGCCACCCAGGACGGCCGCCATCGAAGAGGATTCGAGGCCGGCAGCTTTTGC
Source organism: Actinomycetota bacterium (assembly GCA_041180115.1). Taxonomy (GTDB): domain Bacteria; phylum Actinomycetota; class Actinomycetes; order Actinomycetales; family Microbacteriaceae; genus Rhodoluna. The sequence goes on from JBEGRZ010000016.1 coordinate 2,818, forward strand.
CATTTCATTTCCGCGTTTGGTCACAAAAGCCATGGCTTCTGCGGTGTCGAAGACTCCTGCGATCGACGCAGCGGCAACTTCACCAACCGAGTGTCCGGCAGCACCAGCAAAGCCAGTGATGCCTGCCGCCTGCAGAGCCGCAAAGGAAGCAAGGGAAGCTGAAACAATCAGCGGCTGCGCAATTGCGGTGTCCTTGATGGTGTCAGCGTCGCTGATGGTCCCGAAGGTTGTTAGATCAAGTCCAGAGGCACTCGATGCCACGTCGATAACCTCGGCAAAGGCAGGCAGCTCAAGCCAAGGAGTAAAGAATCCAGGGGTCTGAGAACCCTGACCAGGACACGCGATGACTAGCATTATGCGTCGCCGCCAGTGCTACCGCTGGTTCCAGCGTTCACATCGTATAGGCGGTACTTCTCGATTGCTGCGGCCGGAACCGAAGCGTCCATTTCGCCACGAGCAACCAACTGCTCGAGAACACGAACGACGATCGAAGGTCCGTCAATTTTGAAGTGACGACGAGCTGCAGCGCGGGTGTCTGAGAAGCCGAAACCTTCTGCACCCAGGGTTGCGTAGTCGCCTGGAACCCAAGCACGAATCTGGTCTGGAACCTGGTGCATGTAGTCGCTAACGCCAAGAATCGGGCCGTGGTGACCGGTCAACTTCGAGGTTAGGTAAGCAGGTGCGACTTCACGTCCTGGGTTTAGGAACGCTTCTTCATCGCGGCGTAGACCGTCGCGGCGAAGTTCGGTCCAGGAAGTTACTGACCAAACATCGGCCGATACGCCCCAGTCTTCCTGGAGTAGCTTGGCTGCCTCGTGCGCCCAAGGAACGGCAACGCCCGAAGCCAAAATCTGAGCCTTGCGACCCTCGGCTGGGTTGTTGTAGATCTTGTGGATACCGCGGACGATGCCGTCGACGTCAACGTCTTCTGGCTCAGCAGGCTGAAGCATCGGCTCGTTGTAAACGGTTAGGTAGTACATCACGTTCGGGTCAGTGTGAGTTCCGCCATACATGCGCTCGATACCCGAGCGAACGATGTGTCCGATTTCATACCCGTAGGCAGGGTCGTAACTCAATACCGCATCGTTGGTGGCGGCGATGATCGGCGAGTGGCCATCGGCGTGCTGAAGGCCTTCCCCGGTCAATGTGGTACGTCCTGCGGTGGCGCCGATTAGGAAACCACGGCTCAACTGGTCGGCAGCAGCCCAGACCGAGTCTGCGGTGCGCTGGAAACCGAACATTGAGTAGAACACGTAGAACGGAATGATTGGCTGGCCATGGGTGGCATAGCTGGAGGCAGCTGCGGTGAACGAAGCCATCGAACCGGCTTCGTTGATGCCGGTATGGATGATCTGGCCCGCTGGCGACTCCTTGTAGGCAAGCAGCAGGTCTCGGTCTACCGAGATGTAGTGCTGACCCTTCGGGTTGTAGATCTTCGCGGTTGGGAAGAACGAGTCCATACCGAAGGTGCGAGCCTCATCCGGGATGATCATCGCGATGCGTTCACCGAATTCAGGGGAGCGCAGCAGATCCTTCAGTAGACGAACAAAAGCCATGGTCGTGGCAACGGGTTGGTTACCCGATCCGCCCTTGGCAACCTCGTAGGTCTTGTCTTCAGGCAGTTTGAAGTCCACATACTTACTGCGACGCTCAGGCAGGTAGCCACCGAGAGCCCGACGGCGCTCGTGTAGGTACTGGATTTCAGGTGCGTCCTGTCCTGGGTGGAAGTATGGAGGCTGGTATGGGTTTTCTTCCAACTGGGCGTCGGTGATAGGAATCTTCAACTCGTCGCGGAAACTCTTGAGGTTATCCAGGGTTAGCTTCTTCATCTGGTGAGTGGCGTTACGGCCCTCGAACGACTTACCGAGGGTGTGTCCCTTGATGGTCTTGGCCAGAATTACGGTTGGCTGACCCTTGTGGGCAAGAGCTGCCTGGTAGGCGGCGTAAACCTTGCGGTAGTCGTGGCCACCACGCTTCAGACCCCAGATTTGGTCGTCGGTCATGTTTTCAACCAACTTCAAAGTGCGAGGGTCGCGGGCGAAGAAGTTTTCGCGAACGAATGCACCGTTCTCGGTCTTGAAGGTCTGGTAGTCGCCGTCCGGGGTCTTGTTCATTAGATCCACCAGCGCACCGTCAACGTCATTTGCCAGGAGCGAATCCCATTCGCGACCCCAAACAACCTTGATTACGTTCCAGCCGGCACCGCGGAAGAAGCTTTCAAGTTCCTGAATAATCTTGCCGTTACCGCGAACCGGGCCGTCAAGGCGCTGCAGGTTGCAGTTCACTACGAAGGTCAGATTGTCTAGCCCGTCGTTGGCCGCTAGCTGCAGGGCGCCACGGCTCTCAACCTCGTCTAGCTCGCCATCGCCAAGGAATGCCCAAACGTGCTGCTCGGCGGTGTCCTTGAAGCCACGTCCCTGGAGGTAGCGGTTGAACTGAGCCTGATAGATCGCGTTGATCGGACCAAGGCCCATCGAAACGGTAGGGAACTGCCAGAAATCCGGCATCAGGCGAGGGTGAGGGTAGCTCGAAAGGCTACCCAGCTGGTGCGACTTCTCCTGACGGAATCCGTCTAGCTGGTCTGCGCTCAAGCGACCTTCGAGGAAAGCTCGTGCGTATGGGCCAGGTGAAGCGTGACCCTGGATGAAAATCTGGTCACCGCCCGATGGGTGGTCCTGACCTTTGAAGAAGTGGTTGAAACCTACCTCGTAGAGCGATGCGCTCGAGGCGAAAGTTGAGATGTGACCGCCAACGCCGATACCAGGACGTTGAGCTCGGTGAACCAGCATCGCGGCGTTCCAGCGCATCCACGCGCGGTAGGTGCGTTCGATGGTTTCGTCACCAGGGAAGGCCGGCTCGTTTTCCGGAGCAATGGTGTTGATGTAGTCGGTGGTGGGAACGATTGGAACGTTCAACTGCAGTTCGTGCGAGCGGCGAAGAAGGTTGAGCATGATTTCTCGTGCTCGACCACGGCCGTGGACTCTGGCTACTGCATCCAGTGACTCAAGCCACTCTCTGGTTTCCTGTGGGTCTTGGTCTGGAGTGTGGACCGCGTAGGCATCGTTGTTGTTCAGTGACACCGAATCATCCCTTTCGTGGGGGAGTTGTGAAATTAAGACACCTTTGTCACCTTTGTAAAGGCTCATTAAGTCTATGTGCGTTTGTGGGAATGAAACCCAAGAAAGGCTTAGTTTATGTATCTAGAAACGCAAATAACCCGGAGGAATAAATGACCCTAATCATCGGCGATGCCGCACCAGATTTCAGCCTGATCAATCAGTACGGCGAAAGCGTCACCCTGTCTGAATTCAAGGGTAAGAAAAACGTTGTGATTGTCTTTTATCCGCTTAGCTTCTCAGGTATTTGCACCGGCGAACTCTGCGAACTTCGCGACAACTTTGCCCAGTTCGAACGCGCAGACGTGGAATTACTAGCGATTTCGGTTGACTCCAAGTTTGTGCAGAAGAAGTTTGCTGAAGTAGAAGGCTACAAGTTCTCGGTTCTTGCGGACTTCTGGCCGCACGGAGCAGTTGCCAAGGCTTACGGCGTATTTCTCGAGGAGAACGGCATCTCTAACCGTGCGACATTCGTGATCAACAAAGACGGCGAATTGGTTTCGAAGTTCATTACCGCACCAGGCCAGGCTCGCTCATTAGACGAGTACAACCGCGCACTGGACTCGCTACACTCATAGCGATTTGCGATTCAAAGCCTTTGGCGTGTATTCTCGCTGAAGGGGCCTTTAGCTCAGTTGGTAGAGCGCCACGCTTACACCGTGGATGTCATCGGTTCGAGCCCGGTAGGGCCCACTAAAGGGTAGTACCCGCACCGCAAGTATCTTGCTGGTCGCGGGTATTATTTTTTTATGGACCTTAGCGATTTCACGCCCCCTGTTCGGAAGTCTCAAACCGACGAGCAGATTGCAATCAAGCTCGGATCGGCTACAGCCGACGAAGCTGGCATGCTGGAGGCAATGAATTTCCTCGAAGAGCAAACCGCTCTTCGCGACGAAGACAACCGCGCCATTGCCGAATGGAAGGCGCGTCTCGTGCAATCGGAAGACCCACGCGCCAAGGTCGCACTTGAAAACTTTGAACGTGCCAAAGCTGGTCTAGAGCCACTACCTCTGGATGCCGAGCCGGTACACGAGCCGGTTGTTGAATTCGAACCAGTCGCTGAACCCGAACCTCAACTCGAAACTGTTTCATTCGGTTCCGCGGAAGAAGCTGCCGAGGAATTCGAAGAACTCCTAATCACTCCTGAGCTGGCGACTCCAGCAGAAGCCGCAGAAGTAATTCCTGAGCTGGTGGCCGAACCAATCGTTGAAGTTGTGCCTGAGCCAGTACAGCAGACAGTTGCTGAGCCTGTGAGCCAAGAAGAGAAACCTGCCGAGGAGCCGAAGACGGTTGGTTACCGATTGGTATCGGTCTCGAACTGGATTCTTGGCGTTGGCGTATTGGTTCCGGTTACCGCAGCCGTATTCGCTGCAACCAGTGGTCTGAACTTTGTAACCTCGATCTTGGCCGGCCTCGTTGGTGTTCTTGTCGGTGTAAAGGTAAACGTTTTTGCGTTCCTAACCGCACGCAGAACCAACCGAGGTTTGGCTGTGGCATCGCGCTCCGCCTTTGGAGTGTTCGGCGCAATCATCCCAGGTGTCTTGCTACTGCTTGCCGGCCTTGCCGATTTGGGCGCGATTACCTTTGGTGCCGTGCACTACCTCGATGGAACCATCGTTGGTTTGGCCCCGTTCTCTGATCCTGCGCTGAGCCTAGGTTCTCTAGAAGTTAGCCAGGGTTCACTCTTCGCTCTTGCGTTCACTGTGGTTGCTGCCGTTTTGGCGATTTTTGGTGGTCGTTTCGCGCGAGTGCTCAAGATTGCCTTGGCAGCTCTGGTTCTAGGTGGATTCCTTGCCTTTGCGTTGCTAACCACGACCGCCATCGACTACCTAAACCTTGCCGGAATTTTCCAGTTCGAGGAGTTCCTCTTGGTTGCTCCACTTTTCGCGGTTTTGGTGAGTGTATTCACATACGGACTCGACACCGAAACAGTTTCGATTGCTTCTTGGGGTGTCTCCACAAAGCGTCTCTACTGGCCAATGGGTATCTTCGGATTCCTCCTTCCACTGCTCAGCTACAGTCACATGGCTGCGCTACTGAACGGAGGTCAGGGGCTTCTCGAAGATGGAACGCAGGCAATCCAATACTTGCTGAGTGAAAGCGGGATTATTGGCGGAACGGTCATGGTTGATGTTTCGATTGTCGCTGTTTTGGCCCTTCTATACATGGGGGTTTCGAAGCTTATTGAAACCATGAAGACTACCGGCACTAACCATATCGGTTATGGCCTAGCCTCCCTCGCGGCGGTAGGCTACTTGGTTCTGATTTTGGTTCAGGTTCTAGTGTTTGCTGAGCCGCTTGCATTCAACATCAACCTCGTAGGTTTACTGCTGATTCCTGGCGGCTACTGGATTGGCGCAATCCTGAGTGACACACTGCTTCGCCGAGGTGCGTACCACGATGCTTCGCTGACTCGTGGATACGGCTTCTACGGTTCATTTAACTGGGTTGCACTGATCGGCTACGTCCTCGGTATCGTCCTAGGTTTGGGTGTTGCAATCCCGAGCGACTACTTCACCTGGCTCGGGTTCCTAAGTGGCGCGCTTGGTTTGAAGGTTTCGATTGTTTTCGCTTCACTGATCTCGATGACGTTCGCTGTGGTCTTCACCCTTGCGACTGGCTACCCTCGCATTCGTCGGCAGCAGCATGAAACCAAAGCCGTTGAGGATCGTCGCTACGACCTCGCTGGAGTAGTGGTCGAGTAGTGCCGAAGCTTTCGACACTGGTCACCAAGTTTGAAAAATTCTGGCCGACCGCGCACGCAGAAGACTGGGACAACGTTGGCCTGGTCGTTGGTGGCGGGGGTCAAGAAATCAGTAAGGTTTTGGTTGCTGTTGATCTGACTCATTCGGTACTGGATGAGGCTGAGGCTCTCGGGGTAGAACTAGTTCTCACACACCACCCGGTGCTCTACAAGCCATTGACCAAACTTGCTGAAAGTACCTTGAAGGGCGCACTTTTAGCCAGGGCAATCCGTTCCGGAATCGCGATTTACTCGGCGCACACCAACGCCGATGCGCAGGTTGATGGTTCATCCTCTCTCCTTGGCGGTGCCTTCGGGTTGAACCACGTCCAACCGCTGGTGAAAACCGAGGGCGGATTTGGTCATGGCTGCATCGGTTCTTTACCTAAACCAATAACTCTGCGTGATTTCGCAATTTTAGTTTCGGAAAGTATCCCAACGACCGCCCGTGGCATTGCGGTGGCAGGCGAAGGCGATAGCGTGGTGCAAACCATCGCGGTCTGCGGCGGTGCCGGTGATTCGTTCCTGGGCGATGTACTAGCGAGCAACGCCGATGTTTACGTGACCAGCGACCTTCGCCACCACCCAACACTTGACGCGCTGGAAACACCTCGCGAGAAGTCGCTGGCGCTAATCGACATTTCACACTTCGCTGCCGAAAGCCTCTGGGCAGAGGCAGCGGCGTCTAGGCTTGTGTCGATCGCTGGTCTCGAAATTCTTATTAGTAATACCAACACCGACGTATGGAACGAAGTGATTCTCAATGCTTCAGCTGACTAAAAATTTGCAGCGAAACCTCCTGGAAATTTCCAAACTTGATCTGGAGATTTCGAGAGCCGATGCCAAGCTACGCAATTTGCAAGTTTCTGTAGAGATCGATGGCTTGCGTTCGTCCATGATTGCAATCGGAGATGAACTGCTTTCGGCTCACGCTCGAGTCACCAATCTTGAACAGCAACTTAATAAGACCTTGGACGACGTCGGCCTGGTTTCCGCGCGCATCAAGCACGATGAGAATCGCGCCAAAGAGTTGAGCTCCGATCGCGACCTAAAGGCGATCAACCACGAACTCGATTCACTTCGCCAGCGCATGTCCACCCTGGAAGATGCCGAGCTTGAAATCATGGATGAGCTTGAGAAGGCAAAGGATCAGGCCGAGAGCCTTACCGCTTCACGTACCAAGGCGGCGCTTGATTTAGAGCAGGCCTTAAAGGCTCAGGATGCAACTTTGCTCGAGGTGTCAAAGACTCGAAGCGAGCTTGTTGCAACCCGTGCTCGCATCGCTGGCACTCTTTCTGCAGAAGCCATCGCTGCCTACGACCGTAAAGCTGCCAGAGGCGTTGCCGTTGGTGAGTTGGATGGTCGTGATTGCACCGCTTGCCACTTCGCCGTGAACGGTGTTGCCTATGATTCGCTGATGTCGGAACCGGTAGACAAATTAGTGACCTGTCCAAACTGCGATGCCTATCTGGTGCGCTAAGTGACCAGAGTCCTAATAATCGAGGCCGACGGCGGTAGTCGGGGTAATCCTGGTCCGTCTGGTTCCGGAGCGATCGTCATCGATGGAAATACTGGCCTGATTCTGGTTGAGATTGCGTCCTTCGGAGGCGTGGCTACCAACAACGTGGCCGAGTACCGCGCATTAGTTGCGGCTCTTCAGGAGTGCACCAAGATCGATTCGTCCGCAGAGCTTCTGGTCCGAATGGATAGCAAACTGGTCATTGAGCAGATGGCAGGTAATTGGAAGATCAAGCACCCAGACATGCAGGTGCTGGCAATCGAGGCTCAGAAACTGGCTGCTGGAAAACGTGTCACCTGGCAGTGGATTCCACGCGAAGAGAACTCACGCGCAGACGCGTTAGCCAACATCGCAATGGATAGTGAAAGTTCCATAGTCAAATACCTTGATACCGTACCCGAAGTTACCGGAGCAACAGTTGAGTTCAGTAAGTCTCGCCCCGGTTCGGTTCGAGCGCCAGGTGAGGTTACCGACCCGCTAACCACGATCATTTTGGTTAGACACGGACGCACGCCGCTTACTGAATCGCACAAGATTTCCGGCGGTACCGGAGACGACCCAGACCTTTCAGAGCTCGGTCAAAAAGATGCCAAGGCTGTGGCAGATTTGATTGCCAGCTTCGGTAAGGGCGGACCGTTCGCTCACCTTCCAAAGCCAGATGCAATTGTGTCTTCGCCAATGAATCGCACCAAGCAAACTGCTCACTCGATTTCGCTGACCACAGGCGTTGGTGTGGAACAGCTTGAAGAACTTCGCGAGATTTCCTTTGGAGATTGGGATGGTCACACCAACGAAGAGGTGGCAGAGCTTTGGCCGAACGAATTCAAAGTTTGGCGGGGCTCTTGGGAACTGAGCCCACCCAATGGAGAATCGCTGGCGGCTTTCGATAGGCGAACCAGGGCCGCTCGTGCGCAAATTCTGAAGGAGCACGCTGGTAAGTGTGTTGTGGTAGTTGCTCACGTAATGCCGATTCGCGGATTCCTAACCTTGGCTATGGACGCTGGCCCTGCAGGCTATTGGCGTCCGCAGGTAGCTCCGTGCTCGGTTACTGTTATACGACACTGGGGCGAGGACTTCGCCGAGCTAGTTACGGCAAACTTCACGGCGCACCTTTAGCGGGTAACCGTCTATCCTTGAAAGTGGATGGGCTGGCTAGGCGATCGCGTTAGCAATAACGAGGAACGTCCGGGCTCCACAGAGTGAAGTGGTGGGTAACACCCACTCGAGGCAACTCGCAAGATAGTGCCACAGAAAACAGACCGCCGCGCAAGCGGTAAGGGTGAAACGGTGGTGTAAGAGACCACCAGCGATTTGGGTGACCGGATCGGCTAGGTAAACCTCACTTGGAGCAAGGTCAGACAGAAGGCGTTTGAGGGCTACTCGCTCGAGTCTTCGGGTAGACCGCTAGAGGTTGTCGGTAACGGCAATCGTAGATAGATGATCGTCCTAGACAAAACCCGGCGTATCGGTCAGCCCATCCACTACTTTTTTAGTTTGTCTGCTACCAGCGCCGCGCCGATGATTCCAGCCGAGTTTTTCAGTTCTGCTGGGATGATGTTTGCGCCTAGTTTTAGAAGCGGCAAAAACTCTTCGTGCTGCTTGGAGACTCCACCACCAACAATAAAAAGGTCGGGGGAGAACAGCGCCTCCAGCTTGCCGTAGTACTTCTGCAAACGTTCACTCCACTGCTTCCAGTCGAGCTCTTCTCGCTCCTTGGCAGAGAAGGCAGCCTGGGTCTCGTAGTCCACGCCATCGATTTCCAGGTGACCAAGTTCAGTGTTTGGAACCAGACGGCCGTCGATGAACAGGGCGGTGCCGATTCCAGTTCCCAGCGTGGTCATGATTGCCAGACCTTTGAATTTCTTACCTACGCCGTACTTCATCTCGGCCACGCCAGCGGCGTCGGCATCGTTGATTAGGTGAACAGAGCGTCCGGTGACTTTCGTGAAGATTGCGTCCGCGTCTAAACCAATCCACTCTTTGGAAACGTTGGCAGCCGACATAGTCACGCCAGAGCGAACCACAGCAGGGAAGCAGATACCTACAGACGTGATTTCACCGGCTGGGTCGAGCGAGCTAATGAGCTCCGCCACTACGGTCGAAATATCGCCAGGACGCCCACCAGCAGGCGTTTCAATTCGAAGGCGATCGGATGCCAGCTTGCCCTTTTTAAGGTCAACCACAGCACCCTTGATGCCAGTACCGCCGATGTCGATTCCGATTGCTAGTTTCGCCATGTTTACTTTCTAGGGGAGAGTCAGGATATCCACGCCATCTTCGGTGATGGCGATAGTGTGTTCAAACTGTGCGGTGATGCTCTTATCTTTCGTGGTGACGGTCCAGCCATCGCTCCACATTTCCCACTGATAGGTGCCGAGTGTCAGCATCGGTTCGATAGTGAACACCATGCCTACCTCGATCTCGGTGGCGTAGTTTGGTGCCGAGTCGTAGTGAGGAATGATTAGCCCAGAGTGAAAAGCCTCGCCTACCCCGTGACCCGTGAAGTCGCGAACGACTCCGTATCCGAATCGTTTGGCGTAATTCTCGATTGCGAGACCGATGGTGTTTACCGCTCGGCCTGGTCTGGCAGCGAGCATTCCCCGCTCCAGAGATTCCTTTGTGCGAACCACCAGGTTGTGTACATCTTCGGAAACCTCTCCAACTTCGATGGTGTGGTTCAAATCTCCATGGAAACCATCGAGGTAGGCGGTGATATCGATGTTCACGATGTCGCCATCGACCAGGACCGTGTCGTCTGGGATTCCGTGGCAAATCACTTCATTGAGCGAGGTGCAAATTGATTTTGGGAAGCCTCGGTAGCCGAGTGCGGAAGGATAAGCGCCGTGATCGAGGATGTACTGGTGTGCCAGCTTGTCTAGTTCGTCGGTGGTTATGCCGGGTGCGATGTGACCGCGTAGCATCTCGATTGCACCGGCAGCAATCTTGCCAGCGGCTCTGATCTTCTCGATCTGCTCGGGTGTCTTTACATCCGAACCGGTGAACTTGGCAGGCGCAGGTTTGCCCACGTATTCAGGTTTCTTTATGTTTGAAGGTACGCCAAGAAGTGATGACACGGTGCCAGCAATTAGGTGACCGGCATTATTCTTGGGCATAGTTCAAGTTTAGGAGAGTTGCTCAGAATCATGTTCGAGAAGGCATCGAGTGGCGAACCGATCGAGTTCTGGTTCAACCTGAAAACCGGTCTGGTTGAGGTGGGCAAGCAATCCGCGGCACCCTACCGTGTTGGGCCATTCGAAACCGCGGCAGAGGCTACTAACGCGCTAAAGACTCTTGCCGAACGATCGGCTAAGTGGAACACCGAGGACGAAGAGAGCGACTAGCCTTCGAATTCATGTTCCGGTAGCGGGAATTTTCCGTTCTGAACATCATCAACGTAAGTTTCGACAGCAGAGCCAAGGGCTTCAGCCATGGCGGCGTACTGCTTCACAAACTTTCTAGGCTTGCCTGCGTGCAGCCCGGCAAAGTCGGTCCAGACCAGGATTTGACCATCGCAACCGGCGCCAGCTCCGATTCCAATAGTAGGAATCCTCAGCTCCTGCGAAACCGAGGAAGCAACGGCAGCCGGAACCAACTCAAGCACAACGGCAAACGCGCCGGCATTTTGAACTGCTAGGGCATCGGTGAGTAGCTGTTCGGCAGCTGCGCCACGACCCTGAATCTTGAAACCGCCTAGAGCGTGAACGCTCTGTGGAGTGAAGCCTATGTGACCCATTACCGGGATTCCAGCCTCGACCAGCGCAGCGATCTGCCCTGCTGAACGTTCGCCACCTTCGATCTTTACGGCCGAGGCTCCAGTTTCCTTCATGATGCGAATAGCATTCTTTAGGGCATCCTCGGCGCCAGTCTCGTAAGAGCCGAACGGCATGTCAACTACGACCAGCGCGCGTTCGCTCGCACCTGCAACAGCGCGACCGAAAGGAATCATCTCATCCACGGTGATCGGCAGGGTAGAGGTGTAGCCCAGCACGTTATCGGCCGCAGAATCACCAACCAGCACGACGTCGATGCCGGCGCGGTCGAAAATTCCAGCGGTAATTGCATCGTAGGAAGTTAGGCAGGCAATCTTTCGTCCCTCTTGCTTGAACTGCTCGAGGGTTGAGGTGCGAACCTTTTTAGGGGTCAGTTCTTTCACTGGGCGCGCTTCCAGGCGTCCACTTCGATCTCAACCAGCATCTCGGGGTTGATGAACTGGATGCCAGCCAGCATGGTGGCGGCTGGGCGAATCTCGCCAAAGATTTTGCCGTGAGCCTCGCCGACCTTGTCCATGTCAGCGGCGTCTGCAAGGTAAACCCGGGTGCGAACTACGTCTGCCAAGGTGTAACCAACCTGAGCCAGAGCTCCGGCAATGACGGTCTCTAGCGCAACCAAGGTCTGACCGTAGGCGTCGCCCTTGTGCTGTAGTTCGCCGTTTACGGTAGCAGTGCTACCAGAAACATGAACGTACTCGCCAGCTACAACCGCACGCGAGTAACCAATTTTTGCTTCCCATGGTCCACCCGAGGAAATTAGTCGATCTGCTGCCATTTTTTTTATCCTTTGTATCGATTCGTGATTGGAAGTCTGCGGTCGCGGCCAAATGCCATCCCAGTAATTTTAGGTCCGATGGCGCCCTGTCGGCGCTTCCATTCGGCTCGGTCAACCAGCCCGACTATACGGGTAACAAGTTCGCGATCGAAGCCCTTGGCCACGATTTCTTCAAGCCCCAAACGCTTTTCCACGTAGGCGTCCAGGATGGAATCGAGGATGTCGTAGTCGGGTAGTGAATCTTGATCGACCTGCCCTGGTCGCAGTTCTGCCGAAGGTGGCTTCGTAATTGAGCTCTCAGGGATTGGTGCTGTTTCTCCGAGGGAGTTTGCGAAAGAGTTACGCCACTTTGCCAGTTCCCAAACGAACGTCTTTTCCACGTCCTTTAGCGGGGCGAAGCCTCCAACCGAGTCGCCGTAGATCGTGCTGTAACCAACCGCAAGTTCGCTCTTGTTACCGGTGGTCAGGGTCAAGTGACCGAAATTATTGCTCTGTGCCATGAGAATCACGCCGCGCATTCGAGCCTGTAGATTTTCACCCGCTAGGTCATTTAGCTCGAAAGCGCTCTCGAAAGCGGCAACCATCGCTTCGATGGCAACGGTCTGATATTGGCAACCGAGATTCTCAGCCAGCTGCTCGGCATCACCCTTGGAGTGATCTGAAGAGTAGCGGGATGGCATTGAGATTCCATAAACATTTTCAGCACCGATGGCGTCAGCTGCAATAGTGGCAACCACGGCCGAGTCGATACCGCCGCTTAGCCCCAGAACCACTGACTTGAATCCGTTTTTCTGCACGTAGTCGCGAAGTCCGAGCACCAGAGCGTTCCAAGCCTGCCAGTTGTCATCGGCCTTAGTTTGAACGTGGTTCGAAACCAAACTTGCTGTTTCGCCATCAAAATCAACTAGGACGAGGTCTTCGGTGAACTGGCCACCGCGAGCAACCAGCTCGCCTCGCTTCGTAACAAAAAGGCTGTCGCCGTCGAAGACGAGGTCATCTTGGCCGCCAACCAGGTTCACGTATGAAACCGCGGTGTTTTGCATGGTTGCGAGTGAACGCACTAACTGTAGGCGCCTGTCGTCCTTGTCGATTTCGAATGGGGAGCCGTTCAAAACCAGGGTGAGCTGAACATTGTGCTTCGAAAGTTCGGCTACCGGGCCGCCATCTTGCCAGATGTCTTCACAGATTGCCAGACCAAAACGAACGCCCTGGAACTCGAAAACTCCAGCCTCGTGACCTGGCACAAAGTTTCGGTACTCATCAAATACCGAGTAGTTCGGTAGGTGGTGCTTGTTGTAGCTCGCCAAGACTTTGCCCTGGTGAAGCGCGTATGCGGTGTTGCTCGCAATTGCCCAGCCGTTTGGTGTAGTGGCAAAGCTTGGAGCGCCAACCACGACAGCGATGTCCCCAAAACCAGCGTCAACCAGGTCGGTTGCCAACTGGCTCACTTTCTCGGTTGACTTTGCGACAAAACTATTACGAGTTACGAGATCCTCTACCGGGTAACCGGTGATCGACATCTCACCAAACTGGACCAAGTTCGCACCCTGACTCGCGGCACTAGCAACGAGTTTCAAGATGGTGGCGCAGTTACCATCAAAGTCCCCAACAACTGGGTTACTTTGAGCCATGGCTAGGCGAATAATCGGCATAACGACTAGCCTAGTAGCAGGGAATAAGAGAGGAAGTTCCAGTGGACAAACAGCGTGATTTTGTTCTTCGCACAATCGAGGAGCGTTCGGTCAAATTTGTTCGACTTTGGTTCACCGATGTCGCTGGAACTCTGAAGTCTGTAGCGATTGCTCCAGCCGAGGTTGAAGGCGCATTCAGCGAAGGGCTTGGCTTCGACGGCAGCGCAATCGAAGGTCTTGCACGTACCTACGAGGCAGACATGCTGGCCATGCCAGACCCATCAACTTTCCAGATTCTTCCTTGGCGTGGCGAAATTGACCCGACCGCCAGAATGTTCTGCGACATTCAGACCCCGGATGGCCAGCCTGCCGCTGCTGATCCTCGCAACGTTCTTCGCCGTGCCCTGGCCAAGGCGAGCGACATGGGCTTCACGTTCTACATTCACCCAGAAATTGAGTTTTACCTGTTGAAGTCGACTCAGCTCGACGAGAAGGGCGAACCGGTTCCGGTTGACAAGGCCGGCTACTTCGACAACGTGCCTGGCGGTACTGCACATGACTTCCGTCGACGTGCCGTGCAGATGCTTGAGCAGCTGGGCATCTCGGTTGAGTTCTCGCACCACGAGGGCGGTCCTGGTCAGAACGAGATCGACCTTCGCTACGCTGACGCTCTAACCATGGCTGACAACATCATGTCGTTCCGCACCGTCATCAAGGAAGTGGCGATTGAGCAGGGCGTCTACGCAACCTTCATGCCTAAACCATTCACCGAGCACCCAGGTTCTGGAATGCACACCCACATGTCGCTCTTCGAGGGCGACACCAACGCATTCTTCGACGCCAGCGGCCAGTACCACCTATCCAAGGTGGCTCGCCAGTTCATGGCCGGAATCTTGCGTCACGCTCCGGAAATCACCGCGGTTACCAACCAGTACGTCAACTCTTACAAGCGTCTTTGGGGTGGTGGCGAGGCTCCTTCATTCGTGTGCTGGGGTCACAACAACCGTTCGGCCTTACTACGTGTTCCGCTATACAAACCGGACAAGGGCAACAGCTCGCGCATCGAGTACCGCGCCATCGACTCGGCGGCAAACCCTTACCTCGCCTACGCGCTGATCCTTTCGGCTGGTCTCAAGGGCATCGAAGAGGGATACGAACTTCCTGCTGAAACCGAAGACAACGTTTGGAACCTGACCGACTCTGAGCGTCGTGCCATGGGTATCCAGCCATTGCCACAGAGCCTTGACCACGCAATTCGTAAGCTAGAGGAATCTGAGCTAGCAGCCGAGGTTCTTGGCGAAGAGGTATTCAGCTATGTTCTTGCCAACAAGCGTCGCGAATGGAGCCAATACCGTTCTCAGGTAACTCCGTTCGAGCTTCAGCAAAACTTAGAGACCCTGTAAGCCCAATTGGCGTCGCTCGGCTTATCCGAACTAGCGCGTTACGGTTTCGTCGACCTCGAGGCAACCGTATCGAAACTTGACACGCTCGTTTCCAAGGTTGGCGATGCCGGTAGGGCTGTGCTAGCCGAGCTGGGTCTAGCTGCTAATCCAGACCAGGCTTTGAATGCTCTTCTCGATCTCGCCGATATCGACAAGGCGCGTCTCAAGAAGATCTTGAATAAGCCGGAACTTTCGACTCGTTTGGTTCGTACCCTAGGTGCGTCCAGTGCCATGGTCGACCTTCTCAGGCGCAAGCCGGAGCTGCTTGAGGTTTTCGAAGACAAAGACAGCAAACTGCGTTCGCCAGAAGAAATCCTCAACAGATTCCGAGCGGCGGCTTCCGCTTCAGATGACAACTTCGACGCCAAGGTAGCCGCACTACGTCTGTCTTATCGAACCGAACTTCTGCGCCTCGTCGCATTTGATGTGACCGCAAGCGATCCACTAGAGGTATTCCACGAGGTTTCCAGAAACCTATCCGATTTAGCCACGTCCGCGATGGAGGTTGGGCTAGAGATTGCTCGGTGGGAACTTAGCAGCACAGACATTCACGGAAGTTTTTCGACGGCTGAAGTTGACGCCACTGGCTTGGCAGTCATGGCTATGGGGAAGTGCGGTGCCAGAGAGCTCAACTACCTCAGCGACGTCGACGTCATCTACGTGGCAGAACCTCTGAACGATGAAATCACGTCGGAACGAGCCCTGGAGATTGCCACCAAGTTGGCGACTCGCATGATGCGAACCATGGATGGCAGCGGAATTGAACCGGCGCTTTGGCAGGTTGACCCAAACCTTCGCCCGGAAGGCAAATCGGGTGCCCTGGTGCGTACCGTGGACTCGCACGTTGCCTACTACGAACGTTGGGCCCAAAACTGGGAGTTCCAAGCGCTTCTTAAGGCAAGATTCGCCGCTGGAACCAAAGAATTGGCCGAGCGCTACCTTTCGAGGCTCCAGCCGATGGTGTGGGCTGCCACCGGCCGCGAAGGTTTCGTGGAATCGGCGCAGAAGATGCGCGAGCGCGTCACCGAGCACATTCCGGCAAACGAGGTTGACCGACAGATCAAGCTGGGTCCCGGTGGTTTGCGCGACGTTGAATTCACAGTGCAGTTGCTTCAGCTAGTTCACGGACGAACCGAGGAATCGGTTCGTGTGCCAGATACTTTGGGAGCGATTGCCGCACTGGCAAACGCCGGCTATATGGGACGAACCGATGCCGAGGTTTTCACTCAGCACTACAAGTTCCTTCGTGCCATTGAACATCGTATTCAGTTCTCTCAGATGCGGCGAACTCACCTCATGCCGGAGTCTGAAATCGCCATTCGCGGAATTGCTAGAGGCATCAACCACAAGTGGACCAGCGAGACTCTCATCGCCCGCTGGGGGCAGGTTAAGCAAGAAGTTCGCCTGCTGCACCAAAAGGTGTTCTATCGACCTCTGTTGAGCGCCCTGGCCAAACTGGGTGATGCTGCAACGCTAACTAGCGATCAAATCGTCGATCGATTGCGAGCAATTGGTTTTATTGACCCAGCCACGGCAATCGGCCACATCAACGCCTTGACCAGTGGGCTTTCTAGGCGTGCTGCTATACAAAAACAGCTCCTACCGGTACTGCTTGAGTGGTTCGCTGCAGGCACCGAACCAGACGCCGCACTGCTTGCATTTAGGCGGCTCTCCGAGGACCTAGGGGAGTCACCTTGGTATTTGCGCATGTTGCGCGATTCCAGCGGCGCTGCCGAACGTATGACCCGTGTGCTATCAGCATCGAGGTTAGCCACTGGCCTGTTTGAGCGCCAGCCAGAGGCGGCCGCCTGGTTTGAGAAGATCGAGGATCTAAAACCCCTAAGTCTGGATTCCTTGCTGGGCGAAATGTTGGCGATTGCAGATCGCCACGACGACCGCGAGAAGGCTGCCAACTCCTTACGCGGAATCAGGCGCAGGGAAACTCTCCGCTTGGCGATGGGTGCTGTGCTAGGGACGGTAAACATCCAGGAGCTTTCGCAAGGGCTAACCGACATCACCGAAAGCTATTTGACCGCTCTGTTGGAATTCGTGAATGACACCGGTCTTGATCTAGGTGTCGTTGCCATGGGGCGTTTCGGGGGCTCTGAGTTAGGTTTCGGCTCGGACGCCGACGTCATGTTCGTTTACGAAAAATCTGAAGCGCCTGAGGACGATCGAAAGAATGCCGAATCGCTGATTGCCGAGATTCGTAAACTCTCAGCCGATCCGCTGCTCGAATTTGAACTAGACCTTGATCTCCGCCCTGAAGGTAAGAACGGACCCGTTGCTAGATCCCTCGAGTCTTACGCTGCCTACTACGAGAAGTGGGCGAACACCTGGGAAGACCAAGCACTGCTTCGTGCCAGGGTCATCGCCGGAAGCGATCACTTACGAGAATCATTCACAAGTCTGATCGACACCTACCGCTACCCTGAGGCGGTAGAGCAGAAGGCTATCGTTGAGATTCGTCGAATCAAGGCACGAGTTGAGACCGAGCGGCTACCTCAGGGAGCAGACCCAAAACGCCACTTGAAACTGGGGCGAGGTTCGCTAAGTGATGTGGAGTGGCTGGTTCAGCTTCTGCAATTGAGCAATGGAGCCAAGTTCCCAGAGATTCGCACGCCCAAAACCCTGGAAGCGCTAGACGCTTGTGTTGGGGCGGGCTTACTCGAAAAGCACGATGCCACGGTACTTGCCGAGGCTTGGATGTTGGCGTCACGAATCCGTTCGGCCATTGTGATTTACAGCGGACGTCGCTCGGACGTACTGCCAACAGATCGCAAGGCTCTTGAAGGCATCGCGAGAATTCTCGAATACCCACGAGGTTCCGCAACCGCACTGGAACAGGACTACCTGGCCTACACCAGGAGATCCCGAATGGTATTCGAACGAGTCTTTTACGCTCAATAAAAAAGTCCCCCGAATCAATGGACTCGGGGGACTTTTCTTTAGCTAATTAGCAACCGAAGTAAAGCTCGAACTCGTATGGGTGTGGACGAAGAGCTAGTGGCTTGATTTCGTTGACACGCTTGTAGTCGATCCAGTTCTCGATTAGGTCCTTGGTGAACACGTCGCCCTGCAGTAGGTAGTCGTGGTCAGCCTCAAGTGCCTGAAGAACCGACTCTAGGTCGCCTGGAACCTGAGGGATGTTCTTTGCTTCCTCAGGAGGTAGCTCGTAAAGGTCCTTGTCTACCGGCGCCATTGGCTCGATGCGGTTCTTGATGCCGTCTAGACCGGCCATTAGCATCGCTGCGAAAGCGAAGTAAGGGTTGGCCGATGCGTCTGGGGCACGGAACTCGATGCGCTTAGCCTTCGGGTTGGTTCCGGTCATTGGGATACGGATAGCTGCCGAGCGGTTACCAGCCGAGTAAACCAGGTTTACTGG
>JBEGRZ010000017.1:0-20995 GCA_041180115.1 Actinomycetota bacterium
CGATGACCTGCTTACCCTGTCGCATGCCGCCAGAGCCTTGACTCGTGATACCGAGACATTCGCCACCCTTCGCTGGTCGCAGGCGGGTTTCACTAACTCGCAAGGAGTGACGAAACCGGGGCAAACCCAACGAAACCTAATGGGTCAGGTGGACGGAACGGACAACCCAACCCTTGGTAGTGAGCAGTTTGCTAAGCAGGTCTGGATGACTGAAGGCCC
Source organism: Actinomycetota bacterium (assembly GCA_041180115.1). GTDB lineage: Bacteria > Actinomycetota > Actinomycetes > Actinomycetales > Microbacteriaceae > Rhodoluna. The sequence goes on from JBEGRZ010000017.1 coordinate 220, forward strand.
TGACTGGGCGGTGGGTGGAACCCAGCTAGTGCTTCGCAGGATTAAAATGAACCTGAACTCGTGGGATCGACTCAGCACTGAGCAGAAGGAAGGCGTCATTGGACGCAACCTCAAAAACGGTGCTCCACTCGGAAGCGAAAACGAATACGACCTGCCAAAACTCGATGCGGTTGATGAAGATGGCAAGAAGGTAATCCCGCCCTTTGCCCACATTCGCAAGGCAGCCGGTGGGCCCGGTCAACAGTTTTTCCGGCGCCCGTTCAACTACGAGGAACCTGGTGTTGAGGCGGGCCTACTCTGGACTGCCTATTGCGCGAACCTAACTGCCCAATATGTTCCGGTCCAAAAGGCGCTCGCAGATGGCGACCTTCTCAATCTTTGGATCACTCCGGTAGGTTCTTCCGTCTGGGTCATCCCACGCGGCTTCGCCAAAGGCGAAATTCTCGCAGGCGAACTTTTCAGCTAGTCGCTTAGGACTGCAGGACGAGGGTGTACGCGGGTCAGTAGACCAAGACCAACCACCAAAATCAACAGGATGCCCCAGATTCCGTAGATGGTGTTGTTGTCTCCACCGAGGATGGTGTTTGCTGCCCAAATTGATAGTGCCCACATGGTTCCCGACAGGAAGCTGATTGCGCGTCCGGTCGTTTGGTAGAGGCCGAACACCTCACCCTCGCGACCGTGTGGAGTGAAGCGCGCCACGAATGTGCGGCTCGAGGCTTGAGCCGGACCCACGAACAGGGTAAGTAGCAGACCGAAAACCCAGAAGGTGATTTGGCCTGCGTCGCGGAAAATGTAAACCGCGGTGGAGCCAAGAATCAGACCTACCAGCGAACCGATAATCACGGTGCGGGAACCGATCTTGTCATCCAACCAGCCGCCGATGCCAGCGCCAATCGCCGCGACTAGGTTGGCACCGATGCCGTAGAAGATGATGGAGGTGGTGTCGAAGCCGAACGAAATCTGGCCTAGGACGGCACCGAAGGTGAAGATACCGGCGAGCCCGTCGCGGTAGACGGCGCTGGAGATCAGGAATTTGAAGGTCTCCGGAGCCTGATGGCGTAGTGTCTTTAGCTGGCGGAACAGCGAACGGTAGCTTTCGATGATGCTCTCGGCTTTTACGCCAGGGCGAGCCTTTACCTCCGGAACCCAGAGCAGTAGCGGAATTGTGAAAACCAGAATCCAACCGGCGGCGAAGAGGAAGATTGTGCGGATGTTAATCGCGTTTTCGTCGGTCAGCCCCAACCAATAGTGGCCATCGGGCAGAACGAAGCCGACCAGTGAAATTAGTAGCAGGATGATGCCTCCGATGTAACCGAAGCCCCAGGCAATTCCGGAGATGCGGCCGATGTTTGATTCGGTGGTGACGCCCTTGAGCATGGCGTAGTAGTTGATGAATGCCGATTCCTGGATGACCGAACCGAGGCCGTAGAGAACAAGGCCGAATAGGAAGTACTCCGGCTTTGGCTCAACGAAGAAGCTGGCGGCGGTGATAGCCACAAGAAGTGCGGTGTTGATCAAAAGCCAGCGCTTACGACGACCGGTTTCGTCGGCACGGCGTCCTAGTACTGGGGCGATGAGCGCCAGGATCAGTCCGGCAATCGCTACCGCCCATCCGAGTTGCTGGTCTGCCGACTTATTACCGGCGGCGACAGCTCCGGTCAGGTATACGGGGAAGATGAATGTCTGCATCAGGGTTGGGTATGGCTGCTCCGCCCAGTCCCAAAGAGCCCAGCCCCAAATGGCTCGGCGCGATTGCTTCTTCGACAATTCATTTGACATAGGTAAAGACTAAGACGGGGATAACCACCTATTTCCATACTTTTGGTTTGTTTTCGGTAACGAATCAAAGTTGAGTCATTCACACTCAACTTTCAGGTTTCCCCTCTTGACAATGTCAGACCCGTTTGCGAAACTTGAGTCAACAGCGCTCAACTTTGAGCGGAGTACAAAAAAGATCGCCTAACGGCGAACAAAAGGAGAAACAAACATGGCACGTGCAGTAGGCATCGACCTGGGCACCACCAACAGCGCGGTTAGCGTGCTGGAAGGTGGAGAACCCACCGTTATCGCTAACGCAGAAGGCTTCCGCACCACCCCGTCGGTGGTTGCATTCACCAAGGACGGCGAAGTGCTCGTCGGTGAAACCGCAAAGCGTCAGGCAGTAACCAACGTTGACCGCACCATCGCGTCGGTCAAGCGTCACATGGGAACCACCTGGACCTTTGACGTAGACGGAAAGAAGTACACCCCGCAGGAAATCTCGGCACGAATCTTGGGCAAGCTCAAGCGTGACGCAGAGACCTACCTTGGCGAAGCAGTAACCGACGCGGTAATCACCGTACCGGCATACTTCAACGACGCCGAGCGTCAGGCAACCAAGGAAGCCGGAGAGATCGCAGGTCTAAACGTCTTACGAATCATCAACGAGCCAACCGCGGCAGCACTGGCATACGGCCTAGACAAGGGTAAGGAAGACGAGCTAATCCTCGTATTCGACCTCGGTGGTGGAACCTTCGACGTCTCGCTACTAGAAGTAGGCAAGGACGACGAATTCTCGACCATCCAGGTAAAAGCCACCTCGGGCGACAACCGCCTCGGCGGAGACGACTGGGACCAGCGAATCGTTGACCACCTAGTCAAGAAGTTCAAGGAGACCACCGGCGTCGACGTATCGGGCGACAAGATCGCTCTACAGCGATTAAAGGAAGCAGCCGAGCAGGCGAAGAAGGAACTATCGCAGTCGATGACCGCGAACATCCAGCTTCCATACCTATCGCTAACCGAGAACGGCCCAGCCAACCTAGACGAGTCGCTAACCCGCGCCCAGTTCGAGCAGCTAACCGCTGATCTACTTGAGCGCACCAAGAAGCCATTCAACGACGTAATCGCAGAAGCCGGAGTCAAGGTTTCGGACATCGCGCACGTCGTCCTAGTTGGTGGATCGACCCGTATGCCTGCAGTTTCGGAACTGGTCAAGCCGCTAACCGGCGGACAGGAGCCTAACAAGGGTGTAAACCCAGACGAGGTTGTTGCCGTAGGTGCATCGCTACAGGCTGGTGTTCTGAAGGGTGAGCGCAAGGACGTACTGCTAATCGACGTGACCCCACTGAGCCTCGGAATCGAGACCAAGGGTGGCATCATGACCAAGCTGATCGAGCGCAACACCGCAATCCCAACCAAGCGTTCGGAGACCTTCACCACCGCTGAAGACTCCCAGCCTTCGGTAACCATCGCAGTGTTCCAGGGTGAGCGCGAGTTCACCCGCGACAACAAGTCGCTTGGAAACTTCGACCTCACCGGAATCGCTCCGGCACCTCGCGGCGTTCCACAGATCGAAGTTACCTTCGACATCGACGCCAACGGTATCGTCCACGTTTCTGCAAAGGACAAGGGAACCGGCAAGGAGCAGTCGATCCAGATCACCGGCGGTTCGTCGTTGAACAAGGAAGACATCGAGCGCATGGTCAAGGAAGCGGAAGAACACGCTGCCGAAGACAAGAAGCGTCGTGAAGACCAGGAAGTTCGCAACACTGCGGAGACTGTGGCCTACCAGACCGAGAAGCTAATCAAGGACAACGACGAGAAGTTACCTGAAGATGTGAAGACCGAGGTTCAGGCCGACGTTGACGCATTGAAGACTGCGCTCGCGGGTGAAGATGTTGAGGCAGTAAAGGCGGCCATGGACAAGCTAAACCAGTCGGCGATGAAGATCGGTGAGGCTCTAAACGCTGCCGGTGCAGATGCTGAGGCTCCAGCCGAGGCTGCTGCCGATGGTGAAGACGTGGTTGACGCCGAGGTCGTTGAAGACGAGGACGACAAGAAGTAATGTCCGAAGACAACATTCCAAACGAGCCTGGTCCGGAAGAAGTTCCGGACCAGCTCGACCAGGAACTCGCCGACCTAGTCGACGAGACCGGGCCGATTAGCAAAGAGGCCGAGCTGCTTGCTGACCTCCAGCGTCTACAAGCCGAGTTCGTGAACTACAAGGCTCGCGTTGAGCGTGACCGCGATCAGGCGCGAAACCTGGCAATTGCGGAGGCGTTCCGCGCAATCCTGCCGGCGCTCGATGATCTATCGCGTGCCGAAGCGCACGGCGACCTAGAAGGTTCCCCGTTTGCTGCAGTAGTGACGAAGCTTCGTAACGCCGGAGAAAAATTCGGCCTAAAGGCCGTTGGCGCGAAGGGTGACAAGTTCGACCCCGAGCTGCACAACGCACTCGTGCAAACCCCATCTGCAGAGGTGACCGAGACGATCATCGCCGACGTCATCGAGCAGGGCTACATGATTGGCGATCGTTTACTGCGTCCAGCAATGGTTGCGGTAAACATCCCGGAGTAGGTGAAAGTTAGTGGCTAGTCAAGACTGGTTCGAAAAGGACTTCTACAAAGTCCTTGGAGTTTCCAAGGACGTCACTGAAGCGGAACTGAAAAAGGTTTACCGCAAGCTTGCTCGCGAGTTCCACCCAGACTCGAACCCTGGAAATGCGGCGGCCGAAGCTCGCTTCAAAGAGATTTCGGAAGCCTATAGTGTGCTGAGCGATAAGCAACAGCGCGCCGAATACGACCAGGTTCGAGCCATGGGCGGAGGCGCTCGTTTCACCGGTGGCCAAGGCTTCCCAGGTGGAGGGCAAGGTTTTCCAGGTGGCGCCGCCGGATTCGAAGATGTTTTCTCAAACCTCTTCGGAGGCGGCGGAATGGGCGGCGGAGGTTTTGGCGGCTTCGGTGGTTTCGGTCCGCAGCGCGGACAAGACCTAACCCACCGGGCAACCATCGACTTCATCGATTCGATCAAGGGCACCACGCTCAAGCTGAACTTCGAGCGCGGAGGCCAGGTACAGGTCAAGATTCCTGCCGGAATCCAAGACGGCCAGAAGGTCAAGGTTCGCGGCAAGGGTCAGGCATCGCCGAACGGCGGTGAAGCCGGAGACCTGCTGGTTTCCGTGCACGTGAAGCCGCACCCGGTCTTTGTTCGTGATGGAAGCAACCTGCGCGTGACCGTCCCAGTCACGTTCGTCGAAGCCTCGCTGGGTGCAACCATCTCGGTTCCTACTCTCGGTGGCGAACCGGTGAAACTCAAGGTTGCTCCTGGCACTCCAAACGGCCGCATCCTACGCGTCAAGGGTAAAGGTGTTGAGCTGGCCAAGGGCACCGGAGACCTGCTGGCAACAGTAGAAATCGCAGTGCCTTCGCACCTCAGCGAAAAAGCCAAGAAGGCTTTGGAAGCATTCAACGAACTTGTGCCACAGGAAGACCCACGCGAGGACATACTGAGCCGAGCCGGATTGTTGTAGGAGGGGAGCATGGAAGAGTTTGACGAAAACACCCCGATGTTTGCCATCGCGGTTGCCGCCGAGCTCGCCTACATGCACCCGCAAACCCTGCGTCAATACGACCGCATGGGTCTGGTGATTCCGGTTCGAACCGGAGGACAATCACGTCGCTACACAATGCGAAACGTAGCCCAGCTGCGTGAGATCGCAAAGCTTTCTAACGAGGGCGTAAGCCTCGAGGGAATTCGCAGAATTCTCGAATTAGAAAACCAGAACGTCGAACTACAAAAGAGAGTTCGCGATTTGGAAACCACATTAGCCAACGAGTTAATGAACCGCCCGGGAGCCCGAGTGTTCGCGGCCGGCGAGACCGGAATTGAGAGCATCTTGCCTGGTCACCGTCCGAGCCGAAACACGCAAGTGGTGCTCTGGCGGGCGAAGTAGCCCTTCGCGAAAGGAGATTCGAACCATGAATCAACAGCAACAACAAGAGCAGCAGTCCGCTCTTCAAAAATATGGACGCAACCTAACCGAAGTAGCGGCCGCCGGAAAATTCGATCCGGTGATCGGTCGCGACTCGGAAATTCGACGAGTAGCACAGGTTCTGAGCCGTCGAACCAAAAACAACCCGGTCCTGATCGGTGAACCGGGCGTTGGAAAGACCGCGGTTGTGGAAGGTCTCGCCCAGCGCATCGTCGCCGGTGACGTACCGGAGAGCCTCAAGGGCAAGCAGCTCATCGCACTCGACCTGGCTGCCATGCTCGCGGGAGCCAAGTACCAGGGTGAATTCGAGGAACGCCTAAAGTCCGTCCTCGCAGAAATCACCGCTGCCGAAGGACAGATCGTCACCTTTATCGATGAACTGCACACATTGGTCGGCGTTGGCGGTGGCGGAAGTGCCATGGACGCATCGAACATGCTGAAGCCAATGTTGGCCCGAGGCGAACTTCGCCTAATCGGTGCCACCACCCTGGATGAATATCGCCAATACATCGAGAAGGATTCGGCGCTTGAACGTCGTTTCCAACAGGTCTACGTTGGCGAGCCGTCGGTGGTAGACACCATCGCGATCCTGCGTGGCCTCAAGGAACGTTACGAAGCACACCACAAGGTGGCCATCGCCGATGGCGCTCTGGTTGCTGCCGCAACACTTTCTAACCGCTACATCACCGGTCGTCAATTGCCAGACAAAGCAATCGACCTCATCGACGAAGCGGCCAGCCGACTTCGAATGGAGATCGACTCGGCTCCGGTTGAAATCGATGAGCTCAAACGCAGCGTAGATCGCTTAAAACTCGAGGAGCTAGCGCTCCAAAAAGAGAAGGATGCCGCCTCCAAGGAACGTCTCGAGAAACTTCGCGACGAGCTGAAAGAACGTAGCGAAAACCTTTCGATTCTGGAAAAGCAGTGGGAAGCGGAACGCGCCGAACTCAACCGAGTTGGTGAACTCAAAACCAAACTCGACTCGCTTCGAATCGACGCCGATCGCGCCCAGCGCGAAGGAAATCTCGAACGCGCTTCACGTCTTCTATATGGCGAGATTCCATCGCTCGAAAAGGAGCTCGTTCAACTTGAACAGGCAGAGGCCCAGGATAAAGAGCGCATGGTCAACGACCAGGTTGGCGAAGATGACATCGCGGCCGTGGTCAGCGCCTGGACCGGAATCCCAACCGGTCGTCTGCAGGCTGGTGAGACCGAGAAACTTCTTACTCTCGAAAAGCAGCTGGGCAAGCGACTCATTGGTCAGAAGGCCGCGGTCAAGGCAGTGGCCGACGCCGTTCGCCGAACCAAGGCTGGCATCTCCGACCCGAATCGTCCAACCGGCTCGTTCCTATTCCTAGGCCCAACCGGTGTTGGCAAAACCGAACTAGCCAAGTCGCTCGCCGAATTCCTCTTCGACGACGAAAAGGCGATGGTTCGCATCGACATGAGCGAATACGGTGAGAAGCATTCGGTCTCAAGACTGCTCGGTGCCCCTCCGGGATACATCGGCTACGAAGAGGGTGGCCAGCTTACCGAAGCTGTGCGTCGTCGCCCTTACTCGGTCGTGCTACTGGACGAAGTTGAGAAGGCTCACCCGGAAGTTTTCGATGTCCTGCTTCAGGTACTCGATGACGGACGCCTTACCGATGGTCAAGGCCGCACGGTCGATTTCCGCAACGTGATTCTGATCCTGACCTCGAACCTCGGTTCGCAGTTCCTGATCGACACCGAGCTAACCGAAGAGCAAAAGCGCGAAGGTGTCATGACCATCGTGCGCAGTCACTTCAAGCCGGAGTTCCTGAACCGCCTCGACGACATCGTGGTCTTCAGTGCACTGTCCAAGGCAGAGCTCGGCCAGATCGTTGAGATCAACATCGACCGTCTGCTCAAGCGCCTCGAAAGTAAGCGCATCCAACTTGGCGTAACTCCTGATGCCAGAACTTGGTTGGCCGATCGTGGCTGGGACCCAATCTACGGAGCGCGCCCGCTTCGCCGTCTAATGCAACAGCAGATTGATGACCAGTTGGCCAATCTGGTTCTCGCTGGTTCGATTCATGATGGCGATCTCGTCAAGGTTGATCTGAATGAAGGTAAGGACGGCCTGGCGCTAACCACCACGCGTCTCTAAAAAGTTCGCAAGCCCGATAGAACAAAGGTCTAGTTAGGTAATTCCTAACTAGACTTTTGGCTATGTCTAACACTGAACCTCGATCCTACGGTCAGGGCGCCCAGGGCGAGCCGGCCGCACCAAAAGCAAACAAGGTCTCCTTCGGAAAGCGCATCCGCTACGCGGTAGACAACTCCTTCGGCAAGAGCGGAACCTTCGCTCTCTATATGATGATTGCCATCGCGATTATTTCGTCGGTGATCATCGTCCTGAAGTATGTTCTTTACAGCTTCCCGTTCCTGCTGCTAGCAGACACCGCAGCACTTCCTCCAATGACCTTCGAAACCTTCTGGGGTTCGTTCGCCAGCGTCATCGGTAAGGGCGCCGAAGCCACCTGGGCTGACCGCATAGTTGGAATTCTCTACTGGCTACTAGCCGCAGCATCTGGTGGTACCGTAACCGGTTTCATCGTTGCCGCCATCAACGCAGCCATGACCGAGATCAAGAAGGGTCGCTCGCCAATCATCGCGAACAACCACACCTTGATCCTCGGCTGGTCTAACCGCATCTTCCCAATCCTCAAAGAACTGGAAGAAGCCGGTAAGAACCTACGACGCAAGCCAACCGTGGTTATCTTCTCGGGCAAGACCCGCGAGTGGATGGAACAGCAGATCAAGAACAACGCCGGCGCACTAAAGGGCCTCGACGTTGTTACCCGCACGGCAGACCTAAACTCGCTCGCCGAGCTAAAGCGAGCCAACGTTGGTTCATCGAAGTCGATCATCATCCTGGATGAAACCTCGGGCTCAGACGCCGGAGTCGTGAACCTAGTGTTTGCCATCAAGGCACTAAACCCAAACACAGGCCTAAAGCTCATCGCCGAGATCGACGACAAGAACGTTGCCAACTCGCTATCGGTTGCAACGAAGGGTCAGGTCATCCCGGTTCGTTCACACGACATCATCGCTCGCGTAACCGCTCAAGCTTCACGTCAGCCAGGTCTAGCCGCGGTCATTCTTGACCTGCTTGACTTCGGTGGCGATGAGATCTACTTCCAGCAGGTACCTGCCCTTGCTGGCAAAACCTATAAGGATGCAATCCTTTCGTTCAACGAAGCTAGCGTGATCGGTATCGCTCACGCCGACGGCACCGTTGAACTCAACCCAAAGATGACCACCAAGCTAAAGGCTGACGACAAGGTCATCGCAGTTGCCGAGGACGACGACAAGGTTGTCTACACCGGACCAACCGACGCCGTGGTAAACCACAAGCCTGCTAAGACCAAGGTTCCGGCCCGAAAGCCAGAACACATGCTGGTCATCGGTTGGTCAGACATGGGCCGAACCATCATGAAGGAGTTAGCTCCATTCATGGTCAAGGGTTCAACGGTTCACATCATCGCTAAGAAGGACTACGTAAAGGGTAAGGAGACCAAGGACCTAGTCTTCGGTGACCTAAAGACCACCTTCGAGTACATCTCCGGAACCATCGAAGACATGACCAAGGCAGCCAGCGCCAAGCACTACGACCAGATTCTGGTTCTTGGCTACCGCAAGGGCGTAGCCGTAGCAGACGCCGATGCTCTCACCATGCTGACCATGCTTCAGCTAAACCAGCTGTTCGAACAAGACGGCAACGGTGTTGAGCCGACTCGTCTGGTTGCAGAAATCATCGACTCCGGTAAGGCCGAGATTGCTCGCGTAGCAGCCGTCGACGACCTGGTTGTCAGCGACAAGTTGGCGGCCCTGCTCATGACCCAGATCAGCGAAAACGTTGACCTCGCTCCGGTCTTCACTGACCTGTTCGACGCCGAAGGTGCTTCGATCAACGTGAAGCCAATCGAGTACTTCGCCGCAGTGGGCAAACCAATCACCTTTGGTGAACTTGCCGCTTCGGCCGCCGCCCACGGCGACAGCGCAATCGGTATTCGCATCGAGGCCAACTCCGCGAAGGACGGCTCAACCGGCGTTGAGCTCAACCCAAGCAAGAACACCGCCTACACCCCAGCCAAGGGTGACGGCCTAGTGGTCATCGGAAACCTCGAGTAAAGAAAACTCAATCAAAGGCGGGTCGGGAAACCGGCCCGTCTTTCTTTAACAGTCGATCGTTTCCAAAATCATTGGACGAACCAGTCGTTCCAAATCCCCACCGCGGTTCACGCACCATGCAACAGCGTCGGCAAGCCAAAGCAATGGCTCTTGGTGCCGTTCCCGATGATCCCAAGCCGCAAGCGGTCGGATTTTGGACAACAGCTTGACTTCGTATAAGTAGGCGGAGGAGTCAACCTCAAATATCAACTCAGAGATGTTGAAGCGGCGGATTTCCTCGTTAAGCCTAGAAATAGCTAAACCTCGCGCCACAACTTGAGCTTTAGATTCGTCTATAAATGCGATCACCTTGGAAACGCTAGTCGTGACTTAGATCATTCAAATTTACTTATTCACACCTAGTATTCCTTCGCTGCCTCATGGTAAATTCATACTCGTGCAGGGCTCGGGTTCTGCAAAGTAAAACTCGGTAGTCATCCGGACGGTTGCACGCCGGGTTTCGCGCTTTAAGCCCCAATAAACTTGAGCGCATGACCACAGCCGCAGAAGCCAAGAAGGCTCTCCGCAAACTCGAGAACCACTATCAGGCTGAAAACCTCGGCTGGTTCTTCAAGACCGGCCCCGGTGAATACGGCGAAGGCGACAAGTTCCTCGGCCTCCGCGTACCTCAAACCAGAGCTATCTCCAAGCAGTTCATCGATCTAAGCCAAGACCAGATCAGCATTCTTCTCGACTCCGAGTATCACGAAGATCGCCAGCTGGGTCTCTTCATCCTCATTCTTCAATTCAAAAGAGCCAAAGATCTTGATGAAAAACAACGCATCTTCACGTTCTATATAGAAGAAGCAAGGCGCGGACGCGTAAACAACTGGGACCTAGTAGACGGAACCGCCCCCTACCTTGGTGCCTACCTGGTCGAAGCCAACAACCTCCAGCCAATCTGGGACCTTGCCAAAGAGGAAAACCTTTGGCTAAAGCGCATTAGCGTTCTGCTCACCTTCGCTTTCCTTAGAGCAAAGGACGAAGCACCCACCTTCGAAATCGCCGAATATCACCTGAACCATCCACACGATCTAATGCACAAAGCGGTCGGCTGGATGCTTCGAGAAATGGGCAAAATTAATTCGAAAGCCCTAACGGGCTTCCTCGAGAAACACGCAACCGAAATGCCTAGGACGATGCTTCGCTATTCAATCGAAAAGCTTGAAGAATCGGAACGTAAGGCCTGGCTAGCTAAGAAATAGTCACAACGACTGGAACGTGATCGCTAGGGCCTTCACCCTTGCGCTCTTCGCGTTCAATAGAGGCACCGGTCACCCTTGATGCAAATTCGTCGTTGCCAAGAATGAAGTCGATTCGCATGCCCTCGTTTTTCGGGAAGCGCAGCTGCTGATAATCCCAGTAGGTGTAGCCTGACGGCACAAGAGGCCTAACCACATCGGTCAAACCAATCTCAGAGAAAGCACTAAATGCCTGTCTTTCAGGACCTGAAACATGAGTACCACCCAAGAACTCATTGATGTTCCAAACATCGGTATCCAATGGGGCAATGTTGAAATCACCCATCAACGCCAAAGGCAAGTCTGGCTCGTGATAAACCTGTTCAGCAATCTGGGAAGTCAGGTTTTCGAGAAATTCGAGCTTGTAGGCAAAGTGCGGGTCCTCTGGAGATCTTCCATGGGGAACGTACAAACTCCAGAGTCGAACCCCATCGACGGTCACACCCATGGCCCTTGCCTCAACTACATCCTTAAAGGCAGGCTGGCCAGAAAAAGTAGTCTCAATGTCCGACATGGGTAATCGAGAGGCAAAGGCCACGCCGTTCCACTGATTCAAACCGTGGGCAACCACCTGGTATCCACGTTCTTCGAACTCTCGGTAGGGAAACTGCTCGGGTTTGCACTTAATCTCTTGCATTCCGAGCACATCAACATCGGCTCGTTCCAGCCAATCGACAACCCGACCCACTCGAGTGCGGATGCTGTTTACGTTCCAGGTGGCTATGCGCATGAATCCAGCATAATTCCAGACAAAACACCTAGAAGAAATGTTTAGACCAAAGGTCTAAATCCTGCTAAAATCAGGATGATTTGGCTTCTTATGCCATGCGAGGGAAAGTTACAAATGTTCAAGAAATTTAGTGCCATTGTTTCCGCAATGTCGGTGGTTATTACCGGTCTAACCGCAACCGCTGCGAGTGCAACCGCATTCACTCCTAACAGCAACTCGAATGTTGCAGGAACCATGTGGGACAACACACTTCCAAGTAACGGTCAGGTTCAGGTTCCGGCCAACGCGACGCGACTATCTTTCTCGAAGAGTTGGCACTGGGAGGGCACAACTCTTCCAGACCTGCAAGATCACGTTGTCTCGTTCGACTGGAGCCTAACCACTCCTGACAACACTGTGATCAACCAGACCAATGCCATGGCTATGGGCTACTCGGCGTATGCAATGGGAAGCTTGAGCGGTAACAGTTACAAGAGCATTAACACCGTTGGCTCTTCTCTAGACCTAAACTTCGTCGGTGATGCCGGGGTTACCTACAATTCCGGAAGCGCATCTTTCGACATTTACAGTTACAACAACACCATTTTGCAGGTTGGTACCTACACGCTAGCCCTCACCCTCAAGGTCGACGGCGTTGAGTACACGAACTTCACCACCTCGGGTGCGAACAATGCTTACCTTTACCGAAACAACTTCTGGGTAACTGGCCCAACCTCGGCGGGTACCACCGTGAACGTTGATTATGCAGGGCTTGAGAAGATGACCATCTCAAACACCACCTGTATCGACGCAGCACTCGTTAATGTTGACGACGTACTAACTATTCGTCGAGTGGTTGACGGCACCGCTGTCAAGGAGCAACCAAGCGGTGTAAACCGAAGCATAAATGGCAGCTTTGTACTGCCTGGCTCCAGCGGCTGGGTGAACCTCTCCTATGAAGATGAGTATCGTAGAACCTTAACCGTGACTCAGGAACACAAAGACCGCGGAGTCATGATCGAAAGCGATCTGCAATTTGTCGATTCTTCGAGCTCTTCGGCCTCGCTCAATGCTGACAATGGCCTATCGGCTGGTCTGCACGAAGTGGGAATCTCGATTGTTAACCAGGATGGTGTTGAAGTTACCGCAGGTTGTACTCCTCCGGTTCCAGGCACCCCTACCGCCACCATCGTTGGAACAAGTGCTTCGCTAGTTTCAACCGGCTCCTTCCTTGACTCTTCGTTGGTCACCTACCAGTGCCAGCTTTACAAGACCTCAGACAACTCGGCCATCGGTTCACCTACAACCGCTTATGGCACCAACTGGGTAAACGGTGGTTACAGCTCCATGGGTTGTACCAACATTTACGGTGTCCCAGGCGGTACCCAGTTCTACGGAAAACTAATCGCTACCAGCAGGCTTTTCTCTGGTTGGACTTCCACCAGCGCGGCCAGCTCGTCTGTAACTATGCCGTCGCCAGGGATCACCATCACCACTACTCCTTCCAACGGCACGGCCTTCGGTAACCTGAAGTCGATCGTCTCTCACAACCAGGTCGTTCTTGCTGGTTCGGGTAGCACCTATGGCGGTGGCTTTGCCGAACCAACTGGCGGTGCAATCGAGGTTTTGAAGAACTCGTCAAACGTTTCGCTGCGCCGCTTCACCACCGCAGGTCTTGACAGTACTTTTGGTACCAAGACAATTGCTACTCCATACATGAGCTTCAACGTAACGGCCGGCTTCCACGGAACTGCTCTAGCTCCCAAGCCTTACGTGTTGTTCTCCAGCCAGTCTGGCAGCACTGCACTAACCATCAAGGACTACAATCTCGATGGCAATGCAGGCTCAACCCGCGAGGTTACCAACGCACAACTCTTGGCTCTTTGCCAGGCGGAGTTCGGTAACTCATACACCTCGGTAATTGCCGGCTACGGTGTTTCTTCGCCAACCACCGAAGTGTATTTCCAGGTAGCATGTGCAGCAGCGCCAAAGGTTGGGTACCTTCTTGCGAAAGTAAATCCTGCCGGTGCCGCAGCCCCAACCGTGGTCACTAACTTTGGTGTTCCAACCGCAGACCTAACCAGCAGCGTGACCAATGGTTCGTCGCTTGGAATGACCGGTATTCCAACTTCTGTGAACTGGACTGCAACCGGATCTACCCCAATGCTGACCTTCGTTGCGATGCCCTTTAAAGTTGGTGACTGCAACCCTAGCTGTGCATCGGTTTACACCGGAGTTGCGAAGATTCACCGAATCACTCCTGCTGGCGCTGCACTGTCACCTTCTAACGCGGGCATTGCTAACCCAGCATCTGGCGAAAACCTGAGCGTCTCGATGAGCCCAGTCAACTACGGAGATCTCCTAGTGACTCGACGAATCTTTGGCATGTCGGTATCGACCAGCTTCGTCAAGGTTGGAGCTACCGGAAATGGTTCGACACTTACTCCGGTCTGGGACACTTCGGCCGGACAGCCAGAAGCTGCCTCGTCGCTTGGAACCATCATGGGTAAGACCACCGATGGTCAAGTCGTTCTGCTACGTTCCGCTAGCTCTGCCGGTGTGAACACCATCCGTTTGGTGAAGTTGAACCTTTCGACCGGCGCAGTTACGAGCTTTGGTGAGGCGTTCTCCACCACAACCTCTGGCCAGCCATACCAGTTCTACGCACAGACCGGAAACAACGGCTTCATGTTCCTGGCTCAGTCGACTGTGAACGCCGGCAAGGTTGATCAGTTGGTTGCAGTAGGTCAAACCGCTACCCCTCCGGTAGCACCTACAGTGCCGGTTCCAGCCGGAGATGCCAACACCGATCTAGGCCGCAGCCTGAATGCGGGTGGTTTGAAGGTGACCATTAGCGGTACCGCTTTGAACGTGGTGACCGGTGTCAGGTTCGGAACCGTGACTGCGAAGTTCACCAAGACCGCAACTAGCCTGGTAATTACTGTTCCAGCAGGTGCCACCGGTACCTCGGCTGTGACCGTCTTATACGCTGGCGGTTCGATTGCCGTTGGTGACTGGGAGTACATGGGAGCCAGCAAGCGCACCCAGACTCTAACTCCAACCGGTTTGGGAGATGCAACCTTCGCTGGCGCAACAGAAGCAAACCGAAACCTTTCGGTTGCCTCGAGCCTAGATGGCTACACCGTTACCATCACTTCGAAGACTCCTGCCGTTTGTACTTTCGTGCAGGGTGTAATTGACTTTGTTGGTAGCGGAACCTGTGTTATCCAGGCTACCCAGGCAGGTGACGCAGTTACCGCTGCGGCCACCAGCACCTACGAGATCTACTACGAGACCACGGTTACCGCATCGGCTCTTTACTCGACTGACGCAGCCAAGCCAACCATCACCCTGACCGGTATTGGTCTAGGTGCAGTTTCGAAGGTCATGTTCGGTAGCGTCGAGGTAACTCCTACCAAGAAGACCGATACCTCGATCACCGTGAAGGTTCCAGCTGCTCCAAGCGCGGGTGCCAACGTGGATGTTCAGCTGAAGTACAACAACGGAACCGTGGTTGACACCGAGCTCGACTTCGACTTCGTTGGTGCTTTGAAGATTGTTCAGACTCTGACCTTCAGTGCGGGATTCGCACTTGCCGACTACGGTGACTCCGTGCGAATCCTGTCGACAGTATCGAAGGATGCAGAAGACAACGATCTACCTGACCTGCCATACGTTTACAGCACCAGCACCCCTGATGTGTGTGACGTCGAAGGCGACCAGCTTCGCTTCCTAGCTGGAGGAACCTGTACCGTGAAGGTAACCCAGCCTGGAAACGTGGGTGTAACGGCAGCTACTGCATCGTTCAACATCATCGTTTCGAAGAAGGCACAGAGCATCACCGTTGACAGCACTTTGGCTATCACCGACGTAACCGGTGACTACCTGGATGCAGTCAACTCAAACGAAGAAGTAGTGCTTGACTACGAATCATCGGATGAGTCGATTTGTACCGTTGACGGTGAAGGGTTTGTAACTGGTATCGCAGCTGGAACCTGTGAAATCACGATCACTGCGGAAGCGGATGACCGCTACCTGGGCGATGAAGAAGTAGTTACCGTTACCGTTACCAACGACAACGTGACTGTCATTCCTGAAGAGGCTCCAGACCAGATTGACGAGACGCCGATTGCGATCAGCAACGGAGGAGCCAACGCATTCATCTCGCTATCTGACCCAAGCCTCCAGGTTTCATGGGACAAGGCAAACGGTAGGTTGACCCCACGTGCAACTGGCGTTTACACCGGACACATTGTGGCTACTTTGAAGTTCACCGTAAACGGTGTCGACAAGTACTGCACCACTGTATTTGGTTCTACTGCTGCACTGAAGGTTCCTGCCAAGCCGGTTCTTCCTCAGAACGCCACTGCAAAGCAGGCTCTGGCCTACGCGAAGGCATTTACTGCCTACAAGAAGGCCTACAACGCCGCATTCGGTTCGAAGATCTTCAAGTCGGCTGTGTTCTGTGCAGACGGCAACAAGTTGACCGGAAACACTTTTGCCACTTTGAAGAAGGTAGCCAAGACTGCCGCTGAGAAGAAGGTTGAAGCTGCCAACGCGAAACTTCTAAAGAACTACACCGGTTCGGTTGAGATCTCTGTGAAGCGCTGGCGTGCATGGCCAACCACGGCAAAGAACAAGACCGGAAACGGCAACGTTGGCAAGACCATCCCAGCAACCAAGAACATCAATACTTTGACTCTTGGCTAAAGGATAGAAACTAAAAGACTCCCTCGGGCAATGCTCGGGGGAGTCTTTTTATGGGCGGGTAGACTTGGGTTATGACCTTCACATCAACTGCAAAGCCACGTCTAATCGAGCTAGTTAAGGAACTTGCTGTTGTACACGGCAAGGTAACTTTGTCGTCTGGTATCGAGGCGGATTACTATGTAGATCTTCGTCGTGCGACTCTGCATCACGAGGCCGCTCCGCTGATTGGTCAGGTGATGTTGGACATGCTTGATGAGGCAGGAATCACCGAGTTTGATGCTGTTGGTGGTTTGACCATGGGCGCTGACCCGGTTGCTACCGCTGTTCTGCACCAGGCTGCTGCGCGTGGTCGCGCTATCGATGCGTTTGTGGTGCGTAAGGCTGCCAAGGCCCACGGAATGGGTCGTCAGGTTGAAGGTCCGGATGTTCGTGGGCGTCGCGTGATCGTAGTCGAAGACACCTCAACCACCGGCGGTTCCCCTTTGACGGCGGCTAAGGCTTTGGAAGAGGCAGGCGCTTTCATCGTGGCTGTGGCAACCGTGGTTGACCGTTCGACCGGTGCTCAGAAGGTCATCGAAGATGCCGGTTACAAGTACTTTTCGGCTATTGGTCTAGCCGATCTAGATTTGGCCTAATTGAAGCAATTCGTTCGCCTTCAGCTTGCGTCTATCGCGAGCATCATCGCTGGTTCGATGATGTTTATGACGATGCCTTGGCTGACCATCAAACTGACCAACTCGGCAACCATGGCCGGTTTGGTGATCGCTGTTTCATCGATTCCAGGTTTGATTCTCTCTCCGTTTATGGGCTCACTGATTGATAGTTTCGGACGTCGGAAGATGTCTATCTGGGTTGAGTTCATCACCATTTTCACCACCATCGCTTACCCAATTTTGAACGGCTTCACGCCGCTGACTCTTGGTCTGCTGCTGGTCATGGGTGTGATTCGAGCAACTTTCGCAGGCGGTTCGATGACCGCTCGAAAGTCACTGTTACCAGACGTCGCTCGCGAGGCGAAAATGACTCTGGATAAGGGCAATTCGATTCACGAGGCGTTGGCAGCCGCGGCTTTTGCTACCGGCCCAGCTATTTCCGCCTGGCTGATCGCCGCATACGGTGTGATGTCTTCGTTCTGGGTGTCTGGGGCGTTCATGGCTCTATCGGCATTCTTCGCATGGACGATTCGCGTGCACGAACACAAGGAAGAGGAAGCGGAAGAACGCGGAGAGATGTCTTGGGTCACCTACGCTGCTCAAGGGTTCAAGGCTTTAGCTAAGTTGCCTGCCGTGCTGATCATATTCGTGGTGGTAATCGCGTTGGCTCTGCTCTACATTCCTTCCGAGATGGTTGTGCTTCCGAAGTACTACGAGGGCATTGGCGATCCACAGACCCTTGGACTACTGCTAATGGTGATGGCTCTCTCAACCTCGGTCGGTTCGCTGCTGTTCTCTAGATTCACGAAGTATCTTTCCTACGCGAACATCCTGCGCTTCACAGGTTTCGGCGTTGCGCTTCCAATGATTCCGATGGCCTTCTTGCCGCCAACCCCAATCATGCTGTTCTGCGGGTTCGTCCTAGGTTTCGCCTGGGGTCCAATGCCTCCGCTTTTGAACACTGTGATTCAGCGCAAGGTTCCGCCAAGCATGCGTGGACGCGTGTTTTCAGTTGAGATGACCATCTGGAACGCAGCACCGATGATCTCGATGGTCTTCGCAGGAGCGGCCGTTGACTTCTGGGGTGTGCAGCCGGTCTACATGGCAATCGCAGGTCTGGTACTCCTTGCTGTAATTCTGGTTGCTGTGCAGCCAGTTCTCAAAGAGCTCAACGACGTAGACGACTAGACTTGACCCTGGTGTGCTGGGAAGTCTGGTCGGCAAATAGATAGGACCCTACCCATGACACTTTTAGCCAATCTGGCTGTAGCAATCTTTATCCTCGCGTACGCGTTAATTGCGTCCGAAAAAGTAAACCGCGTCGCGGTGGTAGCCGCCGGTGCTTCGGCCATGGTGCTAATCGGTGCCGCCGACGCACACTCGGCATTCTTTAGCGAAGAAACTGGAATCGACTGGAACGTCATCTTCCTTCTGCTTGGAATGATGATTATCGTTTCGGTGATTCACAAGACCGGCCTTTTCGAGTACCTCGCGGTTCGATCGATTCAAGCGGTGGGCGGAAAACCAAAACTCGCGTTTGTGGCAATCATGGCTTTGGTGGCCATCGCTTCGGCTCTACTCGATAACGTAACCACGATTCTGCTAGCCGTACCTATGATCTTTCTGGTCTCAAAGTACCTGGATGTTCCTCCGCTCTCGTTCATACTCGGAGCAGTTTTCATCAGTAACATCGGCGGAGCAGCAACTCTAATTGGGGATCCTCCTAACATCATCATCGGCAGCAAAGCCGGTCTCAGTTTCAATGAGTTTTTGATTCACATGGGTCCGATGTCGGCGCTGGTGTTTGTCGTCGTTGTCCCGATGATGGTTTTCATGTTCAGGAAAGATCTAGTGAACGGCCCAGAAGACCGAGCCAAGGTTGCAACCCTAGTTCCAGCAAGTTACATCTCAGACCGTAGCCTGCTCATAAAGAGCGTCTCGGTACTGGCCATAGTAATTGCAGCATTTGTTTCTCACTCGGTCACCCACCTCGAACCGTCGCTGGTTGCGATGATGGGAGCCGGCCTGTTGGTGCTAATCAGCGGCTTGAAGCCTAAGGATTTTGCCATGGACGTGGAGTGGGGAACTCTGACCTTCTTCGCAGGTCTGTTCATTATGGTCGGGTCACTTGTACACGTAGGTGCGATGGGCGCTTTTGCTGATTTCCTCGGAGGAATCGTTGGCACCGATGCCGGGTTTGCCGGCCGCGTAATCCTGTGGGTCTCGGCAATACTTTCGGGCATCGTGGACAATATTCCTTACGTCGCGAGCATGGCTCCTGTGGTGGAACAGCTGAAAGAGGCAATACATCCGATTGATGACTCTTTGTGGTGGGCGCTGGCAGCCGGTGCCGACTTTGGAGGAAACCTAACAATCGTTGGTGCTTCGGCAAACGTTGTAGCTGTAGGTCTCGCGGCTGCCAAAGGTTTGAAGATTTCGTTCGGTAAGTTCGCCAGTTACGGTATCCCAGTTACTCTGGTCTCAGTACTAATAGCTGACATCTATCTTCAGCTTGTTCACTTCTAAGGCGCCATGACTGAATTACCTGAACCGAGCCACGAACAGACCACCTGGGGAGTTGGACCTCACCCAAAACCATGGCCGGTCGGGGAGCAGTATGACCTTGAGCTTCTGGAAAATGGCGACACCAGAAACGTGCTTGACCAGTATCGCTACTGGACCATGGAAGCCATCGTTGCCGAGCTTGATTCGAGGCGTCACAAGTTTCACGTGGCGATCGAGAACTGGCAGCACGATCTAAACATCGGCTCGATCGTGCGCACAGCGAATGCATTCCTTGCAGCCGAGGTTCACATCATCGGCAACCGCCGTTGGAACCGCCGCGGAGCCATGGTCACCGACCGCTACCAACACGTTCGCCATCACCCAACGGTTGAAGAATTCCTCGAGTGGGCGAAGTCTGAAAACCTTCCGATTATTGCCATCGACAACGTGCCCGGTTGCAAGAAGATCGAAGAGTACGAACTTCCAGAAGCTTGCGTTCTGCTGTTTGGCCAGGAAGGTCCAGGTCTTTCCGAGCCAGCCATCGAAGCATCGACGGTTGTGCTCGAGATTAGTCAGTTTGGTTCAACGCGTTCAATCAACGCGAGTGCGGCGGCAGCAATTGCCATGCACAACTGGATTACCCAGCACGTTTTCTAACTGTTACTTCCAGCAGAGGGCATCCTCTAGTTGCACGAAGTTCTCGTAACTGTTTGCCGGATCGGTTCCAAATTCAACAACGCGAGACTTGCCTTTGCCCAAGCCCTTCAGGTTTTGTTCGAAGTAGTCGATAACCTTTCCAGAGTCTTTGGTGGTGGCACCGAAAAGGGTGATGCTGGAGCAGGTCTTGTTGGTTTTGATTCTGATGTGTTCACAGATTTCAAAAGAGCAACGCTTACCCGAGACGAAGTCGATGTCTAGGGCACCCGGCCAGTATGCAGGCTCTTCAGTTTCGGTAGGTGTTGGCTTAGTTGGCGGTGGGTTTATGGTGATGCCTGGGTCGATAGGCATG
>JBEGRZ010000018.1:0-20402 GCA_041180115.1 Actinomycetota bacterium
TCGGGCAATGTTCCAGAGACCCTTAAGGGCAAGCAGCTCTACACCCTAGACATGGGTGCGCTTATTGCTGGTTCGCGTTACCGCGGTGACTTCGAAGAGCGTCTAAAGAAGGTGACCAAGGAGATCCGCACCCGCGGTGACATCATCACCTTTATCGATGAGATTCACTCGCTGGTTGGTGCCGGTGCTGCCGAGGGTGCCATCGATGCCGCTTCGATCCTGAAGCCGCTTCTGGCTCGTGGCGAACTCCAGACCATCGGTGCTACCACTCTGGATGAGTACCGCAAGTACTTCGAGAAGGATGCAGCGCTTGCTCGCCGCTTCCAGTCGGTCAACGTCGCCGAGCCTTCGATCCCGATGGCCATCAACATTCTGAAGGGTATTCGCAAGGCTTACGAATCGCACCACAAGGTGACCTACACCGATGGTGCTCTGGTTGCTGCGGCTTCGCTAGCTGATCGCTACATCACCGACCGCTTCCTGCCAGACAAGGCCATTGACCTAATCGATGAGGCCGGTTCCCGCTTGCGTCTCTCGCTGATGTCTTCGCCTCCTGAGCTTCGCGAGGTTGAAGAGAAGATTGCTGCGGCTCGTGCCGACAAGGAAAAGGCAATCGAGAACGAAGACTTCGATGTTGCCAAGACCAAGCGCCAGGAAGAGAAGGATCTTCTCGGAGAGCGCGTGCGTCTGCAAAAGCAGTTCCAGGATGGTCACAAGGTTCCTGAGGGCACTGTTGACGAAGGCCTAATCGCCGAGGTTCTCTCTCAGGTCACCGGCATTCCAGTATTCAAGTTGACCGAGGAGGAGAGCGCCAAGCTCATCTTCATGGAAGACGAACTACACAAGCGCGTCATCGGCCAGGAGGAAGCCATCAAGGCAATCTCCAAGTCGGTTCGTCGCCAGCGCGCTGGTCTGAAGGACCCAAACCGTCCATCGGGTTCGTTCATCTTCGCCGGTCCTACCGGTGTTGGTAAGACCGAGTTGGCCAAGGCATTAGCCGAGTTCCTATTCGATGACGAAGGTGCTCTAATCTCGCTAGACATGAGCGAGTACTCGGAGAAGCACACCGTTTCGCGTCTATTCGGTGCTCCTCCAGGATTCGTTGGATTCGAAGAGGGTGGACAGCTAACCGAAAAGGTTCGCCGCAAGCCATTCTCGGTAGTGCTATTCGATGAGATCGAAAAGGCTCACCCAGACATCTTCAACTCGTTGCTTCAGATTCTTGAAGAAGGTCGTTTGACCGATGGTCAGGGTCGCATGGTGGACTTCAAGAACACCGTAATCATCATGACCACCAACCTTGGAACTCGCGATATCGCTCGCGGTGCCATGGGCTTCGCTCTCGAGGGCGACGACGCCAACGACTACGAGCGCATGAAGGGCAAGGTTAACGAAGAGTTGAAGAAGAACTTCAAGCCGGAGTTCCTCAACCGTGTCGACGAGACCATCGTGTTCCCACAGCTCACCCAGAAGGAGCTGGAGCAGATTGTTGACCTGTTCATCAAGAAACTTGGCACTCGCCTTGAAGAGCGCGACATGACCATCGAGGTTACCGAGGCCGCGAAGCTTCAGCTAATCAAGATTGGATACGACCCAGCACTCGGTGCTCGTCCGCTACGTCGAGCTGTTCAGCGTGAAATCGAAGACAAGCTGTCTGAGAAGATCATGCGCGGAGAACTTTCGAACGCCAGCCACATCGTGGTCGACGTTCTTGGTACCGAATTCGTTTTCGACACCAAGTTGAACGTTCCCGCTAGCATTTAGTTGTGACCAACAACTCTTTCCACGTTCGTCCAGCCACCGCGCTGGACGTTCGTGCTATCGCGGGCCTTCGCAAGCCTATGGAAGGTGATGGTCGCAAGCTGCTCAAACTGGAACTGGTTCAGTTGTATGAGCGCGTGCCAGAGTTCCTGGTGGTTACCAATGAGTCCGGGGAAGTTGTTGGCGCAGGTGGTCTTCACATCATGTGGGAAGACCTTGCCGAAGTTCGTTCGGTAATCGTTCGCGAAGATGTTCGCGGCCAGGGGGTTGGCCACCTTCTTGTTGCTTCCCTGATGGATCGCGCCAAGACGTATGGCATCAAACGTGTGTTCTGTTTGACCTTCGAGACCGACTTCTTCTCGCGTCACGGATTCGCTGAGATCTCGGATGTTCCGGTTGATGAAGAGACTTTTGCCGAAATGGTTCGCTCGAACGATGACGCCGTGGCCGAGTTCTTGGATCTGGCTCGCGTGAAGGAAAACACCCTTGGCAACACCCGCATGCTTGCCCTGCTCTAGGGCGTTTGCGTTTTAACCTAGACGGGTGAATCAGCAACCAACTTGGGAACAAATCGTTCGTCGTCGCCGTGCTTTGGCGCTCATTGTTTTAGGTCTAATCGTCTGGCTAGTAACTTCTCTCGTTTCCTGCGCTACCGGTTCTAACGGAACCCCGGTTGCCGGTGTTGGTGCTGCATGTGCTCCAGGGGCTGTAACCGTAACCTCCCACATTGGTGATGGTGAAGCTGACCTAACCGACTTCGCAGCGACTGTGAACCCACAGGTTTGGGTTTCGGTGAAAAACGTTGGCAAGGTTGCCTGCACTTTTGATGCCGGACCTGCCGTTACCTTCTTCACCTTCAAGAGTGGTGAAGAAGTGATCTGGACTTCCTCTAAGTGTGACCGCACCGGGCTTACCAACGAAGTTGTAACGCTAGAGCCTGGTGAGTCGCAAGCTCAGTCAGCTTGGGAGTGGAAAAAGGTTTACTCCAGCGCGGGTACCTGTGGTGATGGTGAAGTGAAGGCTCTTCCAGGCGCATACACGCTCAGCACCGAAGTCAATGGCGTGCTTTCGGAGAACTACCTACAGTTTCAACTGCAGTAACTACCAGTTGAGGGCCAGCGCCAGCGCAGCCTTGACCGACGTCACCGACTGATCAACGGTTCTTGAAAATCCGAGTCTCGCGGCTTCGGTGGAACGCATCTTGGCGTTGCTCACCTTACGAATCTCGCCGGCCAAACTAATCTCACCAAATGCGGCAAGGTTGTGGGCAATCGGTTTGTCTTGAACCGCAGAAGCGATGGCTAGGGCAATGGCCAGGTCAGCGCTCGGCTCGGTTAGTTTTACGCCACCAACGGTTGAAACGTAGACGTCCATTTCACCAACGCGTAGACCAGCACGGCGCTCGAGTACGGCAAGAAGCATGGCCACTCGCGAAGAGTCAACGCCGTTGGTGACGCGTCTCGGGTTTGGGGAGGACGACTTCACAACCAGAGCCTGTACCTCTGCGATAAGCGCTCGGCGACCTTCAACGGCAACGGTCACGCAGGTTCCGGAGACCGGAGTTTCTGGGCGGGATAGGAACAGGCCAGATGGGTCTGGTACTTCGGCGATGCCTTCGCCGGTCATCTCAAAACAGCCAACTTCATCGGTAGGGCCGAAGCGGTTCTTTTGGCTGCGCACGAAACGTAGCGCTGTCTGACGGTCTCCTTCGAAGTGGCAGACCACGTCGACGAGGTGTTCGAGAGCTCGGGGACCAGCGATATTGCCGTCTTTGGTAACGTGACCAACCAGGATTACTGGCAGGTTGTTCTCCTTGGCAACGCGAATCAGGTTGCTGGCGACCTCGCGAATCTGGCTTGGCATACCGGCCGCGCCGTCGATTTCGGAGTGAGCAATGGTTTGAACCGAGTCAACGATCAGTAGCTGCGGGTTCACGGTTGCGACCTGACCGAGCACACTGGCAAGGTCGGTCTCCGAAGCTAGGTAGAGATTTGGAGTGAGCGCACTGGTTCGTTCGGCCCGCAGACGAATCTGACCAACCGACTCTTCACCGGAAACGTAGAGAACTTTGAGCCCCTGATTGGCTGCGTTCGAGGCAACGTTTAGTAAGAGTGTGGACTTACCAACGCCAGGTTCGCCCGAGAGTAGAACCACGGCACCGGGAACCAGCCCGCCGCCGAGAACGCGATCGAACTCGCCAACTCCAGTGCTCCAAGCAGTCACCGCAGTGGTGTCGATCTCGGTAATTGGCTTGGCTGCCGAAGAACCTACGATGACCGCCGGTTTGATTGATTTGGCGACACCCAGGCCGCGTGTGCTGGCAGCGCCCTCAACCAAAGAGTTCCAAGCCTGGCATTCGCCGCACTGGCCAACCCACTTAGGGCTCACCCAGCCGCACTCGGCACAGGTGAACTCTGCTTTGGATTTGGTAGCCATGCAACCAAACTACCAATCGAAGCCGACACCTAGCCTCACCTAAACTGAACTGGTGAAAAACAATCGCATTGCAATCCTCGGTTCCGGCTCCATGGGAAGCGCCATTCTGGCAGGTCTACTCGCCAGTGGCGTCGATTCGTCGCAGGTCACCATCACTACCAGGTCTGAAGAGAGCGCAAAGTCGCTCGCCGACCAGCTGGGCGTGACCGCCATTTCGCTCGAGAGCGACCCATCTGCGAATGCCGCTGCAGTCCAGGACGCCGACGTGGTTCTGGTTGCAGTGAAACCGGCGTACGTCGTCGAAGTTTTGAAAGATGCCGCTGAAAACCTGAAGAGCGGTTCGCTGGTCATCAGCGTTGCCGCCGGAATCACCACCGCGAGCATGGAAGCTGCAGTGCCGGAGTCGGTTGCCGTGGTTCGCTCGATGCCAAATACTCCCGCGATCGTGGGCCGTGCCGTGACCGGTATCTCAACCGGAAGCCGCGTTAGCAACGACCAGCTGGAAACCGCGCTTGAACTTTTCGAAACCGTTGGTCGTGTAGTTGTGCTTCCGGAAGACCAGATTGATGCGCTCAGCACGATCAGCGGTTCCGGCCCTGCCTACGTTTACTTCCTTATCGAGCAGCTAACCCAGGCCGCTCAGAACATGGGATTCGGCGAAGACATTGCGGCGATGCTGGTTGAGGAAACCTTTGCCGGTGCCACTGAACTTCTCAGCGTTGCCGAGCAGTCGCCTGAGTCACTTCGCAAGCAGGTGACCAGCCCGAACGGAACCACCATGCAGGCGGTTGCTGTTTTGGACAAGGCGAACCTAGACGGAATTTTCACCGACGCACTGAAGGCAGCCTTGGCCCGCGCCAAGGAAATTGCTGCAGGTAAGTAGTTAGTACTTCTCGTCGATCTCGGCGATCAGGTCTTCAACCAGCTTTTTGATTTCATCACGAATCGGACGAACGGCTTCAACACCCTGTCCGGCTGGGTCATCTAGCTTCCAGTCCAGGTAGTGCTTGCCAGGGAAGAATGGGCAAACATCGCCGCAGCCCATGGTGATGCAGTAGTCGGAAACCTCAACGGCTTCGGTTGTTAGTAGCTTCGGGGTTGCACTCGAGATGTCGATGCCAACCTCGGCCATTGCCTCAACGGCCGCAGGGTTCACCGCGTTACCTGGAGCCGAGCCAGCCGAGCGAACCTCAACGCGGTCACCGGCTAGGTGTTGTAACCAACCCGCTGCCATTTGGGAGCGTCCGGCGTTGTGGACGCAAACGAAAAGTACCGAAGCCTTGTATGTCAT
This sequence comes from Actinomycetota bacterium, assembly GCA_041180115.1. Lineage (GTDB taxonomy): Bacteria > Actinomycetota > Actinomycetes > Actinomycetales > Microbacteriaceae > Rhodoluna. The sequence continues at coordinate 5,489 of JBEGRZ010000018.1, forward strand.
GTCTCCAGTTTAAAGAAAGAGGGTCTGGAAATTACCAGACCCTCAAAACGTTAATCGAACGTTTACTTCTTCTTGGTGGTCTTTTTAGTCTTGGGGGAAAAGGCGATTAGCAGTAGAACCGCAACGACGACGCCGACAACCTGAGCGAGGACTAGCGGACCAGCGTAGGAGGTTGGCAGCGAACCCTGAATTACTAGTCCGAACGAAACGGCAGGGTTGGCCTGGGCGCCGGTTGCGGTGAAGGTGGCTGCGGTGAGTACCCAGGCTGCAACTGCAACAGGCATGAGGTTTACCAACTTGTTCTGAACCAGAGTTCCGATTATCCAAACTAGACCTGCGGTTGCAACAATTTCGCCTGCGAACATGGCTGTGCTCGCCGAGCCAGTTCCCATGATGAAACTCTTGTTGACGGTTCCGGTTAGCAGCGCGCCAAGGCTCGCACCGGCAAAAGCGCCTCCAAGTTGAGCTGCCACGTAGGCCAATCCAGTGCCCAAGGTGATCTCTTTGCGCGCGTAGAAGAAAAGAGTGACGGCGGGGTTTAGGTGTGCACCTGAAACGCCAATGGTTAGAAAGATGGCCAGTCCGTAGGCAACCGCTACGGTGACTGGCTTTAAGAATTCGTTTCCAGCAGCGGTAATTGCTGTTAGGGCTAGAGCCACACCAATAAATTCAGCCAAAGACTTCTTGAGTAGTGCGTTCATTTTTTGCTCCTATAAAAACTCACTAACCAGTATCACGTAGAATGGAGAAATCGTTTGTTTGGCGTTAGCCAAGAGTTTCCAACCAAGTGAGGTCCGTATGGGTTCCGTCATCAAGAAGCGCCGTAAGCGTATGTCGAAGAAGAAGCACCGCAAGTTGCTTCGTAAGACTCGTCACCAGCGTCGCAATAAGAAGTAAATCTTCTTACCAAAAGCTAAACCCACCTGATCCGTCAGGTGGGTTTTACTTTGTCTTGTTGGCTTTTAGTTCTCGCTTTTTGAAGTCCAGGATCTTCCAATGCGCAGCCTTCGCATATCGCTCCAGCGTCTTGTCTGGGTTTACCGCTACCGGGTGACCAACGCGGGTCAGCATGTAGAGGTCGTTGTGGCTGTCCGAGTAAGCGTATGAACGACGCAAGGAAATACCGCGGTCTTTCGCCAGCGCCTTGATAGCCACGGCCTTGCCTTCGCCGTGAAGCGGGCGACCAACGAATTCGCCGGTCAGCAGGCCGTCCTTGACTTCAAGCACGGTGCCGAGCGCTCCGGTTAGCCCTAGCTCTTTGGCGATGTACTGACCCATCTGTACCGGGGCGGCGGTGACGATCCAAACTTCGCGTCCCAGGCTGATGTGTTCTTGAGCGATACGCACGGTCTCCGGCCACATCTTCGCCTTGATGTAGTCGTTCCAGGTAATGCCAACCATCGATTCCATCTCGGCTGCATTGTGACCAACCACGAGTGATAGCGCACGGTCTTCGATGTGGGCTAGCATCTTTGCGCTCTCACCACGGGTAATGAACTTGAGCTGCTGCCAGGCAAAGCGCCAGAGTTCACGGCGCTTAATGAAGTTGCGCTCAAAGGCGGCCTTGGCAAAAAGGAATGACGAAGCGCCACGCAAGAGCGTGTTGTCTAGATCGAAGAACGCGGCTTCAATCTTTTCTGGCTTCGCTGGTTTGGACACTGAACAAGTCTAGGCACAGACCTAGGATGTTTATGTGTCTAAGGAAATTGAACTAACCCTGATTGGCAAGCCTGGCTGCCACCTGTGCGACGAGGCCGAGGCGGTGGTGAACGAAGTTTTAGCTGAAGTCGCTGTCCAAGTGTCGCTCACCAAGTTAGACATTTTGGAAGATGAAGAACTTTTTGCACGATTTTCCGAAGAAATTCCCGTTCTACTCATTGACGGCCAAGTCCACAACTACTGGCGGATTGACCCACAGCGGTTGAAGGAAGCGTTGCGTTCATGACTCGTGAATGGAAAGCATTTCTCGGCACAGTTCTGGTTTTTGCTTTTCTTTCCGCAGGGCTCAGCGCGGAAGCCTCGGTTGATACGCGTTACGTTTCTGGTTCAGACAAGCAAGCTTTCTTGTTCAACCCGCTGGTTGTAAACAAATTCGAAATTAAGATGACCGAGGCTGAGGAAACGGCTCTGCGTAACGCACCAACCGAGTATCACGCAGCCACTTTGAAGGCAACAACGCCGAAAGGCGTTTCATCGGTTTACCGGGTCGGTGTTCGTATCAAGGGCGGTTGGGGTTCCTATCGCGACCTAGATTCGAAGGCTGGTTTCAAGATCAAAATGAACTTCTCGGTCAAGGGTCAAAAGTTTTACGGCATGAAGAAACTCACTCTGAACAACATGGTCCAAGACGCTTCGATGCTTCACGAGGCAGTTTCGTATCGTCTGTTCCGAGCCATGGGTGTGCCAGCGCCTCGAGTTGGTTATGCGAATGTGTTTTTCAATGGCATCAACTACGGGCTGCATTCGAACATAGAGACTTACGACGATCAGATGTTTGAACGCTGGAAATCGGGAGAAACCGCTCACCTGTACGAAGGTGGGTACGGTACCGAGGTAGGCCCAGACATGGAAGTCGACGACGGTAGCGCCACGGATAAGTCGGACGTAATCGCACTTCAGGAAATTAACAATAACCTTTCCGGGGCCGACTGGTTCAACGCTGTTCGCACCAAAGTTGACCTAAACGAGATGATCATGAACTGGGCGGTCGAGCACTATATCGGTCACTGGGATGGTTACACTCGGGGCTGGCCAAACAACTACTTCATTCACCGAGTCAAGGGCGGTCTGTTCACCATGCACCCTTGGGGAACCGACCAAACCTGGGGTGGTGGCGACCTCATAGATGACGGTGCCACGATGATGACTCGCTGCGTTCAATACCAACCTTGCAACGAGCTTTATCGCGCAGCTATGGCGAAGATCGAGGAAAAACTTCCTTCTCTCAATTTGCCTGGAATGGTCGACCGCATTTGGTCGAAGATTCGCGCGGCGAACGAGAGCGACCCTAGAAAGCCGTACTCACATGAGGACTCGATTGGTTCAGTTGAAGCCACTAAGTCGTCCATCGTTAGTCGATTTGAAGAACTGAGAGCTTTCAACGGCTCGCGCACGTTGGCAACCATAACTCTCTCGTATTCAACCAGAGGCTTTAAGGTAGCCGGTGTCCTAAAACCGAAGCTATCTAGGACTGGCACCGGCGTTGTTAGCTATTCAAGAATCCAGGGTGATGGTGTTTGTGACGTTGATGCCGAAACCGGCTGGGTGACTCTGCATCGCGGGGGAACTTGCTGGGTGGCGGCGCAGACCGCCCAAACCGAAACTTATCAGGCGGCTGTCCGTTCGCTAAAAATCCAGGTACCGATGTTAGCTTCACGTTTGACGGTTGCCAGTATCGATCCGATTGCAAAAGGACAATTGTTCACTCTTCCTGTGACCGCCGACTCTGCTAGCGCGATTACGTCGAAAGTTGTTTCAGGTAAGTGTCGAGTAAGCGGCTTGAATGTTCGAGCACTCGCTAGTAGCGGTAGCTGCAAGATTGCATTGAGCGTTGCCAGCGACGGCATCTTTGGCAAAGCAACCAAGACTGTGGTTGTAAATCTGACCAGTTAGTGGCTACGGCTCTAGACGGTTTGGGCCACGGAACAGGTAGCCAACCTCGCGGATGTTTGGCTGGTGAAGTAGCAACATCAGTACGCGGATTAGACCCATACCGAAACCACCGTGAGAAGGTGCTCCGTAGCGGAAGAAGTCTAGGTAGGACTTCAAGCCTTCAGGCTCTAGTCCCTTAGATTTAGCCTGCTCGGTAAGTACGTCGATGCGGTGTTCACGCTGAGCACCGGTGGTGATCTCAACGCCACGCCAGATGAGGTCGTAGCTGTTGGTGAGGTCCTGGTTCTCGGCGTGACGCATGTGGTAGAACGGGCGCACGGTCGAAGGGTAGTCGGTTAGGAATACGAACTCGTGACCGAACTTTTCGGCAACGTGTGCAGCGATCTGACGCTCACCCTCTGGGTCCATGTCTCCGCCGCGCACGATCTCGTGACCGCGTTCCTTCACGATCTCGATTGCCTCGGCAAGTGGGATGCGTGGGAATGGAACAGTTGGAACCACAACGTCAACGTCGAATAGGCGCTTGATCTCTTCGCCGTGCTTTTCCTTCACAGCGGTAAGTGCAGCAACCATCAACTGTTCGTGCATCTGCATGATGTCTTCGTGGCTGTCGATCCATGAGACCTCCATGTCAACCGAAATGAACTCGGTTGCGTGACGGGAGGTGAACGAAGGGTCGGCGCGGAATACCGGGCCGATCTCGAACATGCGCCCGAAACCAGACATCATCGCCATCTGCTTGAAGAACTGTGGGCTCTGGGCGAGGTAGGCGTGGGTCTCAAAGTACTCGAGCTTGAAGAGTTCCGCGTTGGATTCCGAAGGGCTCGACATTAGCTTTGGCGAGTGAACTTCGATGAAGTCGTTTTCGTACCACCAGGTGCGCCAGGCGTGCTCGATGGTGGTCTGCACGCGGAAGACGAGGTTCATCTCGCTGCGGCGTAGGTCTAGGAATCGCCAGTCGAGGCGCTTGTCGATGCTGGTGTCATCGGCAATCGGGGTTTCTGGGTCGGCCAGAGTTACGACCTCGAGGTTTTGAAGCTTGATCTCTAGGCCACCAAGCTTTACGCGCTCGTCGTGCACAAGCTCACCGGTGATCCAAACGAACGATCCGTTGGTCAGACCGGAGATGGTGTTGGCAAGGGCGTCGTCTAGGTCTGGCTCTTCATTCACAACCGGGCGAGGGTAGGTGACCTGAACGTCGCCTGACTCATCGCGAACGATGACGAACTGGATGCGCTTCTGGTCGCGCAGTTTTTCGACCCAACCACCGATAGTTACCGGTCCGTCGGTGCGTGCCGCGAGGTCCTTGACGAGTGTGCGTTCGCGCATTTCTTCCTAGCCTTGTTTGTTGCTGTGAGTGGGCTGATTGCCCTGAACTCACAAGTTTAGCGGAGGGTAGAATAGCCATATGCCTGCCACCCGTGTTCACCTGGTTCGCCATGGTGAAGTTCATAACCCCGGTGGTGTTCTCTATGGCAGATTGCCTCACTTCCACCTAAGCGAAAACGGTCGTTTGATGGCCCGAGCAGCTGCCGCCAGCTTGAAGTCACAGGGTGTTCCGCTGGTCAAGTTGGTGGCTTCACCACTCATTCGCACGCAGGAGTCAGCAGCTCCAATTGCAGAAGCCTTCGGCCTGAACCCTGATCAAGACCCGCGAGTAATCGAGCCTTACAACTTCTTCGAGGGTCGCAAGGTCTCGGTCAAGACCGTGGCACTTCGCCCGCACCTTCTTTTCCACCTGCGCAACCCGTTGCAACCTTCATGGGGCGAGCCATACGTTGATGTCGTAGCTCGCATGACCGAGGCCATGACCGAGGCCGCCAATTCGGTTCCTTCTGGCGAGGTTGCGATCGTTACTCACCAGCTTCCTATCTGGGCTATGCACCTGCACCTGTCTGGTCAGAAGCTTGCGCACAACCCTTCGAAGCGCCGCTGCGCACTGTCTTCGATCACCAGCTTTGATTTCGTCGACGGAAAATTCCGCGAGGTCGGCTATCTCGACCCAGCGGCGGAGATTGATCGTGTGGATAGAGGTGCGGTTTGAAAAAGTATCTAGCGATTCTTGTCGTTGTGGTGTTCGTCGCTCTGGGGACGATGTCATTGTCTGGCTGTTCGAGTGACACCCTGGCTGACCAGTTCCGTGCCGGCGACAACAAGATGTACATCTCGGGTGATGGTTCGGTGACCGAGTTTCAGGGTGAGAAGTTCGTTTCGGAAACCTGGACATCGGTCACCTCCGATGGCCAGGCCCTTTCTTCTGATGGTCTCAAGGGTCATGTGACGGTTTTGAACTTCTGGTACGCGGGCTGTGCTCCTTGCCGTGCCGAGGTAGGCGACCTAGTTTCAATTGCCACTGATTACGAGAAGGACGGCGTGTACGTCGTCGGTGTGAATGTGCGCGACACCGCAGCTACTGCACTAGCTTTCGCCCGCACCCACAAGATGAATTTCCCTTCGGTGATGGACAATGAAACCGGTGCGGTCGTGCAGTCTTACACCGGTGTGGTCTCGCCGTCCGCGGTTCCAACCACTCTGGTTTTGAACGCCAAAGGTGAAGTGACCGCTCGTGTTCTCGGACGTTTTGAGCCGAATACTCTTCGCGCATTGATTGATACGGCGCTAGGTAAGTAGACATGGGTCAGATCATCTTGGACGGTTCGCTTTTGGCGGCTCTGCCGATTGCGCTCCTCGCTGGTCTCGTTTCTTTCCTTTCCCCGTGCATCCTCCCGCTAGTTCCCGGCTACCTCGCATTCGTCGGCGGTTTTGCCTCCGAGAAGTCGCGAGTGGTTTGGGGTTCGGTTCTCTTCGTTCTTGGCTTTGGCGTGGTCTTCGTGGCACTCGGCGCTTTCGCCGGTTGGCTTGGCATTTCGGTTGCCAGCCTCGGCTGGTTGCAGCAGGTTTTCGGTGCACTGATTATTCTGCTCGGTCTGGTGATGATAGGTCAGTTTGGCTTCCTGCAGGGAACCGCACGCTTTCAGGTCTCGCCAAACCTCGGCCTCTGGAGTGCGCCGCTTCTCGGCCTTGCTTTCGGTTTCGGCTGGACACCGTGCATCGGCCCAACCCTCTCGGTGGTTCTGCAACTCGCCATGGATCAGGCGAGCGTCTACCGCGGACTCGCGCTTGCTATTGCATTCACTCTCGGCATCGGTCTTCCATTCATTCTTTTGGCGTCCGGTGTGAACTGGGCTTCGAAGTCTGTGGCGTTCGTGCGTAAGCACATTCGCACCTTCAACCTAATCGGTGGAAGCCTGTTGATTGTTCTCGGTCTGCTCATGGCAACCGGTCTCTGGCGCTCGCTGATGAGTAGCCTTCAGGAGGTGACTGTCGGTTTTGTCCCTGCAATCTAATGTTTCTCAAGGTGATGAAATTCGCTCACCGAAGCTAGGCGTGGTCGGTTGGTTGCGCTGGATTTGGTCGCAGGTCACCAGCATGCGCACCGCACTTTTACTGCTGCTCCTACTTGCTGTTGCTGCCATCCCTGGTTCGCTTCTGCCACAGCGTTCCGCAGACCCAAACGGTGTGACCGCTTACTTCCAGCAGAATGCTGAGTTGGCTCCTTGGTTCGACAGGTTACAGCTGTTCGATGTCTACACATCGTCGTGGTTCTCGGCGATCTACATCCTGCTGTTCATTTCGCTGATCGGCTGTGTGATTCCCCGCATCCAACATCACTGGGACAACTTACGCTCGGAGCCGATCGACGTACCTCGCTCGCTATCGCGTTTTCCCTTCTACCTAAAAAAGTCGGCTAAGTCTGCCAACGCGCTACAGAAGATCGCGGCCGAACTGAAACGTCAACGCTTCCGAGTAAAGGTGACCAAGACCGGCATCAGCGCGGAGAAGGGTTACGTTCGCGAGACCGGCAACCTGCTCTTCCACGTCTCCCTGCTGGGCGTTCTGGTTTCGGTCGCCATCGGTGGCGCAACTAGCTTCAGCGGTCAGCGAGTGCTGGTTGAGGGAGACACTTTCGTGAACAACCTCGCCGGCTACGACTCCTTCTCGCCAGGTGCTTGGTTCGACTCCAAGTCGCTTCAGCCATTCAGCATGAAGCTTGAAAAGTTCGAGGCGATCTTCGACCTCCGCAACCGAACCAATATCGGCACCCCGCTCGATTTCATCGCCACGGTTTCCACCAAGGAGACTCCGAAGTCAGAAGCTAAGCAAAGTGTGATTCGTGTGAACTACCCGCTCGAAGCTCCTGGCGCGAACGTCTACCTCACTGGAAACGGTTACGCTCCGGTTCTCACTTTCCGCGACAAGGACGGCAACGTCTCCTTCTCCGGACCGGTGATTTACATGCCTCAGGACTCCAACTACACCTCACTCGGTGTGATCAAGCTTCCAGACGCCAAGCCCAACCAGTTTGGCGTGCTTTCGTTCTTCTACCCAACCGCGGCAACCCTGGAGACTGGCGCACTGACTTCTAGCTACCCGGCACCGGTTGACCCGGTCGTTTCGATGAACGTATATGTTGGAAACCTGGGTCTAGACAGCGGAATCCCTTCGAATGCTTTCGAACTGCAGGTTCACGGCCTTGAGCAGGTGGCCGGCGGTAAGTCTGGAACCAAGGCGATCGTCCTAGACAAAATGGGCGTAGCCGTGGAGCTACCGAATAACTTGGGAACCGTCACCTGGGATGGTCTGAAGCGCTATGCGGCTCTAGACATCGACTACAACCCGGCGCAGGTTTGGGTGTTGCTGTTCACCATCCTCGGTTTCAGCGGTCTGTTCGCAGGGCTACTGGTTCCTCGTCGGCGTGTATTCGTGAAATTAGGCAAGGATGCCCTCGAGCTAGCCGGAATGTCTAAGACCGATGATCCTAAATTTGCAGGAATTATTGAAGACTTGGCTGGGGTTATAAAAGTAGGTAAGAAATGACAGACGTACTCCTCAATCCAGCTCTAGACCGTGTAGGCGTTTATGCCATCTATGTTGCGATGGCGCTCTACACCGTGTCCTTCCTCACTTTCGTGTGGCACCTCTCGCGACTTTCTTCTACCTCGAAGAAGATGAAGGCAACCGCTGCCAGGCTCGAGCGTTCGGCGCTGGTAATCATGATTGCCGGAGCTTTGGCTCACGGAGCCGGTGTGGTTATGCGCGGCATCTCGGCCTCGCGAGTGCCTTGGGCGAACATGTACGAGTTCTCGATCTCGGGTTCATTCGTCATCGTGGCGATCTTTTTGTGTGCGTGGTTCATTAAGGAAATCCGAGTTATCGCCGTGCTCGTTTCCAGTTTCGCGTTGCTCGTTTTGGGCGCGGCGACCACTCTGTTCTACGTGCAGGTGAAGACCCTGATGCCGGCACTCCAGAGCTACTGGTTGGTCATTCACGTTACCGTGGCCGTGCTGGCTACCGCCTTCTTCAACATCGCGGCAGCGCTTGCGATTGCTTACATCCTGCGCAGCCTTGGTTGGCTTCAGAACTCGAAACTTCCGATCGCCGTGCTGTTCAAGCGCGTGCTTAGTGTCTTCCCTGAATCGAAGAAGTTGGAGTCGCTTTCCTACCGCTTCAACGTGATCGGGTTCATCCTCTGGACCTTCACCTTGGTCGCTGGAGCAATCTGGGCCGAGCGAGCGTGGCACCGTTTCTGGGGCTGGGACACCAAGGAAGTTTGGACCTTCATCATCTGGACTATCTACGCCGGATACCTGCACGCAACCGCAACCCGTGGCTGGAACGGTGTTCGTGCGGCCTGGCTATCGTTGGTTGGTTTCGCTGCAGTTCTGTTTAACTTCACAATCGTGAACCTCTTCTTCAAGGGGCTTCACGTTTACTCCGGCCTCAAATAAAACAGCGACGTAGTCTCGCCAACCACCATTCGCGACGCTCTTCGCCGGCCAGCGCTTCATCACTAAAGACATCCACGTCTTCGAACAGGCTCAGTGTGCCTAGACCGTGAGCGGTGTTTCCACTCAGGGCGGTTGCGAAGGCAAGCCCGGCATTCAAACCAATCAATGTTTCCAGCGCGCTGGATACCGTGACCGGCAGCCCGCACTCGGCCGCAATCGCTAGAGCGCGAGTGACCCCACCGAGTGGCTGGGCTTTCAAAACCAACACATCAGCTGCGCCGGCATAAACCACGGCCATCGGGTCTTCGACCTTACGAACCGATTCATCGGCGGCAATTCGGGTGGCTCCGGCCAGCTTCACTCGCAGTTCGGCGAGTTCGGCGATCGTGCGACAAGGCTGTTCCAGATAGTCGAGTTCGCCAGCCAGTTCTGCCACTCGCAAGGCATCCTCAACCGAGTAGCCACCGTTGGCGTCCAAGCGGATTTTCGCCTCTGGGTAAAGTGCGCGAACGGAAGCGACTCGAGCCAAATCCTGTTCGATGCTCTGGCCGGCTTCCGCGACCTTAATCTTCACGGTGTCGAATGAGTCAAAGCGAGCAAGTACAGCGGAAATTGCCTCGCCGTCCACGGCAGGAAGGGTGGCATTGATATTGACCGCACCGATTTCACGCTTTGGCCCGAATCCCTGATCGAGGGCGGCTGCCAACCAGGTGCGCGCCTCGTCGTCTTCGTATTCAACGAATGGCGACCACTCGGCCCAACCGTTTTCGCCCTCGAAAAGCAACGCCTCACGTCGGGTTATCCCGCGGAAAGCCGTGCGCATGGGAACGCTGACCACTCGAGCGGTCTCGAGCAGATTTTCCAGTGTTGGGGTTACAGCCACATTGTTAGTCTAGGAGCATGGCAAATCAGGTTTCCGAAATCTTCGACGCGAGCGCTTGGCGCGAGGTCGCTGGTTTCGATTCGCTTCAAGACATTTCCTACCACCGACATGTGGAGTTGGGTGCAGTTCGTGTTGCCTTCAACCGCCCTGAGCTGCGAAACGCCTTTCGCCCGCAAACCGTTGACGAACTGAACCGCGTGATGCTTCACGCCGCCGAGGATTCGCAGGTTGGGGTTGTGCTACTCACTGGAAACGGCCCATCGCCGAAGGACGGCGGCTGGGCGTTCTGCTCTGGCGGAGACCAGAAGGTTCGAGGGCGCGATGGCTACCAGTACGCCGATGGTTCGGCTAGTACTGGGCGCCTACACATTCTCGAGGTTCAGCGCCTGATTCGTTTCATGCCTAAGGTTGTTATCGCCCTGGTTCCTGGCTGGGCTGCCGGCGGAGGCCACTCGCTAAACGTGATCGCCGACCTCAGCATCGCCAGCCGCGAGCACGCCATGTTCAAGCAGACCGATGCCACGGTTGGCTCGTTCGATGGCGGTTTCGGCAGTGCCTACCTGGCCCGTCAGGTTGGCCAGAAGTTTGCCCGTGAAATCTTCTTCCTGGCCGACACCTATGACGCCCAGCGCGCCTACGAGATGGGTGTGGTCAACGCGGTTGTACCTCACGCCGAACTCGAGACCACCGGCATCGAGTGGGCGAAGCGGATCCTCGCTCAGAGCCCGCAGTCGATCCGCATGCTCAAGTACGCGTTCAACGCGGTTGACGATGGTTTAGTGGGCCAGCAGCTTTTCGCCGGTGAGGCAACCCGTCTCGCCTACGGAACCGACGAAGCGGTTGAGGGTCGAGACGCATTCCTCGAGCGCCGCGAACCTAACTGGTCAGCCTTTCCCTGGCAGTTCTAAATCATGGAACCACTGAAGATCGATCCATCGCTCGACGTGGTTTCCGCCCTGCTTGCTCTGGGTGACGTTGTTGATGGCAAGCGCTCGCTGCTTATCGAATCCTCCGGATCTACCGGCACACCAAAATTGATCGAACTTTCGCCGGGGGCGCTGATGGCATCGGTAAAGGCAACCGCCAATCGCCTCGGTGGTCACGGTCAGTGGCTACTCGCACTTCCCATCACCTTCATCGCCGGAGCTCAAGTTCTGCTGCGCTCGCTGGTTGCAGACCAGCAGCCGATCATCATGAACACTACAGTTCCTTTCACCGCTGAAAGTTTCGCCCGCTCGGCCGGCATGATGACCGGGGACCGTCGATACACATCCCTGGTTCCAGCCCAGGCCGACCGCCTGCTCGCCGCAATCCCGAACGACTCATACCTACTAGACAAACTTCGACGCTTCGACGCCGTGCTGATCGGTGGCCAGGCTCCTAAGGAGTCCACGATTCAGGCACTTCGTGACCTCGATGTGAACGTCGTAGTTACCTATGGAATGGCAGAGACCTGCGGGGGATGCGTTTACGACGGCACTCCGCTCGATGGCGTTAAGGTTTCGACCCAAGAAGACGGACGAATTGTGCTTGACGGACCGATGTTGGCAGAGAATGTGCAACACCCATTTATTACCGGCGATATTGGTGATTGGGATGGAAGCACACTCAAGGTAAGGGGTCGCGCCGACCGAGTGATCATCTCCGGAGGCATGAAGCTTTCGCTCGAAGCCGTTGAAGCCTGGACCAACGCTCAGACGGGCGTGGTGGAAGCTGTGGCAGTGCCAACCGATAACGAGAAGTTTGGGCAGGGTTTCGTTTGCTGGGTGGTGATGCGCGACCTGCTGCCGATCGATGCCACCCGCTCTGCCCTGACGCTTGGTATCGTGGCAAAGTCTGGTGTTTGGCGAGTCACCGAATCGATTCCGAAACTACCTTCCGGTAAACCAGACCTCCAGTTCCTGACCGTGCTGGCCAACCAATTTGGAGACGACTTTGGCAATCAGTAAACCTTCCAGTTTGAAGCTGTGGGTCGGTGGAGCGCGCCTTCGCACCCTGCCGCTAGCGGTAGCCCCAATCCTTGCTGCCTCGGGCGTAACCAATGCACTGCAGGCTTTCAACTGGACCCTGACCCTGCTCTGTCTAGCAGTCGCACTGCTACTTCAGATTGGAGTCAACTTCGCGAACGATTACTCAGACGGCATTCGCGGCACAGACGACTACCGAGTTGGTCCCGCCCGCCTCACCGCATCGAAGGTGGTTCCGGCTGAGAGCGTGAAGCGCGCTGCTGTGATTTCCCTTGGGTTAGGTGCTCTGGCCGGAGTGATGGTCATCGTGATCTCAGCGCAGTGGTGGCTGCTTGCCGTCGGTGCGCTCGCGGTCGTTGCCGCCTGGTACTACACCGGAGGTAAGCACCCATACGGCTATGCCGGTCTCGGTGAGCTTGTTGTATTCGTTTTCTTCGGGCTGGTTGCCGTCTTCGGTACTGTCTATGTTCAGTATCCAAAGCTATTTGAAACCGTCGAGGTGATTTTGGTCACCGCTCCGGCTGCGGTTGGAGTTGGGCTTTATGCGTCCGCGGTTTTGATGATCAATAACATCCGTGACATCGAAACAGACATCCCAGCCGGTAAGAAGACTCTGGCCGTGATTATTGGCAAGACTCCGGCAAAGCTGCTGTTTGTGCTCATGATTTGGCTGCCGTTGGTTCTGAACTTCGGTTACGCAATGGTGGGTATACCAGCCGCTTTCGCGTTCCCGCTCGCGGTTGTCTTCCTGGTTAGCCCAATTACTCTGATTGCAATTACCGCTAAGACTCCAGCTGAGAACATCTTGGCTCTGAAACTCACCAGTTACAGCGCGTTGCTGTTTGCATTCCTACTGATGGTGGGCCTGGTGAAGATCGCTTAGTCTTCGGCCTCTTCGTCCTCGGTCTTTTTAGCCTTGTGAACGGCGTCATAGATTTTCGCGCTACTGGCCTCGCGCTGCTTGCGTAGGAAGATTAGTGAGAACGCAAACGAGAGCATTGCGGCGAACAGGGTTGCCCAGAACCAAGGGAACTGCAGGATCAAAAACAGTGCCAAAACTGCCGCGAATACTCCTAGGCGAGCGAGCGAATAGGCGATCAGTGGATTCTTCATGTCTTAAAGTCTAGGCGTGCCAATAGGCTGGTGTTATGCGTTTCCTTTACCTTGCAGCAATCATTTGGGTGGTTGTCACCGTTTTCGCCACCGTCTACGCAGCGGCCACACCTGGCAAAGACATGCGAGTTCTCAGCAAGGTCTCGTGGATCCTGCTCATCGTGTTCGTTCCGCTAATTGGCGCGGTTCTCTACTTCGCCATCGGGCGCCCGGTCGGTGGCACCGGCGAAAAGCGCAACCGAAACCTGGCCCCAGACGACGACCCAGAGTTCTTGAGAAAGTTACGCGAGAGCATCGAGAAGGAACAGAACGACAATTCTGATGAGTAAGTCAACACCTGCGCAAGAATTCGCCTCTCACCTGCTGGCAGCCTTTGCCGGGGCCGGCGTTGACCAAATCTTCCTCGCGCCTGGTGCGCGCTCGCAGGCTCTAGCCATCGCGGCCGGTCAGTTGGCCGATGCCGACAAGGCAGATCTTTTTGTTCGCCTAGACGAACGCTCTCTAGCTTTCACCGCGCTCGGCTCATCGCTGGCCAGCGGTAAGCCAACCCTGATCATCACCACTTCCGGAACCGCGGTTGCGAACCTTCACCCAGCCGTGCTCGAGGCTCACCACTCCGGTGTGCCGCTGATTTTGCTCACCGCTGACCGCCCACACGAACTGCGCGATGTTGGTGCGAACCAAACCACCAAACAGGTTGGCCTCTTCGACGACGCCGTGCGTGTGGTGTTCGACGTCGAAGCACCAACCGAAGAAGACAACGGTGTTCCCGAAATCCCGCAGCTGGTTTCCACCGCGATCCGCGCCTCCCTTGGCCTCGGTGGCTCTCGTCCAGGCCCGGTGCAACTGAACCTTGCCTTCCGCGAACCTCTCTCGGCAGCCACCCCAAATGCGGCTGAACTAAACGTTGATGTACCGATGGGTGAAGAGGCAGAACGCGAACTCGAGTTTGCAATCCTCGACGGCTCGGTGCCAACCGTTGTGGTTGCCGGTGCCGGTGCGGGCGATTCCGCGGTTGAACTGGCAGAAGCCTACGGTCTACCAATCTTTGCCGAACCTTCGAGCGGTGCCCGCTTTGGCGAGAACGCAATACTGGGTTATCCGTTGCTGCTTGGCGATGCCGGACTCAAAGACCGAATCGGCAGGGTAATCGTCTTCGGCAAACCAACCCTGACCCGCAGCGTGATGCGCTTGTTCTTCAACGAGAACATCGAGGTGGTCGTGGTTCGCTCTCGCGAGATGGGCCTGTTCGATGTCTCTCACCGTGCGTCCATGTTTGTAGACGACGTAACCTTCGACACCGATGTAGCTGGGGAGTGGCTCGAGAGTTGGCGCATCGCCGACCAGAAGCTGCGTCTGAGTTCACCGGTCAACGAAAAGCTAACCCGCCGCGAGATCGTGGAGCAGGTTTGGGCAGCCACGGAAGCAGGAGATAACCTGCTACTCGGGGCCTCCCGCATGATTCGCGAAGCAGAGCTTCACGCCCCAGCAGCCAACCTCAATGTCTTCGCGAACCGCGGGCTTGCCGGAATCGATGGCACGGTTGCCAC
>JBEGRZ010000019.1:0-19658 GCA_041180115.1 Actinomycetota bacterium
GCCTGCCTGAGCGAAACCACGAACAGGTTAGTAAGTTGGCGCACAGAGCTTGGGCGCACGCCTCGGGCCTTTCCTGCTTCAATAATCCCAGCCGCAATAGAACCGACCACTGCGATTGAGTTGATACTCAGGCCAATCAGCAGTGCGAAGTTATCCGATCGGGTTGCCTTCTTGATTAGGTCAACTATCTCGCTGGTCTTGGTGGTCATTGTGACCAGGGTTGCAATCAGCAGCCCGCTGAGTATCACAACGGTGTTTAGAATTCCCTCTTCTACGCCAACGAGGAACAATTGCGGCAGTGCAATAACCAGGACGAGGAAGCGAAACCTCCAGGCCGTGCGCAAATACTCGCCGACCGAAAAACCGGCGACCACAAAGACGACTAGGGATAGAAAAACCGACGAACCTGCGAGCAGCACACTCTTTGGCACTAACGAGAGGGCGACCAGTATCACCGCAAGCAGTGCAAGCTTCAACCAAGCCGGAAGCCCGTGAACCACAGAGACGCCTGGGCGATAGAGGCTAATCATTCAAACTGCCCAGATATGCGGAGATGACCTTTGCCGATGGACCAATCTGCTTTAGTTTTCCGCCATCGAACCAAACGGCTTGCTCACAGGTGGCTGCCAACTCAAGGTCATGGGTCACAATAACGAGTTGCTCGGCTTCGCTCTGGTGAAGGATTTTTGTAATTCGCTTGGTGTTGGGAAGATCGAGCAGAGTGGTAGGTTCGTCCGCGATTAGTAGTCGCGGCTTTCGCACGAACGCACCGGCTATTGCGAGCAGCTGCTTCTGACCACTGGAAAGAGTCTGGCAACTTGCACCTTCGAGCTCCAGAAGACCCACTTTGGCGAGAGCTTCAAACACTCGTTCGGCGATTTCTGGGGCACCAAGCTTTTGGCCTCGAAGGCTAAAAGCTACGTCTTCGAAGACAGTGGGCATCACAATCTGCAGGTCGGGGTTAGAGAAGATAAAGCCCGCAGTCTTCTGCGAAGGCGCCTCACCGAAGATCGAGATGCTGCCCGAGGTTGGCTTCTGCAACCCGTTCAGGAGCCGCGCGAAGGTTGACTTACCAGAACCATTCACCCCGATAACTGCGGTGGTGGTAGCGGTTAGCTCGAGCGACACCTCGGACAGAGCGGCGCGGGCGTCAAAGTCAACGCCAACACCCTCGAGCTTGATGGTCATCTAGTTAGTTTTCGAGCAGCTTCGGGTTAGCGGAGCGTATACCGAGCAGGATTAGCACGGCGAGGACGATCTTTACCGAGTCCCCAATTAGGAAGACCAGGTTACCAAGTGCTACAGGCACCAGCGGAAGGTTTAGCGAGTAGGAAACCCAGAGGATACCAGGGATGTAGACGGTTACGATTCCACCCAGGAAGTATCCCAAGATTGAGCTCACGGCAAGGTTCAGCTTTGGAAGCTTTTCAATTACCAAACCAACCACGTAGGCTCCGAAGATCCAGCCGATTAGGTAACCGGCGGTTGGGCCGGTGAACACGGCAAGACCACCCTTAGCGCTGGCCAGAATTGGAAGACCAACCAGTGCGAGAAGTTCGAAGATCAGAACGGCAAGCGCACCGCGGTAGCTACCGAGTACTGCTCCGGCCAGCATCACGCCAAGAGTCTGTGCGGTCACTGGAACGTCAGGAATTAGGTAGATGGCTGGAACCAATCCGAGGGCGGCAATCAAGCCTACGAAGATGGCAATTCTCGGATAGTCGCGAAGTTTTAGCTGAATACGCAATTGGGGTTCCTTCCTGAACACTGTTCAGGTTAGTATTACTTCACCATGAGCGCAAGTCGTTACAACAAATCGGATGTACTCGAGGCAGCCCTGAAACTCCTCGATGAGCTCGGCCTGCCAGATCTGACCATGCGCAAACTTGCCGCTAGCTTAGATGTTCAGCCGAGTGCCCTCTACTGGCACTACCCGAACAAGCAATCGCTGCTGGCCGAGGTTTCCAACACCATAGTCGCCTTCATGAAACCCGTTGAAGAGCAAAGCACCTGGAAAGAAACCGCAAAACTAAAAGCACTTTCCCTGCGCGATGCTCTGCTCGCGTTCCGCGATGGAGCCGAAGTGGTTTCCAGCACCCTCGCTCTGGGGCTTGGCGCGACTGCCGCCCAAGAACGAATCCAGTCTTCGATCAAGGTAGACGACGGGGCGCTTGCCCACTCGGCCGCGGAATCGATCGTCTTTCTAGTGCTCGGAAACGTCTGGCATCAGCAGCAGCGAATGCAGGCAAACTCGCTAGGCGTGGTCGACAACATTTCCATGGACGATCGATCCTCGCTAGAAACCGGAATCGACTTGATTTTGACCGGACTATCACAGAAGGTAAAAGCATGAGTGAAAAAGTTCAAGGCCCAGCCAGCTACTTCCCTTCGATTGAGAAGAAGTACGGTCAACCGATTGACCACTGGTTCAAGGCACTTGAGGCGGTAAAGGACCTCAAACATATGGAACAGGTGGCTTGGCTCAAGTCCGAGCACGCTATGGGCCACGGTCACGCCAACGCGATTGTTGCCTACTGGCGAGCCAAAAACGGCCTTTAGATAAAGCTCGACACCAACCAGGTGAATAGCGGCGCAAGGATTAGCGCCGGCAGCATGTCTGCCACGTGAACCTCACGCAGCTTCAAGATTCGCAGGCCGATTCCCAGCATCAAGATGCCACCGGTTGCGGTGATCGAAGAAATCATTTCCATCGGGATGCCAGCTCCGCCGAAGTAGGCCACTACGGTTAGCAACCCCTGCCAAAGCCCAACCGTGATGGCTGCCGCGCCAACACCCCAACCGAGGCTGGCTGCGAACGCGATCGAACCGAAGCCGTCCAAGATTGATTTGATTACTAAGGTCTCCGAACCACGACCGAGGCCGTCGCTCATCGCCCCGAGAATTGCCATCGGACCGATTGCCATGATTAGTGAGGCATCCATGAAACCGGAGATGAATCGCTCACGACCTTCCGAGGCACCGCCCTTTTTGGAAACGCGGGCCTGAAGCCAGCCACCAAAACTCTCTAGCCTGGTTTCTATCTTTAATAGCGAGCCGATGATCGAACCAAAGATGACCGCGAAGATGACAATGAAGAACGCACCAGAAGCAGTGACCGCCTTCACGTAGGTAGACTCCATCAGCGACATCAGGTTTAGACCACCGAGGACGAGGGTGATGAGGCCAAGTGAATCGGTTACCGTGCGGCTCGTCTTCTCATTGAGTCTCGAGCCAAGCAATGTGCCGATCAGCGCGCCAACCAAGATGGTTGCAACGTTGAATAATGTTCCGAAGCCGATCATCTAATCAGTCTAAGGTTTAGGCAAAAGCCTTTCTAAATGACTCCAGAGCCACCACGGAATCACCCGATGCCCAGCCTTCAAGCCCAACCACGCCGTCGTAGCCGAGGGTCTTTAGTTCTCTGGCAACTCGGGCATAGTTGATTTCACCGGTGCCAGGCTCCATGCGTCCAGGCACATCGGCAACCTGGATTTCACCAATGTAGTCGTAACACTCCCGAACCAGTTCGGTCAGGTTCCCCTCGCCAATCTGGGCGTGATAGAGATCAAGGTTGAGGCGCAGGTTTGGCGAATCGATAGCTGCTACCAGCGAAAGTGTTTCGCTTGCCAGCCCAAACGGGGTGCCAGGGTGGTCAACCAGTAGGTTCAGGTTCTCCAGCATGAAAATCTTGTTGTGACGAGCACCTAACTCGGCCAGCTTGGTCAGGGTTGACTTGGCCTTCTCCCACTCGGCCTGAGTGGTTCCAAACTTCTGCTTGATTGCCTGTCCGTTGCCATCGAGGCCAGTGCCGTGAACGTTCAGTCTCGGGCAGTTGATTACCTTGGACGCCTCAATCGATTGTTCGGCGGTAGCCAGGAACATCTCGATGCCGTCATCGTCTAGCAGGTCGCCCTCGATGTAGCCGGTCATCGAACCGAAGGTTGCCTCGGTAGCTGCAAGCTCGGCTAAGTTCTTCTTGGTCCAATCCCAAATCTCAACCTCAAAGCCGAGTTCGTGGATACGTTTCACACGCTCTACGAATGGCAGGTCAAGGAAAATCATTTCAGCACTGGCAGCAAGTCTGTAAGTCATAGAAAAATTGTAACGTTCCAAAATTTCATTTGTTACCTAACGGGCGTATTCTGAAATTGCTAGGCAAAGACGCTAGCGGAAGAGGTAACAAATGAAGGTCCAAGGAAAAGTAATCGTTGTCACCGGCGCCGGAAACGGAATGGCCAGAGATGTAACCCTACAACTACTTGAGCGTGGCGCCAAGGTTGCCGCGGTAGACATCAACGAAGAGATGCTGAAGGAAACCGAGCGACTCGCCGGTGGTCCAAACCCAAACTTGAGCCTTCACGTTTGCAACATCGCAGACCTAGCCGCGGTTGAGAAACTTCCAGCGGCGGTAATCGCGAAACACGGTGCAGTAGACGGCATCATGAACATCGCCGGAATCATTCACAAGTTCCGCAAGGTTGCAGACCTCTCCTACGACGACTTCCACCGAGTCTTCGGTGTGAATTTCTTCGGAACCGTGCACATGGTCAAGGAGTTCCTGCCACATCTAGCCGCTCGCGAAGAGGCCCAGATCCTGAACATCTCGAGCATGGGTGGATACGTACCAGTACCTGGCCAGACTATCTACGGAGCATCGAAGGCAGCGGTCAAGCTATTCACCGAGGGTCTTCGTTCGGAACTAGCCGGCACCCAGGTTGGTGTTTGCCTAGTGTTCCCCGGCGCCATCGCCACCAACATCTCGACCAACTCGGGCGCAGTAACCGAAGCGGAGATGAAGGCCATGGCTTCTCAGGCAAGCAAGTTCAAGACCATGCCATCACCGGTAGCGGCAGCAAAGATCATCGAAAGCTTTGAGAACAACGTCTTCCACGGCTTCGCCGGTAGCGACGCACAGATGATGGATCGCCTATCTCGCCTCATGCCAGAGCAGGCAGCGAAGATCATTCAGAAGCAGATGGCTAGCCTTCTCGGCTAAGTTTTTCACCTTCAACATCGACGTCTGGCAGGATTCGGTCGAGCCACTTCGGAATCCACCAGGCGGCCTTGCCAAGCACCGTTAGCACCGCAGGCATCAGCAGAAGTCTCACGACGAATGCGTCGAACAGCACACCTGCTGCCAGCGCGAAACCAACCGGACGAATCATGGTTGAGTGCGAGAACATAAACGAACCGAACACCGAAACCATGATGGTCGCCGCCGCCAGAACCACCGCGCGCGAGGTGCGAAGGCCCTTGCTCACAGCCTCGGCCGGAGAACTGCCGTGAACGTAAGCCTCACGCATACCGGTAGCCAGGAACAACTGGTAGTCCATGGCCAAACCGAACAAAATACCAATGGCCACGGCCGGTAGGAAGTTCATGATTGGCCCTGGGTCGTGAACGTCGAACAGGAAGCCCATCCAACCCCACTGGTAAACCGCAACGACAACACCGAAGGCGGCCGAAACCGAGAGCAGGAATCCGGCACTGGCCACGATTGGCACGGCGATCGAACGGAACACCAGAATCATCAGCAGAATCGAGAGAGCAATGACCACGGTTAGATACAGTGGCAGCGCAGACGAAATGCGTTCGGAGATGTCGATATTCATCGCAGCCAAACCGGTCACACCGATTTCTGCGTCGTAGTTACTCTTCAAACTTGGAGCTAGCTCACGAATGTCGTGAACCAATTGAGTAGTTTCCTCACTCGATGGACCACTTAGAGGAACCACCTGGAATAGGTACTTGGTGCCGTCATCGCTGACCGCAGCCGGAATCGCTACGTCCACGTTGTCCAAAGCCTTAAGTTCTTCAGCCACGTCAGCCTTGAACACCGTCTCGGCCTGTTCGTCGGCAAGTTTGTTCGGAATAGTCACCACGGTGACCACCTGGCCGTTAGCACCGGCACCGAAGTTATCCGAGATCAGCTGGTAGGCCTTGTACTGAGTAGAGTCAGCTGGCTCCGAGCTTCCATCTGGCAAACCAAGACGCATGCTGCCGTAAGGAATCGCCAAGATGCCGAGCACGGTAATGCCGGCAGCCATGGTCAACCAAGGGTGGCGAACCACCGATGCCAAAGGCTTTGGAGCAGGCTTTTCCTTCTCGTGGCGAACCTTGTTGCCGATGGCTGCTCGTTCCTTCTTCGAAAGCAGGCGCATTCCCAGCAGAGACATCAGAGCCGGAGTTAAGGTGATCGCAAGCAAGATGGAGACGGCAATCGAAAGCGAAGCCATAGTTCCCATAAGCCCAAGGAAGCCAATACCGGTCAGGTTCATCGCGAGCAGTGCAATGATCACGGTAAGACCCGCAAAGACCACGGCATTTCCTGCAGTTCCTGTTGCCAGACCAATCGAGGCGCGAACTTCCATGCCCTTCTTCAACTGCTTGCGATGACGGTTGAGCAGGAACAACGCGTAGTCGATACCAACGGCTAGACCCAGCATCACGCCGAGCACCGGAGTGGTTGAGTTCATTTCGATCACGCCCGATAGCGCCATGGTGATGGCAGCCGAGATACCCACACCGAGCATGGCTGCCAGTAGCGGAAGACCAGCACCAATCAGAGTTCCCAGCATGATAAACAGGGCTAGCGCTGCAATACCTAGACCGATCAGCTCACCGGCACCGAGCAGGCCGTCGACGCTCTGGGTCAGTTCTTTTGAGAACTCAACCTGCACGCCGTCCATGGTGTTGGCCTTCACGTAGTCAACTACATCGGTCTTCTGGTAAGTCTCAAGATCGAAGGTGGAACGCTCGAACTGAACCTGAACCACAGCAGTTGAGCCGTCTTTGGAAACCAAACCGAAGTCCTTGGTGAGGTTGAACAGGCGATCGCCGTTTAGAAGCTCGATTTCCTTTTCGGCGAGAGTCTTCTTACCATCCTCGAGCTTCTTCTTTCCATCGGCCAGAGCCTTCACACCCGCGTTGTATTTGGCTAAACCTGAGTAGTACTGGTTCTTTCCCGAAGTGTAGGCGGCAAGCCCGGTTTCGTATTGGGTAATGCCAGCCTGCATCTGAGTCACCAGAGCTGCCGCTGCTAGATAGTTGACGCCGGTTGGTCCCTCCAAAGACAGCAGGTAAGCGGCGCCTGCCTGTGCTGCAGGCAGGTTATCCACTGCTTGGTTGTATTGAGCCTTACCCGAATCAAGCTGAGCCTTGGCATCCTTCAGCTGCTTGGCGGCTCTGGCCAACTGACCCTTTGCAGAATCGAGCGCCTTCTGGCCATCGACCATCTTCTGCTCGTTCTTGGCAATCTCCACCTTGCCCTCGGCGATGGCAATCTTTCCATCGGCGATCTGCTTCTCGGCATCCGCCATCGTGGTCGCGAGTTCGAATGGGTCGATGGTGTCGGCAACGGCATCCATGGTCTTGATGTGCGTAACGATGTCGGCAATCGCCAACTTCTGCTCAGCGGTGAGAGCCGAACCATTCTCCGAATGGAATACCAACGACGCATTACCGCGGGCAGCTTCAGGGAACGAAACCGAAAGCTCATCGATAACCTTCTGAGCCGGAACGCCATCGATCGACATACTCGAGGAGAGCTTGCCCATTCCCAGTACGGCCCAGGTGCCGCTGGCTCCTAGGATCAAAATCCAAGCGATGAGCACAGCCCAGGCGCGCTTAGCCGAGAAATTTCCGAGTTTTTGTAGCAGAGTTGCCAATGAAATAAACCTTTGCGTATTTTTGCACAAGTGCATCTATTGTTACAATAAACACCAACGCCGTCAAACTCGAAAGTATTCCCATGGAACAGCAAACAGCCGGACGAAAGCCAAAGGTCACCGCCGAGGCAATCGTCAGCGTCGCCTGGGACCTGTTCGAAAAGCGCGGATTCGCCGAAACCACGATGGCAGAGATCGCTGAAGCGGTTGGCATCAGTCGTCGAAGCATCTTCAACTACTTCCCTAGCAAAGAAGCCCTGCTGGCACCGATTTCCGACCAGGATGCCTTCGTAGAGCAGTTCCGCTCTAAGCTCCTAGCCCGACCGGCTGGTGAGAAAATTTTCGAATCGATGCGCATGGTGCTCGGTGAAATGATCCCGAAGTCACTCGAGCTATCTTCAAAAATACCCGGTCCAGAAGTGCGTAAAGCCCTGCAATCCGACGCGGCTATTGCCTACAACCGAACCTATTGGGCAACACAGATGCAAGAAGTGGCAATCGAGCGACTTGCGGGCGACCCTAATGCAGCCTTGAAAGCAAGGTTTGTGGGCGCGCTGACCGGCCAAGTGCTAACTGAACTTGGAAGCCTCAATAAGGCTGAGGGTGACTCCCATAATCCAGCCGCCGCCGTGCAGCGCGTAATCGGCAGCCTTCAAGACCTCTTCGATTAGGGGATTATTTTGGCTGAATCAAACGTTTAGGAAAACATGGTTGATTCAACGTCGAAGCTTTGCCTAGTCACCGGCGCCAACGGCTACATTGGCGGCAGGTTGGTGACGGCACTTCTCGAAAAGGGCTACCGAGTTCGCGTCCTGGTTCGAAATGCCGCTCGAGTCAGCCAGCACCCTTGGATCAATCAAGTAGAAGTCATCGACGGCGACGCTTCGGAAGCGAAAACACTGGAAGCCGCATTGGCTGGCGTGGATGTTGCCTACTATCTCATTCACTCACTCATGGTGAAAGAAGCTTTTGAAGAGTCTGAAGTTTCTCTCGCAAAGGCGTTCGCCGAAGCCGCCAAAACTTCAAACACAGGGCGCATCGTCTACCTCGGTGGCATCATCAACGACGACGAGAAACTCTCTCCTCACATGAACGCCAGGACCATGACCGGCGAGATCCTCCGCAATTCGGGAGTGCCAACCATCGAGTTCAGAGCCGGTGTGGTGATTGGTTCGGGTTCCGCCTCGTTCGAGATGCTTCGCTACCTAACCGAGCGACTCCCGATCATGACCACTCCAAAGTGGGTTCAGAATCGCATTCAACCAATTGCCATCCGCGATCTACTCCACTATCTAACCGGTGCCGCAAATCTTCCGAAAGATGTTCACGGAACTTTTGACATCGGTGGTCCGGATGTGTTCAGCTACGCCGAGATGATGCAGCAATACGCCGAAGCGGCCGGACTTCGACGCCGAATCATCATCCCGGTTCCGGTGCTCTCACCCGGCCTTAGTAGCGGCTGGGTTGGGCTCGTAACCCCCGTGCCTTTCACTCTCGCGAAGCGACTCGTGGCTAGCCTGAAGCACGAGGTTGTGGTTCATCCATCGAACATCAACGAACTGATCCCACCTCCTGCCGGCGGGCTAACCCCTTTCAAAACGGCCGCCGCACTGGCATTGACCAAAATCAAAAACGCAAACGTAGAGACCAGATGGTCCGATGCGTCCGTTCCAGGAACCCCCAGCGAGCCTCTGCCCACAGACCCCGACTGGGCTGGTGGCTCCCTATACACAGACGTTCGAAAATCATTATCAAAAGACTCGGTTGGAGAAGTCTGGGCTCGAATCGAAAGCATCGGCGGCAAGAACGGTTACTCCACTGCCAGTTGGGCGTGGGAACTCCGTGGTCTCATGGACAAACTCGTTGGCGGGGTTGGCCTAAGGCGCGGACGTCGCGACCCGAACAAGTTAGTCATCGGCGACGCAGTGGATTTCTGGAGAGTTGAAGACCTCGTTCCAGGCAAGTTGCTAAGGCTTCGCGCCGAGATGAAAATGCCTGGGCTGGCTTGGCTTGAATTCAGACTCGAAGAAACCGAAGCTGGCTTGCTCGTCACTCAGGTAGCAACCTACGCACCAAAGGGATTATTCGGTCACCTTTATTGGTGGTTGGTTTTCCCAATGCACGGGATCGTGTTCCCGTCCATGGTGAAAACCGCAGCCGGGGTTCGCTGACCCTAAATCAGCCCCAGCCGTTCGAGCCTACGAATTGCCCCATCTTCAATCGGTGATTCTGGACCGATTAAGGTTCTGATTGCCTTGAGCGTGAACCGGGTCATCGGAACGATCAATCGCGAAGGCTTACGCAACCCAAGCAAATCAAGATGCTCTGGTCTGAGCGAGAGCAGAGCGGCCTTGAACAGAAGCGCGTAGACAGGGCGGGCTAGAAGAGGAAGTGGTGGTTTCCGGATGAAGCGAACTACCGAGGCAGTATCTTCGGAGAAACTCAGCTCTGGCTGGAATTCCTTCAAAACCGCATCCAGCTCTCCTCGGTTTTTTGGGGCAGAGTTCAGGCCAAGTGGTTCAACGGAACGTGCCCACTGAGCAATGTAGTTGTCGGCCCCGCCAGTAATTTTGGCTGCACAGTAAAGTTCATGAGCCGCTAGGAATGAATCTGTGAATGCAACGTGCACCCACAAAAGCAAGTGTGGGTCTGCCGCCCGGTAGTTCACAGGACGATCGCCGACGACGCGTTCGTGGAGGCGATTCACGCGACTTGCTTCGCCAGAAATTGCCTCGAAGGAACCGAAGGTAGTGACGGTAAGCCAGCGAATCGTTCCCGCCAAACGACCTAACGGATCTTGCTCATAGCGAGAGTGATTGCGAACTCCAGCCAATGTTGCTGGGTGCAGCGCCTGAACCAGTAGCGCTCGAATGCCACCAACCAGGGTTCCGAAATCTCGGTGCACAACCCAGGGTGCGTCCGTTGGCACAAAAAGTCCACCGGTATCTCCCCCGGCAATGATGTCTAGCCAAGGTGGCTTTCCGTCCTTGGCACCAGAGAGCAGGCGACGGAACTTCACGGAGAAAAACTCCTGCACTCGATTGTTTTTAGCGCTAACCAATTAGCCCTGCCAGAAGATTGCCAGGGAAACGAAAACCGCCATTACGCTAGCGAACGGACCCCAGACCATGCGTTCCTTTTTGGAACGGCTTGCCCAGTTCATGAGCACGCCGAGAACAGAGTAGGCGAAGGTCAGCCACTTTAGGGTTTCAAGAAGCCAAGCTGGGAGACCCACAAATAGGCCAACGTTTTGCGTGGCCAAAATGGCCTGAGACATCACCAACAGAATGATGATCGAGACAGCGGCACCGATTCGCCCAGCTCGTCCTAGTTTTCCCCTGGTTCCTCCACCCTGGGTGTACTCACCGAGTGGCGCACCAAACACTAACGCCAGCTGAAAAAAGCAAACTAAGTAGAAGCCGTATGCGGCTAGTTGGGCAAAAATCATGACATCCTCGGGTCGATATCCCTAAGGCTACAGGCGTAGTCTGAAATTGTAGAAAGGCATCACCATGAGCACCCACGTATCCCTAGAAATCACCGGAATGACCTGCGGTCACTGCGAAATGTCGGTAGGTAAAGAACTTAGGGAAATTGGCGGCCAGAACGTTGTAGTTTCGGCGGCCGATGGCAAGGCCTCGGCAGATTTCGAAGGTCCAATCGACCAGGCGACGCTGGAAGAGGCAGTTTCGGAAGCCGGCTATCAGCTGGTTTCAGTAACCAATGGCTAAGAACCAAACCGTAGACCTCGAGATCGAGGGCATGACCTGCACGGCTTGTGCTCGCAGGGTTGAGAAATCGTTGAACAAGGTTCCAGGCGTAACCGCCTACGTTGACTTCGCCACCGAAACTGCTCACGTTCAGGGCACCGCCAGTTTGGAACTACTCAAAGCCGCGGTTGAGGGAACCGGCTATCACGTTGGTTCGAAACGTGAAACTTCTAGACCTATTTTGATTCGCCTTGCGGTTGGTGTTCCACTAACCGCGCTTTACATCTATTTCATGGTCACCGGCCAAATGATCATGGGCGGCTGGCCTTATTGGCTCGCGGTGGCCGGCGGCATCTTTATTGGTTGGCCGTTCCACCGGGCTACTCTTCTAAACCTTCGCCATGGCGCTTTCACCATGGATACACTCATCACTCTCGGCGTTGCCGCTTCTCTGATCCAGCCTCATTTCTCGGATGTTGCGGTTACCGTTCCGACCGTGGTTCTTTTTGGCCGCTGGCTCGAGGTTCGCACCCGTCGCTCGGCTACCGACGCGGTTCGCGCATTGATGAATTCCGTTCCCGAAGAGGCTTTGCGTTTTGCGAATGGCACTACCGAGCGGGTTGCTACTTCTGCCTTGAAGGTTGGCGATGTCGTCTTAGTTCCTGCGGGTGAGCGGGTTCCGGTTGATGGTGTTGTGGTTGATGGCGTTAGCTCGCTAGATAACTCTTTGATCACCGGCGAATCGGTTCCCGAGGAGATTGCCCGTGAGTCTAAGGTTTCAGCCGGTGCCGTGAATCTTTCCGCCCCGATCCAGGTGCGTACAGTCTCGATTAGCTCACAGTCTCGAATTGCCAAGATTGCCGATTTGGTTCGTGAGGCTTCGAGTACTAAGAGCAATATTTCGCAGATTACTGATCGCATTTCGGCCTGGTTTGTGCCAGCCGTGATTGTGATTTCGGCTTTGACATTCTTCTTTGGTCCAGCCGGAGCCTGGATTGCCGTTTTGGTTGTGGCCTGCCCGTGCGCGCTCGGTATTGCGGTGCCAATGAGCCTTGCCGTTGCCTCAGCGAAGGGAGCCAAGCAGGGCATCGTGATTCGCGATCCCAATGCCCTTTCGTTGCTCAGCAAGATTCGTAACGTGGTTTTTGATAAGACCGGCACTCTAACTACCGGTAGTTTGCGCGTTGCTTCGTCCAAGGTTTTCACCGATGCCAAAGCGCTCGAGTATGCCTCAGCCATCGAAAAGTCTTCGCACCATCCAATTGCTCGGGCAATAGCCGCACTCCCATCCAGCTACACAGCGAGTGATGTGACCGAAACCCCAGGCGAAGGTATGAGCGGAAACGTCAACGGAGAGTATGTGCAGGTGGTGAATGCCAGGAGCGTGCCTGCTTTCGGGAACGAATACGAGAATTTGCAGGGCTCACTGGTTGCCGTATTGGTAGACGGGCAACCAGCCGCACTCATCACCTTGGAAGATGACCTAAGACCAGAGAGCCAGCAAGCTATTGAAGATCTCAAGGCTCTAAATATCGAGAGTGTTCTGATTTCCGGTGACAACCCGGTCGCGGTTGAACGTCTTGCCGCCGAGGTTGGTATTACCAACTGGCACGGTGGTGTAGCTCCCGAGCAGAAGATCAAGCTGGCTAACACGTTGAGACCGGTCGCCATGGTTGGCGATGGCTTGAACGACGTAGCGGCTTTGGCCGGAGCGGATGCAGGAATCGCCATGGGCTCTGGCACCTATGCCGCGCAGTCTGCTTCAACGATCACGATTTTGGACGATGACCCCCGGGCGGTTGCTTGGTCAATTCGCTTGGCTCGTAGCACCTGGGCGAATGTGAAGCAAAACCTGTTCTGGGCGTTCGGTTACAACGTCATCTTGATTCCGGTGGCAGCCACCGGCAACCTTTCGCCTGAACTTGCAGGAGCGGCCATGGCTTTTAGCTCGGTGACGGTTGTGCTCAACGCACTTCGTCTCCGTTTGAAGAAGTAGTTACTTCGACTCGATGACGCCCATCATTCCCTGATCTTCGTGATCAAGAATGTGGCAGTGGTAGAGGGTCTTTCCAACGTGAGTATTGAACGCTACGCGAACCTTCACGCTAGAACCGTTCGGTACTGTGACCACGTCTTGGTAAAGCACAAAATCCAGAGCGGTTCCTGCAACCTCGACAACCTGCATCGGCCAGATGTGAAGGTGGAACGGGTGTTGCATCGTGGACTTGTTCACGATGGTCCACTCTTCTACTGTTCCGTTAGCGACAGCGGTGTTGATCTTGTCCATACTGAACTCTTCACCGTTGATTGTGAATCCGCCAGCCTTGCCAGACATCATCTGGTCATGACTAGGCATTTCCAGTACGAATTGGCGCTGGGCTTGAACCGGAACCTGAGTGAGGTCTAGGTTCTTCTCGAACGTTGGAACCGCGAGCTGAATTTCTTCCGTGCCTTCCGCTTTCAAGGTGAACAGCGGATAGTTCTCGTACTGGGTGTTGTTGCCACCCATCATTCCTGACATTCCCATCATGTCTTGGTGTTCAACAGTGGTGTAGTTCAGCGAAACGTTGTCTTCGGTGACTTGAACGATAAGGTCGCCGCGGTTTCCAGGTGCCAAAACTATCTGGTTCATCTGCATCGACGAATCCAACTTCTGACCGTCAAAGCCAAGCAGGTGTGAGGTTCCACCAACGACTTTTAGGTTCAGGTAGCGCGAGACGCAGGCGTTAATAATTCGCCAACGTTCGGTTGCCTTCTTTATGGTGGCGCCAGACGGCTGAACCATTCCGTTCACCATAACGATGTCGCCTTCGCGACCCATCATCAGGCCCATCATGTTTGGTTCGACTAGTGAGCCGTCCTCGTTGAATTGGGCATCTGAAATTACTAGGACGCGGTCTTCGGTAACCTCAGGTGTCTCACCCGATTCCACGATGATGCTTCCGTAGAGTCCGCCGAAAACTTGGTTCGCTACCTCACCGTGCATGTGTGGGTGGAACCAGTGGGTTCCTTCCTTGTGTTCGGCTGGAATCTTGAATTCGTAGTCGAAGCTCTCACCTGGCATCACGTGGATGAACGGGTTGTCGCTGTTCTCTAGTGGGCTAACGAAGAGGCCGTGGGTGTGAAGGTTGGTTGCCTTCTCCAGGTTGTTGGTGAGCTTCACCTTCAGAGTGTCGCCAGGCTTTACCTTGAGCGTTGGGCCTGGCACGGTTCCGTTGTAAGAAATCATCTTTGCGGTCTTGCCTGCAATGGAGAGCTCAACCGGCGCTGCGGTGAGTTCTACCTCCAGCAGGCCGTCTTTGCTAGCGAGCACCTGCGGGTTTTCCAACTTGCCACCGGTATCGAGACCGGGCTTACTGGTTAGAAAGTAGGTGACACTCCCGGCGGCAACTACCGCTCCGGCACCGATAAGAAGATTGCGTCTTGAGAATACTTTGCTCACCTAACTAGTTTTCCAGCCTTTCCTGTGAAGCGCCTGAAGCACTAGCCTTGAACCATGTCTGCTTACGAATCAACCGGCCTTACCTCGGCCGAAGTGGCAGAGGCCGTGGCTCTCGGTCACACCAACAAGCAAGACAACTCTTCTTCCAGATCTTTCGTGGCGATCCTGCGCGCGAATATCTTCACGCTGTTCAATGCCATCGTCGGTGGTTCGTTCTTAGCGCTTCTCGCACTCGGTCAGTGGAAAGATGCCCTGTTCGGTCTGGCCGTGGTTTCCAACGTATTGATTGGCGTGATTCAGGAGTATCGCTCGAAGCGCACCCTGGATCGCATCTCGCTACTGCATGCCCCACATGCGAGAGTTCGCCGCGACGGGCAGATCGTAGATTTGAAACTCGAGGACGTCGTGCTCGGTGATCTTCTGGAACTGCGGGCCGGCGACCAACTGCTGGCCGATGCCGAGGTGCTATCTTCGGACGGTCTAGAACTAGACGAGTCAGTGCTGACCGGCGAATCAGAAGCCGTTCATAAAGAACGTGGCAACGAGGTTTTGGCTTCTTCGGCGGTAGCTGCCGGCCGTGGCACAGCTCGCGTGATTCGTGTTGGTTCAAACACCTATGCGTCCAAGATCACTCTCGAGGCTAAGAAGTTCTCTTTGGTTGCCAGTGAACTGCGCAACGCCATAAATAAGGTCATCAAGTGGATCTCTTGGGCACTGTTGCCTTTCGTGTTGATTGCAACCAACGGCCAGATGCAGGCTCACGGCGGTTGGGAGCAGTCAATCGCCGATGGCACATGGCTGGAAGCAGCCGTGGCATCGATTGCCTCGGTGATTGCGTTTGTGCCGCAGGGGCTGGTGCTGCTGACCAGCATCACCTTCGCGGTGGCGGCCATGGGTCTCGCTAACAAGAAGGTGCTGATTCAGGAACTACCTGCGGTTGAAGGCCTCGCCCGAGTAGACGTGGTCTGCTTCGACAAGACTGGAACGCTGACCGAGGGCGAGATTGACTTCGACGCAATCGAGTTGGTTGGTGGCGCCGGACTAGGACACGAAGCCATCCTGGCCTACTTCGGAAACGACCCAGACGCGAATGCCACAGCTCGCTGCCTGAAGAGTCACTTCGATCTAGCTCCTGGAATGGTTCACACCTCCTCGGTTGCCTTCACTTCTGCCCAGAAGTGGTCTTCGTTCACCTTTGAAAAGTTTGGAACCTGGACGCTCGGTGCTCCGGAGTTCGTTCTAGCAAAGAAGCACGCTGCAG
This sequence comes from Actinomycetota bacterium, assembly GCA_041180115.1. GTDB lineage: Bacteria > Actinomycetota > Actinomycetes > Actinomycetales > Microbacteriaceae > Rhodoluna. The sequence continues at coordinate 16,081 of JBEGRZ010000019.1, forward strand.
TCTTGGAGAGAGCCGCCGACCTTGCCGCACTCGGTCGCCGCACGCTGGTTCTCGCTCACGATGGTAAGCCGATTGCTCTGGTCACCTTCAGAGAGCGCATTCGCCCAGATGCCGCGGCTACGGTTGCTTACTTCCGCCAGCAGGGCGTTTCGATTCGCATCATTTCTGGCGATAACCCACAGACCGTTACCGCGGTTGCTCGCGAGGCTGGCTTGGAATTCCAAGGTGAAGGCTTTGACGCCAGAAACCTGCCAGAACATATCGAGGAACTGGCCGAGATCATGGAGAACTACACGGTCTTTGGCCGCGTGACCCCTGAACAGAAGCGCAACATGGTTGAGGCTCTGCAGTTGCGCGGTCACGTGGTTGCCATGACCGGCGACGGCGTAAACGATGCCCTAGCCCTGAAAAAGGCAGACATGGGAATTGCCATGGGTTCCGGTTCCCCTGCCACCAAGGCGGTTTCGAACCTCGTGCTTTTAGATGGCAAGTTCTCGAACCTGCCGGGAGTGGTTGCCGAAGGGCGCAAGGTAATCGCCAACATCGAACGTGTTTCCAAACTCTTCCTGACCAAGACCACCTGGGCTTTGACTCTGGCCTTGAGCTTCGGGCTACTGGCTTGGAAGTTCCCGTTCCTGCCTCGTCAACTCTCCGGAATCGACTCATTCACGATTGGCCTTCCAGCCTTCGCCCTTGCGCTGCTTCCAAACCCAAAGCGCTACGAGCCCGGGTTCCTCGGCCGTGCCCTAAAGTTTGTGATTCCTAGCGGGCTAGCCGTGGCAGCCGGAGTAATTACCCTGAACGCCATCGCACTAAACCAGGGCTGGGAGCAGGATCAGAGCCAGACAGCAACCATGATCCTGATGAGCACGGCCGGCATCTGGGTGCTGAGCACTTTGGCCCGCCCTATCGATAAGGCCAAGGCTGGAATCTTTGTACTGATGGTTGTGCTCGGCATAGCAATCTTCAACGTGCCACTGGCAACCGGCTACTTCGGGTTCGTTCCGGTTGATAACAACCAGATGGCCTGGGCGTTCGGTCTTGCCCTCGGAGCTTCGGCACTGATTGAAGCGGCCAATCGAGCGACTGCGCCTAAGGCCTAGGACGCAACTCCACGTTAGGTAATTCCGGCGCCGGAATCCATCCGCCGATTCGGTCTTCGAACGGCTCCCAATCAGACCCTTGCGCATTCCAGGCCTCACGCATCTGCACGATCTCAGCATGTGAACGCGCGATGAAGTTCCACCACATCACAATGTGTTCCTCGAACGGTTCTCCACCGAGCAACAGAGCAACTCCGTTCCCAGATATTGTTGCCGCTTCTCCCGGTTCCAAATAGATCAGATCGTCGACGGCTAAGCGTTCACCATGTACGTAGAGATCACCTGAAACCGCGAGGATGCCGTGCTCGAAGTCTGGGTCAAGCGGCAAGCCCCAATCCCCAGCTACTCGAAGCTCGGCACCAACCAGCGGCGTGAATACCTGGGCCGGTGAAGTAACCCCACCGAGGCTTCCTATGAACACGGTCGCCGAACTCAAGCCGGCCACAAACGTAGGCAGGTTGCCGTGATGCTCAAAGAACGGGTCAATCCCGCGAGCGCTTTCCGGCAACGCCAACCACAGCTGCGCGGCATGGAGGGAGTCTGAGGTGGGCAGGCTGATTTCGCTGTGTGAGATACCCTTACCTGCGGTCATGAGGTTCAGTTCGCCGGGGTTTAGCACTCGAATCGAGCCAACGCTGTCGCGGTGTTCAACGTGACCAGCGAACGGCCAGGTCACGGTCTGCAAGCCGGTGTGAGGATGCTGAGCCACAACCATTCCATCAACCTGCGGGGTTGGACCGAAGTGGTCTAGGAACACCCAAGCTCCGATTCGGCGAAGAGCCTGCTGCGGGAACGAACGCTTGATGTCTACCTCGGTACGCGTGGTGAGCTTCACCACTCGAGGGCTAATCATCAAACTCATGATTCGATTATCGCTCTCAGGTCTAGGCTTAGTGAGTGAGCAAGAAACAATCCTGGCCCCTAGACTTCACTCTCCTTACCTTGATTTGGGGTGCCAGTTTCCTGTTCATCGCCGTTTCCGGCAAAGCAATCCCACCAATCGGTGTAGCCTTCTGGCGAATCGCCCTAGGTGCGCTAGCCCTGATGACTATCATGAAGTTGCAGGGTCACAAGTTCCCTCGCGATGCCAAAGCATGGCTCCACACCACCATCGCCGGAATCTTTATGAGCGCAATTCCGTTCACTCTATTTGCCTTCGGCGAGCTCAAGATCGCCTCTGGCCTAGCCGGCATGATCAACGCGGCAACGCCGGTCATGACAGTTCTGATCATCTTGCTCGCATTCCGAGACCAAACCCCAAACCGAGTTCAGACCATTGGCCTGAGCGTTGGAATCGTAGGAACACTGGTACTGCTGGGAATCTGGAATGGTTTCGGCGAGAACGATCCACTCTCGGTCGTAGCCCTACTATTGGCAACCGTCTGCTACGGCTTTGGTAGCCCATACATTCGCAAGTACGTGAGCCCGTTAGGTCTTCCAAACACCGTCGCGGTTTCGATGCAGTTGCTGACTGCGAGCGCGCTGACCCTGCCGTTCTACCTCACCGGTCCGCTAACCACCGGCGCACTCGACTGGGCTGTCCTAGGTTCGATCATCACCCTCGGAGTGGTTGGCACCGGCGTCGCCTACATCCTCTACTACCGAGTGATTGAGCAGGCTGGAAGCACGATCGCAAGTTCGGTCACCATCACCCAGCCGGTCGTCGCCGTGATTTTGGGCATGCTACTGCTCAGCGAAAAACTTAACTGGTACGAATTCGTTGGCGGTCTCGTAATCATCTTCGGCGCACTGGTTTCCCAGGGCCGCGTCAAATTTATTAGATAAGCGATTCAGGTAGAGCCAGCGGCTGAGCCGGTAGGCGCTCCTGCGCAACCCAGCGTTGCTGGTAGCCGGTCGATGAACTCATTAGGTCTAGGAACGGCTTGGCATCGAAGCTCTCTGGGCCGAGAACACCTTCACCCTTCCAAGTTCCGTTGGCCAGAAGCTCCAAAGCAATCAGCGGGTTGAACGCGGTCTGCCAAACCACAGCCTGGCATTCGTAGTTCTCCATGGTCCACTGGTTGTCGATCACGTGGTACAGGTAGGTGGCACGAAGCTTTTCGTCGTGGTCCTTACCGGTCACAAGAACTCCGGCACAGGTCTTACCGCTCATGCGAGGTCCAATGGTCGCCGGGTCTGGAAGCACGGCAGCCACAACATCGCGAGGCGAAACATCCACCAACCCTTGCGGTGAACGAACGCGCACTGGCTTGGTGGCATCGAGCCCAAGCTCGTGCAGGGTCTTCAAGATTCCGATGAACTGGTTGCCCAGTCCGTACTTGAATGAGAACTTATTGGCTTTGATCACGGCAGGAAGCATGGTGACTTCCTCGTGCTCAACGTTCACGCACTCAACCGCGCCAATGCCTTCAGGGAACTCGAAAATCTCAGGTTCACTGAACGGCTTGGTGGTGTAGAAACCCTTGTCTTTACTCCACAGCACAGGAGGGTTCAAGCATTCCTCGATGGTGGTCC
>JBEGRZ010000020.1:0-18799 GCA_041180115.1 Actinomycetota bacterium
TCTTCCACAAGGTAATGAACCAGAGGTTCGGTGAGGAACACAGACCTAGGAGAAGCGCGGAGCGCATCTAGTTGCGCCTTGCGCGCGGAAATTTTTTCACGGAAATTTTCAACCGCGGTCCAGATTTGATTGCTATTGGCATAGTCGAGCGATTCGATTGCGGATCCGATCACGGCAGCCACATCACCAACCTGATCAACGTCATACCAAATGTGTTCATTGCGAGTTTCGTCATCGCCCGATGCCATGAATGCGTCCACTGTTATGGCAGGAGTTGGATCGGCATCGATCGCCTGCTGCATGAAGTCGTCGTAGCCTCCGCCGTTCATGATCACGATGTCGGCGTTGTTGATGAGTAGTTGGTCACGGGCTGTGAGCTCGTAGGAGTGTGGATCCTGGTTGACGTTGTAGATGATGGCATCGACGGTAGCGAGGTCACCGGCAACCAGGTTCGCCACCGAACCCCAGACATTGGTGGAGGCGACAATCTTGATTGGGCCATTTCCTGCTTGCCAGCGAGTCTGCTCAGCTGGGCTGCACCCCGCGAGCGCAAGGAGCGCTACCACTGCGAGCGTGAGCGATACGATTTTTTTCACTCTCTAAGGCTATGGCTTATTGAGAATGATTGTCAATACTATTTAGTTTTGACTGGCTTGAGTTTCACCCAAAGCACAGCCGCGATTAGGCCGGCAAAATTAGTTCCTCCTACAAAGTAGATGAATGCTTCGCTGCCTTCCTTGATTTTTAGAAAATCATTCGAAGCATAGACAACATTGATTAGTGAAGCAGCCACCGGAAACGTTAGAGCCCAAAGCAGAGACGCCAGACCAAGACTCGAAGCGATTGACACCCATTTCGAACCACGTTCCTTGAGGATGAAATTTCCCAAAAAGAATAGGGCAACTAAAAATGAGCCTGGCACAAAGAAATAGAAGATCGAATAAACGGCCAACATGAGTGGTAAAGCAATCGCCAAACCGAGGCCGGAGCCGGAGGTTTCTCCAGCGAATGAATTCATGTAGATTGCCCACAACACGTCACCTAATAAATAGAAGATTATGAACGCGAGTAGGTACACGCCGATTAGACGCATTGGTTTCTGAACTGCAGCCATATTTCCCCCTAGATGTTTGGCTATTTAGTCAAGAAGCAGTGCTGGCTCTTCCATTACCGAAGCGACGTCTTGGACGAATCGCGATGCAACGTCTCCGTCGACGACGCGGTGGTCGAACGTGGCGCCGATGGTGGTTACCTGGCGAACCTGGATTTCACCGTTGACTACCCAAGGCTTCGGGCGGATCGAGCCGAGGGCTACGATTCCAACTTCGCCTGGGTTCAAGATTGGGGTACCGGTGTCAACACCGAAGACACCGATGTTGGTGATGGTGATGGTTCCATCCTTCATATCGGCAGGAGTGGTCTTACCTTCACGAGCGGTGGCAGCCAGTTGTTCGATGGCCTGAGCGAGCTCGAGCATCGACATCTTGTCGGCGTCCTTGATGTTTGGAACGATCAGACCTCGAGGGGTGGCCGCTGCGATACCGAAGTTCACGAAGTTGTGAACGATGATCTCTTCTTCGGTGAAGGTTGAGTTCACCATCGGGTTGCGGCGAACTGCCCACATCATAGCCTTGGCCATGATCAATAGCGGGGTCACCTTGGTGCCGGCGAAGTCGGTAGAGGCCTTGAGGCGCTTCACGTATTCCATGGTTCTGGTGGCATCGACGTCTACGAAGATGCTTACGTGAGGTGCTGAGAAAGCTGAAGAGACCATCGCGTTAGCGATCGCCTTGCGAACACCCTTTACCGGGATTCGCTCCTCGCGCTCACTTGGAGCAGCAGGGGTACTTAGGTTGCGGAAGACGCTGGCCTGCTGGGCGGAACCCAAAACGTCTTCGCGTGTGATGTCGCCGTTGAGACCGGTTGGAGTTACCTTCGAAAGGTCAACACCCAGGTCGGAGGCGAGCTTACGAATAGGTGGCTTAGCTAGAACCTGTGTTGCAGGGTTCACCGGAATGATGACCGGGGCAGCGGCAACCGCAGTCTCGATTGGGATTACCGGAATTGCAGTGGTGCTTGGAGTTGCTGGAACGTTGTGACGTGCTCGACGACGAGCAGGTCCGGTTGGGTCTGCAACTCCGTAGCCAACTAGGTTTGGCGTGCGCTCTTCACTGGCTTCAACAACTGCTTCAGCCTGAGCCGCAACTGCCTGGTGAGCACTCGGAGTGGTGGTTGCACCAACCGCGTCATCGGCAACGGTTGCGGCGATGATTGGCTTTCCAACCTCAACGGTGTCGCCCTCGGCTGCCAGAAGTTCGGAAACTACTCCGGCGAAAGGGCAAGGAAGTTCAACTAGAGACTTAGCGGTTTCGATCTCCACGATGATCTGGTTGACCGAAACGGTGTCGCCAACGGCAACCTTCCAAGTCACAATCTCGGCCTCGGTTAGACCTTCGCCAACGTCAGGCAGATTGAAATAGGCAATCTTGCTCACTAGTACGCCCTCACTCGGTCAACGGCTTCAAGGATGCGGTCGGCATCTGGAAGATAGATTTCTTCAAGTTTGGCCGCAGGGTAAGGAATGTCAAAACCACCGACGCGAAGAACTGGAGCCTGTAGGTGGTAGAAGGCATCCTCGGTGACGCGCGCTGCGATTTCGCTGGCAATCGAGAATGAGTTTGGAGCTTCGGAGACGGTGATCAAACGACCGGTCTTCTTGACCGATTCGATGATGGTTGGGAAGTCGATTGGGGAGAGCGAACGAAGGTCAATTACCTCGATGCTGATCCCTTCGCTGTGAGCAATCTCGGCAGCCTGAAGGGAAGTGTGAACCATTGGGCCGTAGGAAACGATTGTGAGATCGGTGCCCTCGCGAAGTACACGAGCTTCGTGCATTCCCTGTGGCGGTTCGTCCAGGTTTACCGGGCCCTTCTGCCAGTAGCGACGCTTTGGTTCGAAGAACATGACCGGGTCGTTCGAGCGGATTGCCTGCTGGATCATCCAGTAGGCGTCGTTCGGGTTGCTCGGGCTGATCACACGAAGACCTGGGGTGTGAGCGAAGTAGCCCTCGGGGCTTTCGCTGTGGTGCTCAACGGCACCGATGCCGCCTCCGAACGGAACGCGGATTACCACCGGCATGGTGGTGAAGCCTTCCGAACGGTTCTGCATCTTGGCCAGCTGCGAAACGATCTGATCGAAGGCAGGGAAGATGAAGCCGTCGAACTGAATCTCGGTGACCGGGCGGTAGCCGCGCATGGCTAAACCGATTGCGGTACCGACGATTCCAGACTCGGCGATAGGTGAGTTAAAAATGCGGTTGTCGCCGAACTCCCTGTGGAGACCTTCGGTAACACGGAACACGCCACCGAGCTGGGCAACATCTTCACCAAACATGAGGACCTTGCTGTCTTCGCTCATTGCCTTGCGAAGGCCGGCGTTGATGGCTTTGGCCAGAGGCATCTCAACGATGTTCGCCATCAGTGGTCACCTCCGAACGAGGCTTCGTAGCGCTGTAGCCAGTCGAGCTGTTCGTCGATGACCGGGTGTGGCTCCGAGTAAACGTACTTGAACATGTTTTCAAGCGGCGGGGTTGGAAGCGCGAAGGTTGCCTCGCGAATTTCCTTGGCAAGCTGTTCGCCGGCTGCGTCTACCTCAGCAAAGAATTCGTTGCCGATGCCCTGACGGCGAAGGAAAGTTTCGAAACGCTTTAGCGGATCGCGGGCCGCCCAGTAGGCAACCTCTTCATCGCTGCGGTACTTGGTTGGGTCGTCAGAAGAAGTGTGAGCACCGATGCGGTAGGTGAGAGCCTCGATCATGAATGGGCCGGCACCGTTTCTGGCGTCGTCCATGTGCTTAGCGGTTACCGCATAGCTAGCGAGGATGTCGTTTCCGTCGATGCGAATACCTGGAACACCGAAGCCTTCACCGCGCTTATATAAAGGAACCTTGGTTTGGCTCGCGGTTGGCGAAGAAATTGCCCACTGGTTGTTCTGGCAGAAGAACACGATTGGGCTCTCGTTGTTTGCAGCAAACAGGAACGACTCCGAGATGTCGCCCTCAGCAGTTGCTCCGTCGCCGAAGTAGCTGATGACCGCGAGGTCTTCTTCCTTGTTTCCGGTTCCAACCTTGCCGTCGAACTTAACGCCCATGGCGTATCCGGTAGCGTGAAGCACCTGGCTGCCGAGAACGATTGCGTAGAGGTGGAAGCGAGTTTCCTCAGGGTTCCAACCACCGTGGTTGACACCGCGAAGCATCTTCAGGATCGACATCAGTTCGATGCCGTGAGTGATGGCAACGCCGTGTTCGCGGTAGCTAGGGAAGATGTGGTCGTTATGGCCGACTGCGTAGCCCGAACCGATTTGGGCGGCCTCCTGGCCGATTGCTGGAATCCAAAGACCGAGCTGTCCCTGACGCTGAAGGGCGTTGGCCTCTAAGTCGAAGCGGCGGCAGCGAGCCATGTCGCGGTAGAACTTAAGGAAGTCATCCTCGCTCAGGCGCTCGATGTACTGGCCGTATTCGGCATACTGCTTTGGCACGGCAAAGTCGCCCTCCGGAGAGAGCAGCTGCACCATAGGCACGCTTTCGATTGCATTCATCCTTTCCAATTTAGTTTGCTTGCGGTGGCAGAATCTACTTATGAAGAGATTTCTCCTAGGAACAGTTATCAACTCTTTGGGGCTTTGGTTGGTTACAACCGTTATTTCTGCAGTGAAAATCTCCCCTTGGGGAGGCGAATCGGTTTGGAATTTGGTGGCTTCCTACGTCTTCATTGGCATGGTTTTCGGTTTGGTTACCGCAATCATCGCGCCGGTGGTAAAGGTTCTGGCTTTTCCCCTATACATCCTCACTTTCGGCCTGATCTCGGTCGTAATTAATGGTGTGCTATTCCTATTCGTTGCTTGGCTCAGTTCTTCGATGAAGGCTGGCCTCATTACCATCGATGGTTTCGGCGCCGCTGGGGCTAGTAATGCCGCACTCGGCTGGGCGATCTTGGCTGCGCTTGTAATGAGTGTTAGCACTTTCCTTGCTCGCGGAGCGTTCAAGGCTATGAAGCTGCTCTAAGCGGAAGCCACTCTCTTACCTCAACCAACTTGGCTTCGGCCAACTGGCCGAGGATTTCTCGTTTCACGTGAACCACTCCGGCATCACTTGAGCGGTCCGCGAGCGCGGCGGTTTCCTGATATCCACTCATGGCGTGGGCGGCGATTACCGTTTGACCTGCGTGCAGGTCTAAGTGCCGCGTAGCGGTCACCCAATTTTCGCTAATCGGGTTGGTCTTCCCGCTTATGGCCGGAACAACATCGTTCGTGTGCTCGAGCGAAATCACTGGAATATCTTTAGGGATTTCGGTTTCGGCAATTGGTGAACCAATGGTCACAATGCCAGAAACTGGGAAACCTGAACCCGCTAGTTCAGCGGCAACCATTCCCCCTTGTGAATAGCCAACCAGGATCACCTTTTCATTTGGCGAGATGCCGGCCGCGGAAATAGCGTTACGCGCTGAATCAATCGAATCAGTGTTGGCGCTTCCGGCAGCCAATTCCAGATCTGATCTGATATCGAATGTCCTGTTGCTGCTCATCGGATTCCACTCAGCAGTGCCAGGTAGGTAAACCACTGCGGTTTTGCCATTCGCTGTTTCGTATCGTTCGATCCTCACCCGGCCATCCTGGTTATTTAATCTGCCCGTGAGGGCAGCGATCGAATTTGGATTTTGAAGGTGCTCTCTAGGGTGTTGCTCGATAAGTCTCGAGCGACTATCAGGTAGAGCCGCCGATACTTTGGCTATTTGGTCAGTTGGCAAAAGCGGGCTTCCCGCTCTAACCGCAAGCGCGGTGAAGTTGGTGTTAGTGAAGCCGGCCAGTGCGGCAGCCCCGCCAAGCGCCACCCAGACCTGGTTCGGGATTTTCTTGGTGAGCCATGGGTTGTCGTGAAGTATTTCGCCGAGACCGTTAAATTTGTGAGCCAACCTGGCATCGGCGGTGAAGTAACTTTCGCCAGCCACGAAGCAACCGTGACGCTGGAGGCCTAACCGGACCAGGACTTCTGGCACCGACGAATCGAACTGGATGTGGTGAATAATTCCGTGAAGCTGGGCAAGTGGATGAAGTTCGTCGGTGATGCGCCTTTGAACCAAGGAAAGCTCTGCCGTTATGCGTTCGATTTCCGAACGAGTAGCCACGACTCTCTGATCACCGCCAAAGCTGACCAGCTCGCTCAAAGCAGACTCGCTTGCACTTGGCGCAACCGATATTGCAACAGTTCCAGTTGCTTTTGAAGTGCCCTTGCGGCACTCGAATTCCAAAGCGCTGGGTTCGGCATGGCCGATTCCAGTTGAGCAACCAATTGACTAAGTAAGAGATTTACATCGTGCATGCCAAAAGCATCCAGCATTCGCTAAGTAACATTCGGCCCGATAGCGATTCTGTGGATAAGCGGTAAGGCAAAATAGTAGGGTGAGCAATCTTTCCGTACAGCCAATCTCCCCTCTCGACGGCCGTTACCGCGCAAGCGTTTCAGACCTAGGAGAATTCCTTTCCGAGGCAGGGCTCAACCGTGCCCGAATTCAGGTTGAGATTGAGTGGTTGATTCAGCTAGCCAAACGACACATCCTCGAGAACGCCACCCCGATTTTGTCTCACGAGGCTCAGGCGCTTCGCGATGTTGTAACCAACTTCTCGGATGCAGATGTTGCCGAACTCGGCCAAACCGAAGCGATCACTAAGCACGACGTGAAGGCAGTTGAATACTTCATTCGCACCCGTCTAGAGCAGCTCGGCCGTGCCGACCTTTTGGAGCTCACCCACTTTGGTTGCACCAGCGAAGACATCAACAACCTTTCCTACGCGATCACCGTCCGCGATGCGATTAACCAGGTTTGGCTTCCAAAGGCGAAGGCCTTGGTCGAGCGCCTCAAAGAACTTAGCGATAAGTACATCGACAACTCGATGCTTTCGCGCACTCACGGACAGCCGGCCACCCCAACCACTATGGGTAAGGAACTGGCTGTTTTCGTTCACCGCCTAGGACGACAGCTCGACCGCATCGAAAAGACCGAATACCTCGGCAAGTTCTCTGGCGCGACCGGTACCTTCTCGGCTCACGTTGTTGCTCGTCCGGATGTTGACTGGATCAAGGAATCCCAGGATTTCGTAACCGGCCTTGGCCTGACCTGGAACCCTCTGACCACACAGATTGAGAGCCACGATTGGCAGGCTGAGTTGTATTCGGCTGTTGCCCTGTTCAACCGCATTCTTCACAACCTCTGCACCGACATTTGGAGCTACATCTCCGTTGGCTACTTCAAGCAGATTCCGCAGCCTGGTGCTACCGGCTCCTCGACGATGCCTCACAAGATCAACCCGATCCGCTTCGAGAACGCCGAATCGAACCTTGAGCTTTCGAACGCGATTCTCGATTCGATTGGCTCGACCCTGGTTACCAGTCGTTTGCAGCGTGACCTTACCGACTCGTCAACTCAGCGCAACATCGGTCTAGGTCTCGGTCACAGCATGCTGGCGCTAGACAACGTGACCCGTGGCCTTGGCGAGATCGACCTAAACGTTGGTGTGCTCGAAGCCGACCTAAATGACAACTGGGAAGTTCTCGGCGAAGCGATTCAGACCGTGATTCGTGCCGAGGTTGCTGCCGGTCGCTCGAACATTTCAGACCCATACGCCCTGCTCAAGGACCTAACCCGCGGAAAGCGAATCGGTCAGGACGACCTAATTGCATTCGTGAACGGTTTGGATATCTCGGCAGAGGCCAAGCAGCGTCTAATTGCACTGCGTCCTGGTACTTACACCGGATTGGCGAGTGAACTTACAAGTAAGTTCCGTCGCTAGTTACTTCTTTGGTGGCTTGTTGTAAAGACGCGGAGTAGTTCCGTCGTAGTCGTCATCTTTCACGCTCAGCGCTAGGGTTGCGATTCCAACTAGGACGACGATGAAGGTCATCCCAGACCAGATGAAGGTCTGATCCCACTTGCGAGTGCCAAAGTAAACCAATACGCCAACGAAAATCGCTGCAATTGCGGAAAGAGTTAGGTAAACGCGCACGCCGACTGGCTTCTTTTGGTTCTCGGTCATGTCTCTAGCCTACTTCTTTGGCGAGAAGGCTGCGATGCCGAGGTGAACTGCTAGGAGCGCATGCCAGGCTCCAAAGAATCCGATGATGTTTTTAGATTCTACGTCGAAGCTGATGGCCAGGCCGGCGAGACCCAAGCTGATATAGGCGGTGAGAATCGCGTCTTTGCCCTCTGTGGTTTTCCGGCCGAACTTTTTGGCTAGGAGCAACTCGACAATCACAAAGCCGGCGAAGAGAACTCCGTAGATAACCCGCAGTGACAAGGTGTCTTTTAACCCGAAGACGATGGCTAGCGTTGCTAATGGCCCTGCAACCAAGAGTGGAATTACCGGAAAGCCAAGACGTGGAGACATCACCTTGAAGCGGTGATCGAGGAAGTGGGTGCCAAGGCTAGCGGCCAAATAAAGCGCCGCAAATAAAATCAGCATCTGGAAGCCGAATTCCACGGTGTGGTACTTGGTGAAAGTAATTACCATCGCTACGGCAGCGTGAGCTGCCGCACGGGTTGCCGTTAACCAGTTCATTCGTTGAATTGGTTAGGTACGGCCATGGCAGGTGCCGGGCTACTGTTGCTGTGGCGGTTCTGTGGCATGTTCACAAAACGAGAATACTGCCCCTGGAATAGGGCCACGAATTCACCGGTTGGACCGTTACGCTGCTTGGCGAGAATAATTTCTGCTTCTCCAACGCGAGGGTGATCTTTCTGTCCTTGGTCTGGACGGTGAAGCAGAATGACCACGTCGGCGTCTTGCTCAAGCGAACCTGATTCGCGAAGGTGAGAGATTTCCGGCTTCTTGTCTGCCTTCTGCTCCGAGTTACGGTTTAGCTGGGCGATTGCAATAACCGGAATGTCTAGTTCCTTGGCCAAAAGCTTGATTCCACGAGAGAATTCGGAAACTTCCTGCTGACGAGATTCAACCTTCTTGCCTGAGGTGAGCAGCTGAAGGTAGTCGATAACGATCATTTCGAGGCCGAGGCTCTCCTTGAGTCGGCGGCTCTTGGCGCGAATCTCAATCATGGTGAGGTTTGGGCTGTCATCGATAAACAGTGGGGCGTCGTTGATGCGTCCGCGAACCGCGGCCAGCTTCTTCCAGTCGTCGGCCGATAGGCCGCCACCGCGCATTTTGCTCAGGTTCAGTTCAGCCTCGGCTGAAAGCATACGCATAGCGATTTCGGCTTTGCTCATTTCCAGCGAGAAGAAAAGCACCGGTTTTTTGTGCTTGATGGCACCGTTTCGCGAGATGTCTAGAGCAAAGGTTGACTTACCCACCGCAGGTCGTGCGGCGATGATGACCATTTGGCCACCGTGAAGACCGTGAGTTTTGTCATCCAGTTCGTGGAATCCGGTTGGAACACCGGTCATTTCGTCGCCGCTCTTCTCGGCGATTTCCATCTCGTGAACGGCGGCATCGATCGAAGTACTCAGCGCCGAATACTGATCAGAGAGGGCCTTCGTTCCAACCGCATAAACCTCCGCTTGGGCAGTGTTGATGAGTTCCTCCAACTCACCTTCAGCTGTGTACCCCATTTGGGCGATTTTGGTACCAACTTCGACCATGCGACGAAGAACGGCCTTTTCTTGCACGATCTTCGCGTAATAGTCTGCATTGGCTGCGGTTGGAACGAAACTTGTGAGGGAGTGAACGTAGTCTGCTCCGCCGGAACGAACCAGGTTTCCGTTGCGAGTTAGTTCGGCCGAAACCGAAATCGCATCGATTGGATCTCCCTTGCCAAAAAGGCTCAGGATGGCGTCGTAGATAAGCTCGTGTTTTGGAGCGTAGAAGTCGTTCGGGCGAACGAACTCGTTTACCACTGCTACGGCATCGGCAGAGATCATCATGCCGCCAAGAGCCGACTGCTCGGCAAGCAGGTCGTGCGGCAAGACGCGGTCCACGGCAGCCGTTGGATCGGCTGGAGTGTTCTGAATCTGAGCCATTGCTCCCCTAATTTGTTGTGAAACCTTGTCTACTATTACCCACTGACATTGGCTTGAGAAATCGGCCTGTGGATGGAGTTGTGGATAACTGTGGAAACACGCCGACCACTTTGTGTATAACATGTGGACAACTTGTGAATAACTTGTGGAGAAATTCCTTGATGGCAGTGTTCACGCGGATTTTGGCTGTGGATAACCTTTGTGTATAAACCCTAAAGTTTCACCTTAGAGTTTGGTTTTGCACAGGCCGAGAACCGCCGAACCTTGGAGTTATCCACACTTATCCACAGGGTAAAGCAAAGGGCGGTAGGTCGAAACCTACCGCCCGGAAGCTTGGAAGTACTACTACTTCTTGCCTACCACCTGAACAGTGATGTTGGCTACAACGCCGTCATGTAGACGAACGGTTGCCGAGTGGTTGCCCGCAACCTTGATCGGAGCCGAAAGCTCGATCTTGCGCTTGTCAACCTCACCCAGACCAGCTGCAACGATTGCTGATGCAACGTCTGCGGTCTTGATCGCGCCGAATAGGCGACCCTCAACACCTGCCTTGGCGTTTAGGCGGATTGCCTTCTCTTCAAGGCGCGCCTTGAGAGTGTTCGCTTCTTCAACCGAAGCAATGGCACGAGCTTCACGAGCCGCACGAATCTGCGAAACCTGCTTCTCGCCACCCTTGGTCCAAAGGACTGCAAAGCCCTGAGGGATTAGGTAGTTACGGGCGTAGCCGTTCTTTACCTCTACAACGTCTCCGGCAGAACCTAGGCCAGAAACTTCGTTAGTCAGAATAACCTTCGACATGCTTCTACTCCTTAGTTACGGCCAGCGCCAGCGTAAGGCATTAGAGCCATTTCGCGAGCGTTCTTTACGGCACGGGCGATTAGACGCTGTTCCTGAACAGAAACACCGGTGATACGACGCGAACGGATCTTGCCGCGGTCGCTCACGAACTTACGTAGGGTAGCGACATCCTTGTAGTCGATGACGCCAACCTTGATTGCTTTCACTGGCGCAAGCTTCGCGTTTTTTGCGTTGCGGTTAGGCTTGCGGCGAGTGTCTTGGGACTTTCCAGCCATTTGATACTCCTAGTACTTTTCTAATTCTTTAAAACGGGGTGTCGTCTGCGCCGGCAGAAGCACCTGGGTTCGCCCAGCCATCAACAGGCTTTGCGTTTCCAGCTGCAGGGGCGTCGTTGTTACCCCAAGGGGTAGCACCTTCGCCAGCCTCGCGGGCACGACGGGTTACGGAAGCGGTTGCATAACGTAGCGATGGGCCGATCTCGTCGATGTCTAGCTCTAGCGAAGCGCGAGCCTCGCCCTGAGCCGACTGGTAGGCCGAAGGGGCCTTGAGTCGACCAGTAACGATTACACGTGAACCCTTGGTTAGGGTCTGAGCAACGTTTTCAGCAAGTTCACGCCATGCGGTGCAACGCACCCAAACGGTCTCGCCGTCATCCCAAGCGTTGGTCTGACGGTTGAAGGTACGAGGGGTTGAGCCCACGCGCACGCTAACAACTGCCACTCCACCCTGGGTGTAACGCAGCTCTGGATCGTCGGCTAGGTTGCCAACGATCGTCACGGTTAGTTCGTTTGCCATGTTAGTTAGTCAGCCTTCTTAGCAGCTGGCTTCTTAGCGGCCGGAGCCTTCTTAGGAGCAGCTTCAGCCTTGTCGGCAGCCTTCTCTTCGGCAGAAACTTCTGGAACAACAACAGGTTCGATGTTCACAACGGCTTCGTCGGCACGTAGCACCTTGGTGCGCATAACTGCCTCGGAAAGACGTAGCTGGCGGTCTACTTCAAGAACGTCAGCAGAGCTTGCGTGAACGTTGATGACGGCGTAGATGCCTTCGGTCTTCTTGTTGATTTCGTAAGCCAAGCGACGTCGTCCCCAGATGTCAACCTTGTCAATGGTGCCTCCACCATTGCGGATAACATTCAGGAATTTGTCCAGACTTGGAGCAACGGTGCGCTCCTCAACCGACGGGTCGAGAATTACCATGAGCTCATAAAGATGCATTTATAACCCACCTCCTTTGGACTAGAACGGCCATGGGACTTCCATGACAGGAGGGTATTTTGCAACCTTTCGAGTTTAGCGGTTAGACCACCATTGAAGCAACCGCGATTTTGCCTCATCGGCTCCTAGCGGTCCTTCCTCGAGGCGCAGCTCTAGTAGGAAGTTGCGGGCCTCGCCCACTTCTCGTCCGGGTTTGATCCCCAGAATCATCATGATTTCTTCGCCGCTGAGGTCAGGGCGAATGGCGTCTAGTTCTTCCTGTTCGGCTAGTGCCTTGATTCGCGTCTCCAGATCATCGTAGGCGAATGAGAGGCGGTCGGCTTTGCGGCGGTTGCGGGTGGTTACATCGGCGCGGGTTAGCCCGTGGAGGCGGGTCAGTAGGTCGCCGGCATCGCGCACGTAGCGACGAACCGCGGAATCGGTCCAGGCCTGTTCGCCGTAGCCGAAGAAGCGAAGGTGTAGTTCGATCAAACGGGAAACGGCCGCGATGGTGTCGTTATCGAATTTGAGTGCCTGCATGCGCTTTTTTGCGATTCGCGCACCAACCAGGTCGTGCTGGTGGAAGCTCACGCCGCCACCTGGCTCAAGCCTGCGGGTCTTTGGTTTTCCGCAGTCGTGAAGGAGCGCAGCAAAGCGCAGGACAAAGTCGCCCTCTAAGCCATACTGCTTTTCGTAGTCGATCGCCTGTTCCACCACGGTCAGGGTGTGCTCGTAGACATCTTTGTGGTGGTGGTGTTCATCAACTTCAAGCTGAAGTGCCGGCAGCTCTGGCAAGACGAGGGCCGCCAGGCCTGAGTCAACCAGGGCCGTGAGGCCCTTGCGCGGATATTTACCAAGCATCAACTTGACCAGTTCCTGCTGAACTCGTTCGGCAGAGATGATCTGGATTCGACCGGCCATGGCCTTCATGGCCTCGAAGGTTTCCGGCTCAATGTCGAAACCGAGTTGGCTGGCGAAGCGAGCGGCGCGCATCATGCGCAGCGGGTCGTCGCTGAACGAATCCTCAGGTTTGCCAGGGGTGCGAATCACGCCGGCCAGCAAATCTTGCAATCCATTGAACGGATCCACGAAAGTCTTGTCTGGTAAACGTAACGCCATCGAGTTGATGGTGAAGTCGCGACGGAATAAGTCTTCGTTCAAATCCTTACCGAAGGCAACCTCCGGTTTGCGGCTATCCGCATCGTACTGATCGGTTCGGTAGGTCGTGATCTCAACGGTGTCTTTTTTAAAGCGAGCACCGATAGTTCCAAACGCGCGCCCTATGTCCCAGTGGGCGTCTGCGATTGGTTTGACCAGCGCGAGGATTTCGTCCGGGGTGGCCGAACTTGTGAAATCGAGGTCTGGAGCCGTTCGTCCCAGGAAAGCATCACGGACCGGACCGCCAACGAGGGACAGCTCAAAACCGGCCTCAGCGAAAACGGAACCGAGTTTGCCAAAGAGCGCATTGTTGGTTGACGCCTCAAGGTTTTTGATGGCTTCGGCTACGCTCTGCATGGGTTCTAGTGTTTCACAGGTTTAGGGTTGATTCATGAACCAAAATCCAGCTCGCAAGCGACTGGCGCGAGTCAAGGAGACTTCCGCCGGCGGTTTCGTGTTGGCAGCCGATGGTTCACCGCAGGTTGTACTGATTGGTCGCCTCACTCGCAGCAAGCGTTTGGAGTGGTGTGTGCCAAAGGGTCACCCCGAGGGCGACGAGACTTTGGTGCAGGCAGCCGAGCGTGAAGTTTGCGAAGAGACCGGCATTCAAGCGCAGGTAATTCAAGAGCTCGGCTTTATTGACTACGAGTTTTATACCCCGGACAAACTGATCGCCAAGACCGTTCACCACTTCCTTCTGAAGCAAACCGGTGGCGAACTTAGCGTGGCCGGCGACCCGAACCAGGAAGCGGTTGAAGCTCGCTGGTTTAACCTTGACGAACTGCACACTGTGTTGGCTCACGAAAACGAACGACGCATGGCACAGGGCGTTATCGAATGGTACGAGCGCACCAAATGAAATTTTTATCGAAACTTCTAATTGCTGTTCTGGTCTTGATTACCGCTGGCACCGCCTCCGCGAGCGCGGCTAACGGCTACGACGTGAAGATCATCAAGGGTTCGCACATCAACCTGGTTTCCAAAGCCTCACGTGTTCCAGTTTTGATCCAAAACAACTACGACACCGAGGTGCGTGTGCTGATTCACGTGAGCACTTCGAACCTACGGGTGCGCCTACCGCAAACCACCTCGGTTGTAATCCCGCCAAACAGCACGGTGAACGCAACCGTTCCAGTGCAGGCGGTAGCCAACGGAAACGTTGAACTCTACGTTTGGCTTTCGAGTTTTTCTGGCGAGCGTCTCGGCGACACCAAAACCATCAGCATGACCGTGATCGGTGATGCTGAAATGATCGCCCTAGGCTCTATGGGCGTCTTGGTGATTCTGCTACTGGTCGCTGGAACCGTACGCATGATCCGCAGACGAAAGCAGAACGCGTGAGCGTGGCCAGGGCTTCGCTCTGGATGGCTAGTGGAACCGTGGTTTCGCGAATCCTCGGATTGGTTCGCACGGTCATGTTGGCGGCGGCAATTGGAATTACCAATAACGAAGCCGATGCGTTCGGCGTCGCCAATCAACTCCCGAACAACGTTTACGCGATCATCGTCGGTGGACTCTTGAACGCCGTCCTGGTTCCGCAGATTGTACGTGCGAAGGTGCGGGGGGACGGCGGTAAGGGCTACATAGACGGCCTGCTCACCGTGATCATTTCGGTGTTCGCCCTAATCACGATTCTTGCTACCCTGGCCGCTCCCGCTCTGGTTCGCCTCTACACAAGCGGTTGGGATAACGACACCCTCGCGCTCGCCACCGCTTTCGCCTACTGGTGTCTGCCGCAGCTGTTCTTCTACGGTCTCTACTCGATCCTCGGTGAGGTGCTGAACGCTAGAAGTTCGTTTGGTCCGTTCATGTGGGCGCCAGTACTAAACAACCTTGTGGCTATTGCCGGTCTCGCCATCTTCATGGCTCTCTACGGACCAGTTGGTTCGCAGCACATCTGGACTGCCAACCAAATCACCGTCTTAGCTGGCTCGGCCACCCTCGGCGTAGCATCGCAGGCACTGATCCTCTTCGTCTTCTGGAAGCGCATCGGGCTGAAGTTCAGTTTCAACTTCAAACTCAAGGGACTCGGACTTCGCCCGGCTCTCAAAGCAGCCAGCTGGACGCTTGGCATGCTGGTCATCACCCAGATAGGTGGCCTGATTCAGACCAGCCTGACTTCGAGCACACTGGCCGCCAGAACCGCGACGTCTGGAAGTGCACTCACCGGCATCGCTTCGGTAGCCGTGGCCGGAACCGCTTGGCTGATTTTCATGATCCCTCACTCGGTTGGCACCGTTTCGATAGCAACCGCCTACTTCACCCGCATGAGCGAACACGCTCACGCGAAGAACTTCGACGCCCTGAAGACCGATGTGGTCAAAGCTCTGCGTTCGATCCTGGCCCTTAGCACCATTGCGACGAGCGTGATGATAGTCCTCAGCTTTCCAATAGGTGCGGTCTTCGCATCCAGCTACGAATCAACCAAGGCTCTAGGGCTGGTTTTGGCCGCGATGATGCTCGGGCTCATCCCGTTCAGCGTGAACTTCATGCTTCAGCGAGTGTTCTACGCGCTCGAAGACACCAAGAGCCCGTTTGTCTTTACAACCATCCAAATCGTGGCGTTTGTCATCAGCGCTTATGTTTGCGCTGCCACGATTCCGGCCATGGGTCTCGTCGCTGCAATTTCGCTTGCGATGTCGATCAGCTTCGTTCTACAGGCTGGCCTTGCTTACCTGATGCTGATACGCAGAATCGGAAAGCTGACCGAGGGTCACCTGGTTCGTTACGGCCTACAGGTCGGTTTCGCGGCAGTGCTTGCCGGCGCTGCTGGCGCCTGGGTACTTTGGTCGCTCGGCGGAATCGAGGCACAGAGCTACGCACTCGCCGGAGCCACGAATGCTCTGATTTCCTGCGTTGCTGTTGGTGGCGTCGCCGTCCTGGTTTATGTGGTCGTCCTGTGGCTGATGCGCAATGACGAGATTCGTTCAGCGGTGTCTGCATTGAAGGGAATACTGCGCCGATAAACTGGGGTTAATCCCATTGCATCCCCTAGGAGAATCGTGCGCGAAGTAATCATCGTTGGATCTGGCCCTGCCGGCTACACTGCCGCCATCTACACCGCCAGAGCTGGCCTCAAGCCGCTACTTATCGCGTCCTCGGTTGAGCCTGGTGGCGAACTTATGAAAACCACCGAAATTGAAAACTTCCCTGGCTTCCCAACCGGCCTCATGGGCCCAGACCTAATGGCGAACATGCAGGAGCAGGCAGAGCGTTTCGGCACCGAGGTGCTATTTGATGACGTAACCGAGGTTCAGCTAGAAGGCGCTGTAAAGGTAGTAAAGACCGGCAACGGCGAAACTTTCGAGGCTCGTGCAGTGATTCTTGCCACCGGCGCCGCCTATCGTGAACTTGGTTTGCCTCGCGAAAAGGAACTGTCCGGTCACGGAGTTTCCTGGTGTGCAACCTGCGATGGCTTCTTCTTCCGCGAAAAGACCATCGCCGTAGTTGGTGGTGGCGACTCGGCCATGGAAGAGGCTTCGTTCCTCACTCGCTTCGCCGACAAGGTCTACCTAATCCACCGCCGCGACTCGTTCCGCGCATCGAAGACCATGGTTGACCGCGTGCTCGAAAACCCAAAGATCGAGGTTGTCTACAACTCAGCCGTGGCTGAGATCAAGGGCGCCGAAAAGGTTGAGGGTCTAGTACTTGAAAACACCGTGGACGGCTCGAAGAGCGACCTCGAAGTATCCGGTCTTTTTATCGCCATCGGGTCCGACCCTCGCGTTGGCCTAGTACAGGGCAAGCTAGAGCTTTCCGACGACCACTTCATCAAGGTTGAAGGCCGTTCATCGAAGACCAGCATCCCAGGCGTATTTGCCTGTGGCGATGTGATCGACCCTACCTACCGTCAGGCAATCACCGCAGCCGGTTCCGGCTGTGTTGCTGCGCTAGACGCCGAACACTACCTAAACGACTAAGTTTCACGTAAAACAAGGAGTAACTATGTCAAAGAATGCAACCGCCGCCAGCTTCGAAGCCGACGTAATCAACAACGACAAGCTCGTTCTAGTTGATTTCTGGGCCGAGTGGTGCGGGCCGTGCCGCATGGTTAGCCCAATCCTCGACGAAATCGCCACCGAATACGCCGACAAGATTGAAATCGTAAAGGTGAACGTGGACGAAGAGCCACACCTAGCCGCTGAATACAAGATCACCGGCATCCCTGCCATGAAGGTCTTCCAGAACGGCAAAATCGTGCGCGAAATGGTTGGCGCAAAGCCAAAGCATGCACTACTTGAAGACCTTGAGGGCTTGATTTAGTTAGCCTTCAGGCCTGTTACGCCTGTAAAGTTGGTCTCTATGACTAACAATTCGGGTAACAATCTAGATCCGTGGCTAGATACTTACGCCGAGCGCGCCCACACGCTTTCGGTGTCCGAAGTGCGAGCGTTGTTCGCGGTAGTTAGCCGACCAGAAGTTGTATCCCTAGCCGGAGGCATGCCTTATGTGGCTGCCCTGCCTAAGGACGTCCTGGAAAAGTCATACAACAGCCTGATGGCCAAGAAGGGCGACCTCGCCATTCAGTACGGTGGCGGTCAGGGTGATGAGACCCTGCGCGACCAGATTCGCGAACTAATGGCGCTCGAAGGCATCCGTTCTTCGGTCGAAGACCTAGTCATCACCACCGGGTCCCAGCACGGTCTTGAACTTCTAAGCGGTATTTTCCTCAACGAAGGCGACGTGGTTTTGGCCGAAGGCCCTAGTTACGTAGGCGCGCTAGGTATTTTCCGCCACTATCAGGCACACGTGGAACATGTTTACACCGACGAAGACGGCATGAGCCCGGAAGCGTTGGAGGAATCGATCCTTCGATTGAAGGAAAATGGCCGAACCATCAAGTTCCTTTACCTGGTTCCGAACTTTGCTAACCCTTCTGGCGTCACTCTGGCGGCCGAACGTCGTCCGAAGATTCTTGAAATCTGCCGCAAACACCACATTTTGGTTCTGGAAGACAACCCTTACGGTCTTTTGTACTTCAACCAGCCGGTTCCAGACGCGCTGCGCTCGATGGACGAAGAGGGTGTCATCTATTTGGGCTCGTTCTCGAAGATTTTGGCCCCTGGTTTCCGTGTTGGCTACGTTTTGGCGCCACCTGCGGTTCGCGACAAGCTGGTTTTGGCTAATGAGTCGGCAATTTTGTGTCCTAGTTCGTTCTCGCAGATGATGATCAGCGAATATTTGGCGAACAGCGACTGGCAGGGCCAGATCAACACGTTCCGCGGGGTTTACCGGGAGCGTAAGGACGCCGCGCTGAATGCGATGAAGGAATTCCTACCTAATTTGCACACCACCAAGCCTGATGGCGGTTTCTACCTGTGGGTCGATCTGCCTGATGGCGTTGATTCCAAGGCTATGCTGCCGCTTGCCGTGAAGGAATTGGTGGCCTACACCCCTGGCACCGCTTTCTACGGCGACGGAACCGGCCACAACAAGCTTCGAATTTGCTATTCATACCCGACTCCCGAGCGTATTCGTCTCGGAATCCAGCGTTTGGCCACGGTCATCAACCTGCAAACCGATCTTCTAAACACCTTTAACGCGAAGGGATAGTCGAAATGATTCCTAAACCAAAGCAAAACGGTAAATTGCGCATTCTGGTTCTGGCAGGAGGAATTTCGCACGAGCG
>JBEGRZ010000021.1:0-18779 GCA_041180115.1 Actinomycetota bacterium
TTTGGTAGTTCGATAACTCCGTCAACCAGACTCACCACGGATGGCTGCCAGCCCAACTCGGTCACCTGATACATGTAGCCAGGAACCAACCAGGCATTACCCTTGCTATCCCAAACCATCAGTGGAACCGGCTTAGCCGAGGTGCAGAGAACGTTGATAGTTGGAGGCTCGGTTGGCATCGTTGTTGGCTGAGGCTCAGGCCCAGTCGTCGGTGCTGGAGTACCTTCTGAACTACCGCTGGAGCCTTCCGTGGTCGAAGGTACACTCGTCACGCCGGTGTCGCCAGCTTTGTTGCTTGCAACCAAGCCACCACCGTAATAGCTTCCGGCAGGTGATCCCGAGTAACGCCAGTCGCTGAGTCGAGCTACCGCATCTCTCTCGGAAACGGTCTGGAAGTTGCCGCGGTTGATCACCGAAACAGAGTTTCCACTAGCGGAAACCAGATTGCCAAATTCATCCCAGGTCATGGTCCAGTCGAGAGCGGTAGCCTGGCCATCAACCTCTAGGTGGCCAATCGCAGTTCTGCCGTACTCCTTGAAGATGTCAATCTTTGAAGGCGATACCGAGAGCCCGGTGGCGGCAAACAGCTCAGCCGCCTGGGCTCGAACCTCATCATCACTTGGAAGGCCAGGGCCGCTGGTAGCGCCGGTGTAGTTGTTCAGGTACCAACTTCCGGTGCCACTCCAGTAAACCGAAAGACTTGGCTTCTCCCAGTTGTCTTTGACCCCAAAGAAGTATGAGTAGGTCTTGTTATCGTCGTAGCTTTCCTTGGAAAGTTCACCCTCGAGCCCAAAACGCTTAGCCAAGGAGTTAATGATCGCTTCAGGGTCACCGGTCAACTTCAACTGGTAAACGTTTCCAGAACCACCGCTGGTTCCAAGTTTCGGCCCAGCATCGTAAACATAGTTAGCCCAAATGGCCATCTTGCTGTCCAAAGCAGCACCAGTCTCGGCTACCCCAGAGTTACCTGAACCCAGTGAGAACAGCGGACCACGCGGCGCCATGTTCATGCCAATACCGGCAGCCAAAACCACGGTTAGAGCACCAGCAGCTAGGCTCAACTTGAAACGGCCACTCTTTTTAGCAGGTTGGCGAGTGATGCCATCGACTATCACATCATCGGCGAGCACAGGAGTCTTTGCCTTCACGGCCTTACGAAGAGTTTCTAAATCTTTTTCCATATCAGGCATATGTGTTTACCCTTCCGATTCTTTCAAAGCGGTCTCAAAGTTTTTCTTGGCCCGGTGGAAGCGAATCGTTGCCGCATTCTTGCTAATCCGCAAAGTTGCTGCGCATTCCTCGAGTGTGAAACCTTCAAGCGACACCAACGAAAGGATCAATCGATCCTTCGCGTTCAACGTTCTCCAGGCTTCGCGGATTGCCACATTTGCAATCGCTAGCGACTCGGCCGAAGGTGCGAGCAGATCGGTGTCCAGCAGGGGTAGGGTCACCCGAAAAGCGCTTTTCCGTCTGTGATTGGCCAAGACGTTTCCGGCAATGCGGTAGAGCCAAGCGGCTAGGAACTCTGAAGGTGCGGAATCGCGCTTCTGCCAAGCAATCGAAAACACCTGTGACGCCAAATCCTCGATGTCTGCACTCTCACCACGGTAGGCAAAGAACTTCGACACCATTGGAAGATACTGCCGATAGTGTTCGGTGAATTCTCTGCTGTCCATAGTCATCTCAAGGAGTCTATGTCGCGAAGTTTCTACTTATTTCTAAACTCGCAGGTTTTGTCGTGATCGTTGATAACCCCTATGGCCTGCATCATCGCGTGCATCGTGGTTGGTCCAACGAAGTTGAAACCTAACTTCCGAAGTTCCTTCGAAAGCGCGGTTGATTCGGGGGAAACCGTAAGCCCGGTTCGGTCTTCGGTTGGGGAGTGCTTCGCAATAAGTTCTTCCAAAGAGAGTTCCTTCTCAAGAATCACTCGAGCGTTGTTGATGACCGCCTCAATCTTGCCGCGGTGACGAATGATTCCCTCGAACTGGAGAAGTCTTTCCACGTCGGTCTCGGTCATCGCCGCAACGGCTGCAATCCTAAAGCCCTTGAACGCCTCACGGAAGCCTTCACGTCGCTTAAGGATAGTTAGCCAAGAAAGCCCAGCCTGAAATCCCTCTAGGCTGATTCTCTCGAATAGGGCATCCTCACCACTGATTGGCGTGCCCCACTCGGTGTCGTGGTAATCGATGTAGATCTGGTCTTTAGTAACCCAGGTGCAACGTTTCACTAGTCGGTGGTCTCTATACCTTCGAGGTTCAAAAGCCAGCGTTTGGTTGGGATACCGTCGCCACCCGAGTAACCGATAATGCGACCGCTGGCACCCAGCACACGGTGACAACCGATCACAAGTGGTACTGGATTAGAACCAACCGCTCCACCAACCGCGCGAACGGCCTTAGGGTTACCGATGTTCTTGGCGATCTCGGCATAGGTGGTCACCTCGCCAAACCCAACCTTCTCAATCTCTCGCCAAACCGACTGCTGGAACTTGGTGCCGCCTAGTGCCACCGGAAAATCCAGTTCCTTGCTCTTGCCTTTGAAATACGCCTGAAGCTGCTTCTTTGCATCATTCAGAACCGAAGCCTTACCGAAGTCTGGGGTGATCTTGCTGCCCATGGTCAGAAACACAACCTTGTTATCCCGAGCGAGAACAGTGATCGCACCAACTGGCGACTCGAATGTAAGTTTTGCATCGTGATTTGGGATGTTCATTTCATCATCTTAAATCCAAAACTGGGCTCAAAACGAAGTTCGAGCCCAGTGTGGATAAGTAACACAACTGTTTCTGTTAGCGGTTGTCGGGGAGTGGTTGGGTCGTGTCTCCGTCGGAACCAAAGTCTCGTCGAACAACGATGGTTTGTTTAGCCGATCTGGACTTTGAAGTTATCTCAATCTGCAATTCAAACTTCTCGGCACCATAGAAGATGGAAGGTGTCTCAGCTGTCACCTCTTCAAAAATTTGGAAGATTTGACCTTCCGATATTTTTACGCCATTCTTGCCCAATTCCAGTACATTATTGCCTTCGGTGGTGTCTTTAAGCATGTCATCCATCGTCCAGACCGATCCCATTGTCATTTGGTTTTGACCGAGTACCAGATAATTTTTTCCAATCGAATAAGGAACCAAGTCCGTCTTCGTAACTTCCGCCACTATCGGCTTCACAACAATTTGCACGTCTTCGTTGCAGACATACTTACCAAAACCATAAAACGCCTCCTCGCCCACTTTCCAGAATGGGTTGGATCCCACCAAGTGATCTGAACGTGCCTCAAGCTCTTTACAAAGCGCTGTAGGTTCAGGGGTGGTGCATCCAACCAGGCCAATGCTGGCAGTCAGCACTCCAGCGATGAGTACCCATTTATTCTTGAAACGCATTATTGCCCCTAATTTGATGAATCAAAACCCGTGGGTTTCTGATTGACTTTACCT
This sequence comes from Actinomycetota bacterium, assembly GCA_041180115.1. Taxonomy (GTDB): domain Bacteria; phylum Actinomycetota; class Actinomycetes; order Actinomycetales; family Microbacteriaceae; genus Rhodoluna. The sequence goes on from JBEGRZ010000021.1 coordinate 3,434, forward strand.
TACAAAAGGTAGGTAAATTACACAAATTTCTGCCTTCTTGGAGTTCGATTCAAGTGTGAAGAAGTAAATATCGGCCTGCTATTTTCAGCAAATTTCGTTAGCTTTGCTGTCTAACTGTTCTTGCCACCCGAATAGCGTTGGCGAATGCCAAACTTGATGGTTTTCACAAACTTGATGGGTTGTTTGCCAGGCCCTGAAAGAGTGATTTCAGGTTTTCCCCCAATAGATTTAGTTTGTTTTAGATGATCGAAGGCACACCAGCGTGCTCGGTAGCCAAAGCCAACTTCATGAGTTCAACATCGTCAAGCTTGAGGATGAGCGACTTGGCTAGGGCCAGGAAGCGTTCGCTGTCGAAGGTTCGGGCCGTAGCACCAATGACGGTGAGAAGTTGCTTCAGTGAGTCTTTAGCCTGGTCGTTCTTGCCGGTGGCGTTGTAAGCCCATGCTTTTAGTGCTTCTCGACGGACAATGTGGTCGCCCGCATGCTGCGCGTCTTCGGAGGCAGACTCGATGGCAACTATTGCCTCGGCTGGGCGGTCCAGTCTCAGTAGGGCCTCGGCGTAAAGGAATTGGAGGTCGGCTGTGTTGCGCTGATCTTGGATGACCTTATCGAGTTCGACTTCGAGATCCGTTGTGATTGCACGCAGTGTTTTGTCGTCCAACTTTGGATCGGCAATGTGGGCCTGGAAGTACTGAGTGAGAAGGTTTGTAGAGCGAAGCACTTCCTTCTTCGTTGATGTGGCAACGGCGGCTGTTGCTAGGTCGCGAGCTTCTTCGAACTTTCCTTCCTCATATGCAAGGTTCGACGCCGCCCAAAGTGCGTTGCGCTGTGTTTCTGGATTATTGATTTTCGCCGGGTCACCGAGGGAAGCGAGAATGTGACGGGCTGAGCTGTAGTCGCCGAGAATGCTCAGTTGGGAAACGAGAATGGCCGCGGTCAGGTTCTTGATTGGTTCGGAATCTTGGATTCGATCCTTCGGCCAGATTGACAGCAACAGGGTCACCGCTGGAAGGTTCAACGACAGCGAAGTAGAGGAAATTGCGAAGATGTTTAATGCACGGCGAAGTTCCGAGTCTTGAATCTCAATTAGGCGATTGGCGAGGATGTCTTGGGTGGCCTCGTGTGCCGCGAGGTTTAGGCCGTATTCGAAATCCAATAAAGCCTGAGCGACGGCATAGCGGATGTGACGCTTGCCGTATTCGGAGACGTCATCAAGCATCGCGCGATAGTCAGCCTTTTGTTCAAGGTCTAAGCCGATTTCAACTTGGGAGAGCAGTGCCACATCTTTGGCGGAGAGTGGCTTCTTGGCGCCATCGCCAAAGTCTTCCGGGGTGATTTCAAGCAGCGAGCAAATGTTGGCTAGTGCCTTCTTGGATGGGCTGCGTAGGCCCTTCTCGATTAGCGAGATGTAGCCGGCGCTTAGACCAACCTTGGCGAAGTCGGTCTGAAGAAGATCTTTGGCGACGCGGAAGTTCTTGAGCTGCTTGCCAAATTTGTTATCGATGTTTTCCATGAAATCCCCTCGAGTGTTCACTCGTTATGTATAGTCTCTATACATAGTAGGGGGTGAACATGAAAAAAATTACAATTCTTGCCTTGGTTTCGACTTTTGCTTTTACAACGGTTGCCGCACCAGCTTCAGCCGCTCCAAAGCAGGCAGCATACTCGACCATTGTCTGTTGCCGCTAAGAGTAGGTTGAGTTCAGAATCAAGAGTTCGTAGCTAAGCAGGCTCGCAAACACACACCAACCAAAGTAGGGGGCTAGGAGGATTCCAGCTTTCTTCACGGTTAGGTTATAGAGGCACATGGTTACGAATACGGATGCGGCTAGGGCGATGGCGATAAGTAAGCCAGGAAACAGTAGTTTGGCGCCGAAGAAAACCTGTGACCAGATTGCGTTCAGGGTTCCGAGGGAGCCGACGCCGGCAGTCAAATAAGAAAGCCCTAGCGAAAATGCTAGGGCTTTCTTACTTTGCATTACTTGACCAGGTCCCATGCTTTGGTGAGGGTCTCACGCACGTGGGCTTCCATCATGTCGAAGTCGGCTTGGTCCGAGGTTAGTGGCGGTGCCAACTGAACCACAGGGTCTCCTCGGTCGTCCGCGCGGCAGTAGAGGCCCTTGCTATAGAGGTCCTTGGTGATGAAGCCGCGAAGTAGCTTCTCGATCTCTTCTAGGTCAAAGCGGGTCTTGGTGGCCTTGTCTTTGACGAGTTCGATTGCGTAGAAGTATCCGGTTCCGCGAACGTCACCAACGATGTCTAGGTCATTCAGTTTGTCCAGGGTCTGCTTGAAGTTCGCTTCGTTGGCCTGAACGTGGTTGATCAGATCTAGTTCCTCGTAGAGGTCTAGGTTCTCGATCGCCACGGCACAGGCTGCAGGGGAGGCTGCGAACGTGTAGCCGTGAGGGAAGATTGTGGTTCCCTTGGTGAACGGCTCGTAGAACTTTTCCTTCATCATCAGCGCGCCGAGCGGCATTACCGAGTTGGTGATTGCCTTGGCGCAAACCAGCATGTCTGGTTCGAAGTCGTACTTCTCGCTGGCAAACATGGTTCCGGTTCGTCCGAAGCCGTCGATGGTTTCATCGGCAACCAGGATTACGTCGTACTTGTCGCAGATCTCGCGAACGCGCTTGAAGTAGGACTTGTGGGATGTGAAGGCACCACCCGAGTTCTGCACTGGTTCGAAGAAGAACGCGGCGACGGTGTCGGGGTCCTCCATCAGGATCATCTCTTCAACGCGGTTAGCGGCCCAAAGACCGAACTCTTCCTCGTTGGCGAAGTCGTCCTGGGCGCGGTACCAGTTGGTGTTCGGTACGCGGAAAGTGCTTGGCACTAGCGGTTCGAAGGCTTTCTTCATGTTTGCGATGCCGGTAAGGCTCAAGGCTCCATGGCTGGTACCGTGGTACGCGGTCTTACGGGTTAGAACCTTGTGCTTCATTGGCTTGCCCATGAGTTTGAAGTACTGCTTGGCAAGTTTCCAAGCAGTCTCGTTAGCTTCGCCACCACCGGTGGTGAAGAAGACACGGTCAAGGCCCTTAGGTGCGTAGGAAAGTAGGCGCTCACCGAGCTCGATGGCTGGTGGGTGGGCGAAACTCCAAAGTGGCACGAAGTCCATCTGCATGAGCTGCTTCTTTGCTGCTTCGGCTAGACGCTCGTGACCGTGGCCGGCGTTGACCGAGAAGAGCCCGGAGAGGCCGTCGAAGAGTTTGTTTCCGTTCTGGTCCCAGATGTACTTGCCATCGGCTTTGGTGATGATCGGAATTGATCCGCCGTCGTAGAGGGAAGTTCGGGTGAAGTGTGGCCAAAGGTGCTCGCGAGCGCCGTGTTCCAGCATTTCTTTACTAATCGGCTGGCCGGCTTTGCGGGCGTCCGTCATTGGAGTTGGTCTGGTAGACATATTGTTATTCTGGCAGATTTGCAGGGCTCAAGTGGTTAGCATCTACATAAGAGCCAATCAAAGGAGATAAATCAACATGGCCCTTCGTAAGTTGACCAACATCATTGGCGGAAAAGCAGTAGCGCCGAAGTCTGGCAAGTACACCGACGTAGTGAACCCAGCAACCGGCAAGGTCTACGCCCAGGCACCACTTTCAAACCAGGCGGACATCAACGCGGCATTCCGAGCTGCCGAGGCTGCTTTCCCAGTCTGGAGTAACTTCACCCCGTCTCAGCGCCAGCTGGCACTGCTCAAAATTGCCGACGAACTGGAGAAGAACGCTAAGGCTTTCGCTAAGGCGGAGTCTGAGAACTGCGGTAAGCCGATCGCCACTCTCATCGAGTACGAAATCATGCCGTCGGTAGACCAGATCCGTTTCATGGCTGGCGCCGCTCGAAACCTTGAGGGCAAGGCAACCGCCGAGTACGCAGCCGACCACACCTCATCGATTCGTCGCGAGCCGATCGGTGTGATCGCTCAGGTGACGCCTTGGAACTACCCGCTAAACATGGCGGTATGGAAGTTTGCCCCGGCAATTGCTGCTGGTAACACCATCGTGATCAAGCCATCTGACACCACCCCGGTTTCGACCATCATGTTGGCAGAGCTTGCAAACAAGTTCCTGCCTAAAGGTGTTTTCAACGTGGTTACTGGTGACCGTGACACCGGCCGCATGCTGGTAGAGCACCCAACCCCACAGATGGTTGCAATCACTGGTTCGGTTCGTGCCGGTATGGAAGTTGCCAAGAGCGCAGCGCTCGATGTCAAGCGTGTTCACCTAGAGCTAGGTGGCAAGGCTCCGGTCATCGTGTTCGCAGACGCCGACCTTAAGGCTGCCGCTGCTGGTGTAGCCGGCGCTGGTTTCTTCAACGCCGGACAGGACTGCACCGCAGCCACCCGCGTACTGGTTCACGAGTCGGTTAAGGACGCCTTCGTGAAGGAACTGGTCAAGGCCGTGAAGAGCGACGCCAAGGTTGGTGACCCAAACGACAAGGAAACTTACGTGGGTCCGGTAAACAACCAGAACCAGTTCGAGCGCGTGCTCGGCTTCCTTTCTCGTGTTCCAAAGCACGCCAAGGTTGAGGTTGGTGGCAAGGCGGTAAAGCGCGACGGCTTCTTCATCCAACCAACCGTGATCTCTGGTCTTCAGCAGCAGGACGAGCACATTCAGTCGGAGATTTTCGGCCCAGTTGTTACCGTGCAGACGTTCAATACCGACGCCGAGGCTATGAAGAACGCTAACGACGTGGTCTACGGTCTAGCCAGCTCGGTTTGGACCAACGACCACAAGCGTGCGATGCGTTTCTCAAAGGGTCTCAACTTCGGTTGTGTCTGGATTAACACCCACATCCCACTAGCTGCCGAAATGCCTCACGGTGGTTTCCGTCACTCCGGTTACGGTAAAGACCTTTCGGCTTACGGCTTCGAGGACTACACCCGTATCAAGCACGTTATGAGCTACATCGGGGAGTAATCCACAGATCCCCTAAAGCGGGTTCGTTCAATCGGTTTCTTTTAGAGACTTTTTGGATGAACCCGCTTTGGTTTTTGCCGTCCCTGGTATTGGGTGGTTTTTATGCTGTGTCTTCTGGCAATTGGATGCTGCTGGTCGCGACCGTCCTCATGTTTGGGGTGAGTGTTCTGGTGAGTCGAAAGCATCCAACTCCTTCGGGTGCGCTGGTCATTGCGGCAAGGGGAGTGACCTTGGGCGGCAAGAAGTTGCCCACCAGGAATTTCCTTTGGTCCAAGGCGCTGCACAAGGCAGTCATTGAAGCCATTGACGAGCTGCCACGCGAGAGTGTGTCTTATCTCACCCGTGATTGGAGAGGCGGTGATGCTGATTCATTCGCGGTCGGCTTAGACAAAAGGGCGTCGTTGGCTGAGGGTGCTGGGCATCATTTGGTAATTGGTCCAACCGGCTCGGGAAAGAGCGAACTGATTCATCTGGCATTGGCTTCACTGGATTCGCGCGTGCAGGTACTGGTGGCTGACTACAAAGGCGGGGCGGTGCTCACCGAGTGTTCCGGAATTGCCGGGGTGAGTGATCTGGACACCGATGAAATCCAGAAAGACTTCTGGATCGGTATTCAGCAAGAGTTGGGTAGACGAGAACAAGAACTGAAACTCAGGGGAGTGGCCAGTATTGAGGCAGCAGTTCGAATCGGAGTTGGGTTTCCTCGGCTACTCATTGTGGTTGATGAAGTAGTCGCAGCAATCAGGATGTGTCCTGCCAGCATGGTTACACTGACTGCGGTGGCAACCCGTGGCCGCTCGCTCGGCATTCACCTGCTCGCTACCAGTCAGTCGTTGGTGGGGATTCCTCGAGAACTGCTGATCAATTTGCGAAACCGATTAGCGCTCGCGGGAACCGATGAGGTTGAGATGCTTCAACTGGGCTTCAAGCAGAAGTTCTCGGGTGTCAGCAGAAACACCAAAGCCGCCCTGTTTTCACAGGACGGCCAGGTGGAAAGCGTTGAAGTACCGCTTGGGGTTAGGCAAGCACCTCGGCAAGTGGGGTGAAGCTCATGCCGTGGGCAACCGCAACCGGCTCGCTGGTGATTGCGCCGTCGTGGCTGTTTAGACCAAGAGCTAGCGAAGCATCGGCCTGCAGAGCCTTCTTCCAGCCGTTGTTCGCTAGCGAGCGGGCGTAAGGCATGGTTGCGTTGGTTAGCGCGTAGGTGCTGGTGTGAGGCACGGCACCTGGCATGTTCGCAACACAGTAGAAGATGGTGTCGTGAACCTTGAAGGTTGGCTCAGCGTGAGTGGTTGGCTTCGAGTCTGCGAAGCAACCGCCCTGGTCAATTGCAATGTCAACTAGCACGCTGCCTGGCTTCATCTTCTTGACATGCTCGTTGGTAACTAGCTTTGGAGCCTTGGCGCCAGGGATTAGTACCGAACCGATAACTAGGTCAGCCTCGGCAAGCGAACGGTTGATTTCGAAGGCGTTCGAGGCCAGGGTGCGGATGCGTCCGGCATAGTGGTGGTCAAGTTCACGTAGTCGGTTTAGGTTGGTGTCGAGCACGGTAACCTCGGCTCCGGCTCCGACTGCCATGGCAACCGCGTTGGTACCGGCAACACCGCCACCGAGCACCACAACCTTGGCCGGGCGGGTTCCTGGAACGCCGCCGAGTAGCATGCCGCTACCGCCGTTGTGGCGCATCAGGGTCTCGGCGCCAACCTGAATCGAAAGACGACCGGCAACCTCACTCATCGGAGCAAGTAGTGGAAGCTGGCGGCTAGGAAGCTGAACGGTCTCGTAGGCAATCGCGGTTACCTTCTTCTCTACCAACTGCTTGGTGAGTTCAAGGTCTGCTGCGAGGTGTAGGTAGGTGAAAAGCACTAGACCTTCGCGAAGAAAGCCGTACTCCGAAGCGATTGGCTCTTTAACCTTCATGACCATATCACCGGCAGCCCAGGTGGCTGCGGCATCTGGAAGGATGGTGGCACCCGCGTCCTGGTATTCCTGGTCGCTGATGCTCGAACCATTCCCAGCGCCAGCCTGCACGAAAACTTCGTGGCCAGAAACTACTAGTTCGTGAACTCCAGCCGGGGTGATGGCTACGCGGAATTCATTGTTTTTGACTTCGGCAGGTACCGAGATACGCATTGTGTGCTCCTACTGTTGGCTTCGTCGCCATACGGATTCAAACATACCCGATAGATAACTTTTCGGTTTTTGGCGCAAGCGTTGTTCTAGTTGTGGCAGTATTTGAATTGACTCGCCACAGGGTGTGTCGATTGGTTGTTGTTTGGACAGCGATGTCCGTTCGATGAATAGGAGTCAGCATATGTCTGAGCCGGTTAAAGACCCGTTTGTCCGTGAAGCCCTTAAGGCAGCCAAAGCAGCAGAGGTAACCCGCCGCGCGGTTATCGGTGGTGCCGGTGCAGTGAGCATTACCGCACTCCTTGCAGCCTGTGCTCCAGGTGGAAGCGCCAAGAAGACCCTGACTGCTGCCAAAGACCTGTCAGACACCGAAAAGACCGTGGCCTGGGACAACTGGCCTTACTACATTGACGGCGAGGACGGCTCGTTCCCAACCCTGAAGGCTTTTGAAAAGAAGACCGGAATCAAGGTTGACTACAGCATCTCGGTTGACGACAACAACACCTACTTTGCAGCGATCAAGAACCAGCTTGCAGCTGGTACTGCGACCGGTGCTGACACCTTCTGCCTTACCGATTGGATGGTTGCACGTCTAATCAACAATGGCTACGTTCAGGAACTTGATTACGCGAACATGCCAAACGTGACCGCCAACCTAATCCCTTCGTTCAAGGCTGAGCTTGGCCAGTTCGACCCAGGTCGCAAGTACTCGCTGCCTTGGAAGGGCATCATCGCCGGTATCGGTTACCACAAGGAGAACTACAAGAAGCTAACTGGCAAGGACGCACCTACCTCGCTCGATGACCTTTGGGCTCCAGAGCTCAAGGGTCGCGTTGAGGTTCTTGCCGAAATGCGCGACACCCTGGGCATCATGATGATGGCTGCCGGTGTTGACCCACAGAAGTTCACCTCCGACGACTTCTACAACGCTCTAGACCTTTTCACCGAGAAGGTATCCTCGGGTCACATCCGTTCGATCAAGGGAAACTCTTACGTCGACGACTACAAGTCGGGCGACGCAGTTGCCGGTATTGTATGGGCCGGTGACCTAGTTGGTGCCAACATCGAGCTTGGCAGCGAGGTTCTAGGCGTAGTACTTCTAGACTCGGGTTCAACCTTTGCTACCGACAACTTCGTAGTTCCTATGGGATCGGCTCACAAGAAGAACGTTGAAACCGTAATCGACTACTACTTCGACCCTGCAGTTGCCGCTGAGTTGGCTCTAGCTGGTGTCTACTACGTGCCACCAGTAGCCGGAGTGAAGGAAGAAGTTATCAAGAAGGACCCAGTTCTTGCGACCAACGAACTGATCTTCCCAACTGATGAGACTTTCGCTACCAAGCTGAAGCAGCTTCGACCATTGACTGCCAAGGAGGACAACGAGTTCTCGAAGGCTTGGTCGAAGGCCGCCAACGGAGTTGTGTAATTGGCAATCGACTTCAAGCCGTCGGGTGCCGATCTAGAACTTATTGATGTACGCAAGGAATTCCCTGGATTCGTAGCGCTTGAAGATATGGACCTGCACATTCCTGCAGGTGAATTCTTCGCTCTGCTCGGCCCATCGGGTTGCGGCAAGACCACTACGCTGCGCATCGTTGCCGGCCTTGAAGAACAGACCACAGGTCAGGTTCTAATTGGCGGGAAAGACGTTTCTGGCACCAAGCCTCACCAGCGCCCGGTCAACACCGTCTTCCAGAGCTACGCACTGTTCCCTCACATGACCATTCTTGAAAACGTGGCCTTTGGTCTGCGTCAGCGCAAAGTCGAAGACCCGCTGAAGAAGGCCATGGATGCACTGAACTTGGTTGAACTCGGTTACGCCGCCCAGCGTCGTCCGCAGCAGCTTTCGGGTGGTCAGCAGCAGCGTGTTGCACTTGCTCGCGCACTGGTCAACCGTCCAGCATTACTTCTTCTTGACGAGCCACTTGGTGCGCTTGACCTCAAGCTGCGTCGCCAGATGCAGATCGAGCTTAAAGCCATCCAGATGGAGGTTGGCCTTACCTTCCTTCACGTAACCCACGACCAGGAAGAAGCCATGGACATGGCCGACACCGTCGCAGTTATGAACAAGGGACGAATCGAGCAGATGGGTGCCCCTGAGGCCCTCTACGACCGTCCGAAGACCGCTTTCGTATCGAAGTTCCTAGGGCAGTCGAACCTATTTGTGGGAAGTGTTGTTGACTCAAACGCTGCCTCTGTTTCGATCGAGGTTGGTGGCCACAGGATCACGGCTCCGAAGAACCGTGCCGAGAAGCACACCGGCAAGATTTGCATCGGTGTTCGCCCAGAGAAGGCAACCTTCCACCGCGCTGCTCCAAAGCTTGGTGCAGATCACGTTGTGGTTGGCCCCGGTGAGATCATTGACATCCGCTTTACCGGCGTTAGTAATCAGTACCTGATCGACATTCCAAATGTTGGTGAAGTTACCGTGTTCGCTCAGAACGTTGGCATCAGCCCCGTTGTTGAACTTGGCGAAAAGGTTTGGGTTTCGTGGAAGGTCGAGCACTCGTTCGGTCTTGCCGACCTACCTGCTGGCAACGAAGAAGAGTAGCCGATGGCATTCGCGGCTTTTGGTAGCTCTAGCGCAACCGAACACAAGGGTCCAACGAAGTCGGGCGCAATCGTCCTAGCTTTGTTGATGCCGGGTCTTATCTATCTAGGCCTGTTCTTCTTCACCCCGTTGTTCTCGCTAATTATCACCTCGCTGCAGGCTCCTGCCGAGACCGGCGGAATTGGTGAGTATGTTTACGCGTTCAACGTGGAGAACTACGTTTACGTGGTCGATAACTACCTACCGCAGATCCTTCGTTCTTTCTACTATGCAACCGTGGCAACCGTTGTAGCGCTGCTAATCAGCTACCCTCTGGCCTATTTCATCGGTGTAAAGCTTCGCAATCGTCCGCTCCTCAAGAGCCTGATGTTGACCTTGGTCATCGCTCCATTCTTCATCTCGTTCCTGCTTCGCACTATCGCCTGGAAGTCGATCTTCTCCGACGGCGGAGCGGTCATGCAGACGGTTTACAGCCTCGGCCTAATGCAACCATCTGAACATTTCCTTGGCTCCGATTTCGCCGTGATCTTCGGTCTGACTTACAACTTCATCCCGTTCATGACCTTGCCGCTCTACACTACGCTTGAGCGTTTCGACACTCGTCTGCTCGAGGCCGGTTCAGACCTCTACGCGAACCCGTCCAAGGTATTCATGAAAGTGACTCTGCCAATCACGACTCCAGGAATCATCTCGGGAACTCTCTTGGTATTCATTCCAATTGCCGGTGACTATGTAAATGCCAGCCGCGACTTCCTAGGTTCCGCCAAGACCTCGATGATCGGAACCATGGTTGAGTCTGACTTCCTACAGAACTGGGACTACCCGTCTGCTTCGGCACTAAGCGTGCTGCTGATGGCGGTTATTGTGATTCTGGTAGCCACCTATGTTCGTAGCGCAGGAACGGAGGACCTACTGTGAAGCGTTTCTCGATTGGAAAGCTCACCCTGCCGATGTACTCGGTTCTGGCCATCGCTTTCATGCTCATTCCGATTGTTTACACGATCATCTTTTCGTTCAATGATTCCAACCGCGGGAACACCACTTGGAAGGGTTTCACTTTCGACAAGTGGCTCGGTGTTTGCAATCGCCCAGATGTCTGCGATGCGCTTGGCAACTCGCTACTAATCGGTGGAATCTCAACTCTGATTGCAACCATCCTCGGAACCGCCCTGGCGATTGGTCTGGTTCGTTACAAGTTCAAGGCTCGTGCGCTTGTGAACCTAGCCCTCTTCCTGCCGATGGCTACCCCTGAGGTTGTGCTTGGTGCTGGTCTTGCCGGTCTGTTCTTCAACATGGGCTTTGCTCCAGGGCTATTGACCGTGACCATCGCGCACGTGGTGTTCTGTCTATCATTCGTTGTGGTTACTGTGAAGGCTCGTGTTCAAACTCTAGACCCAGTGCTTGAAGAAGCCGGTCGCGACCTCTACGCCAACCCAACCCAGGTCTTCTGGAAGATCACCTTCCCGCTACTGGTGCCAGGTATCGTCTCGGCCGCGCTGCTTTCGTTCTCGCTTAGCTTCGACGACTTCATCATCACCTACTTCAACTCGGGCGAGGTAACTACCTTCCCTAAGTTCATCTACGTAGCCGCTGCTCGTGGTGTTCCTGCCGAAGCGAACGTCATCGCCTCGGCTGTATTCATCGCAACCATCCTGCTGGTATTGATCGTTCAGATCAACGGTGCGGTGAAGCGCAAGAAGCTTCTCAAGGTCAAGTAACTTCCAACCAAAGAAAGAGACCCGCAGGTATAAACCTGCGGGTCTCTTTCTTTGTCTTTATCTTTATAGGCTAGCTAGCGCTTCCTCTAGAACGTTCAAGGCCTCCTGAAGCTGTTCGTCGGTGATTGCTAGTGGCGGTAGGAAACGAATTACGTTGTAGTAGGTTCCGGCGTTTAGAACTAGAACACCGTTGCGGTGGCAGTGGCTTACAACCTTGGTGACCGCTGCAGCGTTCGGGTTCTTGGTTCCTGCCTCTACAAGCTCGATAGCGATCATGGCACCGCGTCCGCGGATGTCGCCGATCACTGGGAACTTGGTCTGAAGTTCGGCTAGACGAGCCTTCATGACGCCTTCGATGTGTAGTGCGCGCTCAAGCACGCCACCGGCTTCGATCTGCTCTAGTACGGCAACAGCGGCTGCGGCGGCAACTGGGTTACCACCGTAGGTGCCACCAATTCCACCTGCATGAGCGGCGTCTAGAACGTCTGCACGACCGGTAACTGCCGAGATTGGCATACCGCCGGCGATACCCTTAGCGATGGTCAGCATGTCTGGCTCGAAGCCGTCTTCGTAGTCGCTGGCGAACCACTTGCCGGTACGGGCAACACCAGACTGAACTTCGTCTGCAACCATTAGTACGTTGTTGGCACGAGCCCAGTCTTGAAGGGTCTTCAGGAAGCCAGGGGCTGGAACGATGAATCCACCTTCACCCTGAATTGGCTCGATGAAGATCGCCGCTAGGTCTTCGGCACCCACGCGCTTCTCGATGTAGGTGATGGCGCGGCGGGCTGCTTCTTCACCAGTCATGCCGTCTGGGTCGCGGAACGGGTAAGACATTGGAACGTGGTGAACGCTGCCAGCCATCGGGCCAAAGCCGTTGCCGTAAGGGGCGGCCTTGAAGTTCATGGCCATGGTTAGGTTGGTGCGGCCGTGGTAGGCGTGGTCGAAGACTACGATTCCAGCCTTACGGGTGAACTTGCGAGCAAACTTCACTGCGTTTTCAACAGCCTCGGCACCCGAGTTGAACAGAGCCGACTTCTTTGGGAAGTTACCAGGGGTGTGCTTGTTCAGTAGCTCACAAACGCGAACGTAAGGAACGTATGGGGTTACGGTGAAAAGTGTGTGGGTGAGCTTGGCAACTTGCTCCTGAACCGCTGCCACAACCTTCTCGTTGGTGTGACCGATGGTCGTAACACCAATACCTGAACCCAGGTCAATGAACTGGTTTCCGTCTACGTCAGTAAGGATCGCACCGTGGGCGTGATCGATGTAAACCGGAAGTGAGGCGCCAACGCCAGCCGAAACATTGTTCAGGCGGTGCTGGTGTAGTTCCTGAGACTTTGGTCCAGGAATAGCGGTAACGATTTTTCTTGCTGAGACAGGGGTTTCACTCATAGGGCTAGTCTACGCCCGTACTTTGCTCGGTTGGTGGGAGAATTATGAAATGCGTCGCGTAATTGTGCTGGGAAGCACTGGGTCTATTGGCACCCAGGCTCTCGAGGTTATATCCCAATACCCACATAGGTTTCAGCTAGTTGGCCTAGCCGCCGGAACCAATGCAGAACTGCTCGAAAAACAGCGCCAAAAATTTGGTTTGGACACGAACGTTTGCGTGCTCGGAAGCGAGGCTGCGACCCGTCTGGTGGAAACTTTGGACGCCGACGTCGTAGTCAACGGAATCACCGGATCGATCGGCCTAGCGCCAACTTTGGCAACCCTCCGCACCGGCAAAACTTTGGCTTTGGCCAACAAGGAATCGCTCATAGTTGGTGGTCGTCTGGTCACCGATTTGGCAAAGCCCGGTCAGATCGTCCCGGTTGATAGCGAGCATTCAGCTTTGGCTCAGTGTCTCCTATCGGGAACTGCTGGTGAGGTGCGCAAGCTGGTCCTGACCGCTTCGGGTGGCCCGTTCCGTGGCTGGTCGCTCGAGCAGTTACGCGATGTCACCCCTGAGCAGGCGCTTGCCCACCCAACCTGGGTCATGGGTAAGGTGGTTACCACCAACTCGGCGACCATGGTCAATAAGGGCCTCGAACTGATCGAGGCACACCTACTCTTTGATGTTCCAATCGATGCCATCGACGTCACCGTCCATGCGCAATCAATCGTTCACTCGATGGTCGAATTCGTCGACGGCTCGGTGATTGCTCAGTGCTCGCCTCCAAATATGAAGCTTCCAATCGCACTCGGTATGAGTTGGCCGGAACGCTTGGATGGCGTGATGCCAGCCCTGGACTGGACCAAGGCGTCAACTTGGACCTTCGAACCACTAGACGAAAAGGTATTCAAGGCGGTTGCCCTAGCTCGCAATGCAGCAAAGCTTGGCTCCACCTATCCAGCCGTCTACAACGCTGCCAATGAGGAAGCCGTTGAAGCGTTCCACAGGGGCAAGATTTTCTTCACTCAAATCGTTGACGTGATCGAGCGAGTCATGGATGCCCACGAAGCGGCAAGGGAACTTACTCTTGAGAGCGTCTTGGCTGCAGAGAAGTGGGCCAGGGATCGCGCTCACGCCCAGATGGCTAATGCTTGCTAAGCAAACTGTCAGAATGTGTCGCTAAGGTATTCGCGTGAGCAACATTTTCGGTGAAATCCTCGGCTGGGCAATCTTCATTCTCGGTCTCGCAATCTCAATCGGGCTGCACGAGTTCGGGCACCTGATTCCCGCCAAACTTTTCGGCATCAAGGTGCCAAACTGGGCAATCGGTTTTGGCCCGAAGCTCTGGGGCAAGCAGATTGGTGAAACCGAATACTCGATTCGCGCCATTCCACTCGGTGGTTTCATCACCATGATCGGCATGTTCCCTCCGGAAGATCCAGCCAAGCCTGACCGTAAGCGAATGTTCGGCAAGCTAATCTCTCAGTCGCGCGAGGCTCACTCGGAGTACATGGAACCGGGCGATGAGAATCGCACTCTCTACTCGAAGCCAGCCTGGCAGCGCATCATCGTGATGTTTGGTGGGCCATTCGTAAACCTGGTTCTCGGGTTCACGCTGATCATGGTTTCGCTCTCGGGGCTTGGCACACTTGAGCAGAGCCCTCGCATCGACGCGGTTGTCGAGTGTCAAGCTCAGATGGAAAACCCTGATGATGAATGCACCTTCGATTCAACCAAGACCCCAGCCTTCGTGTCCGGGCTAAAGGCGAATGACCTCGTACTTAAGGTTGATGGCAAGCCGGTAGTAATCGCCAGTGACTATCTTGGTGTTGTGACCAGCCTGCCGCTGACCCAGCATCAGCTGACCATTCAGCGGGATGGCCGTGAAATCGAGATTCCGGTAACCGCTTCTTCTACGATGCGTTCGGTTACCAATCCTGAAACAGGTGAAGTCACTCGCGAACCGCGTCCATATCTTGGGGTTCAGGCGGAGTTTGAAAGAATTGCACTTCCGCTAGATCGTTCCTTCGCTTCAGCTGCAGATACGACAGCTCAAACTTTTGGTTTCATAGCACAGTTCCCGCAACAAGTGGTGGCCTCGGTCACATCGCTGTTCTCTGGAGTGGAACGAGACGGCAACTCGGCGGTGTCGGTGGTTGGCATCGGGCAAATTTCCGGTCAGGTTGCAGCCTCCGAAGCAGACCCTGCAGACAAGGTATTTTTCTGGCTCATGATTTTGGGTTCGCTGAACCTCGCGCTCTTCGCGTTCAACATGATTCCACTGCCACCCTTGGATGGCGGCCACATTCTCGGCGGCGTCTACGAATACCTCAAACGCGGAGTGTTCAAGGTTCTGGGTCGCAAGGGCAAGGTTCGAGTCGATACCGCGCTCATGGCGCCACTGGCTCAGGCGGGCTTCCTACTCTTGATGTTTGCTGGCGTGGCGATGATCGTGGTCGACCTCTTCAACCCGATTGCCTTCTAGTTCGTGGTTATGCTTGAACCATGCCTGCTGTAAATCTAGGACTACCCAAGAGCCCACCTCCGGTTTTGGCTCCAAGACGCAAGAGCCGCAAGATTATGGTTGGCAAGGTTGCAGTTGGTGGCGATGCCCCAATCTCGGTTCAGTCGATGTGCACCACACCAACAACGGATGTCA
>JBEGRZ010000022.1:0-17161 GCA_041180115.1 Actinomycetota bacterium
GTGCAGTCGGCTCCGCACGTGGGGCATTTGCGTTCGGCGGTTGCCTTCGACATTGTGGCTCGCTGGCTCGAAATTGGCCACGGCTTCGAGGTCAAGCTGGTGCGCAACGTCACCGACATCGATGACAAGATCTTGGTGAATGCAACCTCTTTGGGTTTGGATTGGCGTGAGCTGGCGGTTTCTGTCGAGGCTGGATTCAACGAGGTCTACGACTCCCTTGGCGCGGGTGTGAAACATCGCCCACACGCCACCGAACACATCGACGGCATGATTGCTGTGATCGAGCGTCTAATCGCGCGTGGCCACGCGTACCAAGCCGAAGACGGCAGCGCCAACGTATTCTTCGACACCGCGAGCCATAGTGCATACGGCGAGCTGACCAACCAGAAACTTGAAAACATGGAGGGTGAGGCCATTGGCGGCGGACGCCGTGCTGCTCACGACTTCGCTCTCTGGAAGAGCGCCAAGCTGACCGAGCCGGAGAGCGCCGCTTGGGATTCGCCGTGGGGTAAAGGTCGCCCTGGCTGGCACATCGAGTGCTCGGCAATGACCTTGGCCGAGCTGGGTGAAAACTTCGACATTCACGGCGGCGGTCTAGACTTGCGTTTCCCGCACCATGAAAACGAGCTAGCTCAGTCTCGTGCGGCTGGCTTCGACTTTGCCAAGTACTGGATGCACAACGGTCTGGTCACCGTCTCCGGAACCAAGATGAGTAAGTCTCTGGGTAACGGCGTTGACGTTGACGAGTTGTTCGCGCTGGGAAGCCCGACTGCGGTTCGCTACTGGTTGGCATCTGCCCACTACCGTTCGAGCCTCGACTACTCACCAACCTCGCTTGCAGAAGCGGTTGCCGCGGTTAGCCGAATTTCCGGATTCGTTCGCCGTGCCAGTGCGATTGCAAGCAGCGCGACCGTAAGCCTTCCAAGCGAATTCGTCGATGCGATGGATACTGACTTCAACGTGCCAGGAGCACTCGCTGCTCTACACGATGCCGTGCGCTCTGGAAACCAGGCAATCGATGCCGGCGATAAGGATGACGCAGGCTACGCGCTTTCGCAGGTAACTCGAATGGCCGCCGTCCTAGGTTTGGAACTTACCGAGCCGGTACGTGTAGCTACCGCCGAAACTGTAGCCTTGATTGAGGGCCTGATCGAGGAGCGAACCGCTGCTCGCAACAACAAAGACTTCGCGCAGGCAGACCTGCTGCGAGCCGAACTGACCGAGCTTGGCGTAACCATTGAAGACCAAGCCGGCAAGACCGTATGGATGTGGAGTAACTAATGGCAAGCAAAGGTAAGAGACCTGGAACCGCCAAGGGCAAGAAGGGGCCAACCGTTGGCTCTGGCGGTCAGCGTAAAAAGGGTCTAGAGGGCAAGGGTCCAACCCCTAAGGCGGAAGACCGCAAGGGTCACAAGGCCTTCAAAGGCAACAAGCCTGCCGCCGCTTCTTCGCGCAAGGGTGAGTTCTTGGCTCCTACCGCTCGTACCGCCGGTACCGGCAAGGCTGGCCGCACCAACGCTTCTCGCGTTGCCAAGGCTGCCGACTCGGGTGAGGTTCTCTCTGGCCGTAACTCGGTCCTGGAGGCACTTCGTGCCAAGGTTCCGGCTACCGCGATGTACATTTCGAACCGGATCGAGATGGACGAGCGTGTAAAGGAAGCCATCACCCTGGCCAACAACCGCCAGATCCCGATCAACGAAATCACTAAGTCGGAGATTGACCGCCTGACCGGCTTCGACGCCGTGCACCAGGGCATCGCGCTATCGGTACCGCCTTACCAGTACCAGCATCCATCTGACCTCCTAGACCGCGTACTTTCTCGCGGTCAGAAGCCTCTGCTGGTTGCTCTGGACGGAATTACCGACCCTCGCAACCTCGGTGCCATCATCCGTTCGGTAGCTGCCTTCGGCGGTCAGGGAGTGATTCTGCCTCAGCGTCGTTCGACCGGTGTAACAGCAAGTGCTTGGAAGACCTCGGCGGGTGCTGCCGCTCGTATCCCGGTAGCGCTCGCGGCTAACCTAACGGCGACCATCAAGGAATACAAGAAGCGCGGCGTTTTTGTTGTTGGTCTAGACGGAGGAGGAGACATGAGTCTGCAGAAGTTCAACCTCGGCACCTCGCCACTGCTAGTGATCGTTGGTAGCGAAGGTAAGGGCCTTAGCCGTTTGGTTACCGAGAACTGTGACGCGATCGTAAGCATCCCAATCTCGGCAGCCACCGAATCGCTAAATGCGGGCATTGCTGCCAGCGTGACTCTTTACGAGATCTCGAAGCTTCGTAACGAAAACTAAACCAGGTCGCGCCAGTCGACTTCGCCGTCTTCATCGGCAACCGTGATGGTTCCCGATGGAATAGCCTCCGGTAGCGTAATCGATCCGGTGGTTGGGGAAATCAGGGCCTCTTCGTCGCGGCGGTGTGCCAAGACGTTAGTGATGTAAGAGTTCACGGCTTCCTGAATCGGCACGCCACGCCCTAGTTCCTGGGCTATGTACCAGCGGTGTTCGAGCACCTGGTGGTACACCTCGGCTGGCTCAAGCTTTCCGGTCATGCTCTTCGGAATCGCGGTAATCACCGGCTCGAAGGCACGGGAAAGCCACTCGTGGGCCATCACTTCTTCATCGGCTCCAGGACGACCGCGGTCGGTGCGGTATTCGTCCAGGTCGTTTAGTAGGCGTCTGGCCTGGTTCTCTTCGACGTCGAGCCCGGTTAGGCGAAGTAGGCGACGTGAGTGGTGCCCAGCATCAACCACCTTTGGTTTGATCGTGAGAGTTGTGCCCTCGCCACCGGCCTTGATGGTCATTTCTTCGATGTCGAAGCCGAGTTCGTTCAGGCGCTCAACGCGTCTGTTGATTTTCCACTTCTCATTCGAGCCAATTACTTCGGCCGCGGTGAGCTCTTTCCACAGCCCGCGGTATTTGGTGATGATTCGCTCGGAGATGTCATTGGCGTCCACGCCAGGAGCTGCGTTACCGCTTGCGATAAGGTCTAGCAGTTCACCAGCGATATTGACTCGGGCGATCTCGAGGTCGTTCTCGCGCTGACCGTTGGAGAGACCACCTTCGTATAGTTGACCGGTTTCGGCATCCACCAGGTAGGCGGCGAATGCTCCAGCGTCGCGGCGGAACAGGGTGTTGGAAAGTGAAACGTCACCCCAGAAGAAGCCAGCGATGTGCAGGCGAACCAGCAGCACGGCCAGGGCATCTACCAAGCGGTTGGCGGTTTCTGGGCGAAGCCCTTGCGACCACATGGCTCGGTAGGGGAGAGAGAACTTTAGGTGTCGGGTTATGAGCACGGCAGGTAGCGGGTTTCCGTCTACATCTGACCGGTTATTAATAATCGCAAAAGGCTCCACGCAGGGAACGTCGAGGCCGCCGAGCTTTTTCAACATCTCGTACTCACGCTTGGCTAGTTCTGGCAGAGTTTCCTTGATGGCGATGACGTGGTCGCTGAGGTGGGCGAAACGCACGGTGTGGCGTGAGAGGCCCTTTGGCAGTGCGGCGATGTTTTCAGCCGGCCAGTCCTCTAAAGGCAACTGCCACGGTAGATCCAAAAGGGCTGGATCTACCGCGGCAGTTGTGATGTCTAAAGACGAGCTCACTAGTTGAGGCGCTCGCCCGACTCTGCGTCGAACAGGTGTGCGTTGCCAGAAGGAATCACGTGGATAACGGTTCCCGACTTTGCGCCCGAGTTTGGCTCTACACGAACCACAACATCTGCTGCGCCTTCGCCTAGCTGAACGCTTCCGTAGATGTAGGCATCTGCACCTAGTTCTTCGACAACGTCAACGGTTAGTGCAAGACCAGACTTGCTGACCTTGAGGTCTTCAGGGCGTAGACCGACGGTTACGCTCTTCTGCTTGGTCTTAGCTAGTGCTACCTTGTCTACGTCGATCTCGGTGTCACCGAAGACAACCTTGCCGTCGTGGATTGGAAGCTGAAGCAGGTTCATGGCTGGCGAGCCAATGAATCCGGCAACGAATACGTTCTTTGGGCGCTCGTAAAGTTCGCGTGGGCTAGCAACCTGCTGAAGCACGCCGTCCTTTAGAACCGCAACGCGGTCACCCATGGTCATAGCTTCAACCTGGTCGTGGGTAACGTAGACGGTGGTTACACCAAGACGACGCTGTAGCGAAGCGATCTGGGTACGGGTCTGAACACGTAGCTTGGCGTCAAGGTTCGATAGCGGTTCGTCCATTAGGAACACCTGAGGCTTACGTACGATTGCACGACCCATGGCTACACGCTGACGCTGACCACCCGAAAGTGCCTTTGGCTTGCGGCCAAGGTACTGCTCTAGGTCTAGAAGCTTGGCTGCCTCAAGAACGCGAGCCTCGCGCTCTTCCTTCGGTACACCGGCAATCTTTAGAGCGAAGCCCATGTTTTCGGCCACGGTCATGTGTGGGTAAAGTGCGTAGTTCTGGAACACCATCGCGATGTCGCGGTCTTTTGGTTCCATGTGGGTAACGTCGCGGTCACCAATGAAGATGTGTCCGCCGTTAACCTCTTCAAGTCCGGCCAGCATACGAAGGCTGGTCGACTTTCCACAACCAGAAGGACCAACGAGGACGAGGAACTCGCCATCCTTGATTTCTAGGTCTAGTGCGTCTACTGCCGCACGTGGGGTGCCAGGATATAGTCTCGTGGCTGCTTTAAATGACACTGTTGCCATGGTTTTTTCTCCTAAATCGGTAGGTACGTACCGAACGATCCGTTGTTGTAAGAGCCTGAACTTCGACTGAAAATCAGGTAATCCAATTATCGCATCGCTACTCACCTGATTTAGACTGGTAGTCCTGTCCGTCACTAAATCGTGATGTAGTTACGAGGTAATAAATGTCAAACGAGAAACTTACTCGCGACCAGCAGCGCGAAGCGGCAAGAGCAAAGGCGAAGGCCATGCGCGAGGCGCAGAAGAAAGCTGCCAGCACCAAGAAGTTAGCCATCATCGCAATCTCTGTGGTCGCTAGCGCCGCAGTTGTGGCCGCGGTGATCTGGGCAATCATTGGAACCGCGAACCAGACCATCGACGAATCGAAGGGTCCGAGCACCGCATTCACCAACCGTGGAGTCACCATCGGTGCCGGTCTGAACGTTGCCACCAGCGAAGCTTCCATCAACAAGGAAGTTCCAACCATCATCATTTACCAGGACCTTCAGTGTCCTGCATGTAAGGCCTTCGAAGAGCCGAACATGCCGCAGATCCTGGAACTCGTCAAGGCTGGCAAGTACAACCTTGAGATCCACCCAATCGGCATGCTAGACGCTTACTCGTTGAACGAATATGCTTCACGATCGGCGAGCGCGCTGCTTTGTGTTGCGGATACTGAGCCTGCCAAGTTCATTGAATTCAACTCGGCACTCTACGCAAACCAGCCTGCTGAGCAGTCATTCGGTCCAGACAGCAACCAGCTGGCAGATCTAGCTAAGAGCGTAGGAGTTGCAAATGCCAGCACCCTTGACTGCATCAAGCAAGACAAATGGGCCAACTGGTCTAAAGACTCTTACAAGTTGGTCATGGACGAAGTGCCGACTGGCTCTACCCCAGCGACAATCAAGTTCAACGGAACCCCTACCGTTCTAGTGAACGGCCAGCAGTACAAGGGCGAGCTTAACAACGCAGCCATGTTCCTGCAGTGGCTAAAGATGGTTGCTCCGGTTCAGTAAAAACCTGATAGAAAAGCCAGGTAGATCTTTTGATCTACCTGGCTTCCCTATTTCTGACTAAATCAGACCTCATACCTCGTTGTAGGGAACAACAGTGGAAACGGTTCCCCTTTCCTAAGTGGTTGGGTGCCGAAAGTATCTAGTGTGGACGTGGACAGATTAATTCCCTGCATCCAAAGGTAGAATTGTTGGACTGCCGACTTGGCGCAATGGTAGCGCACCGCTCTTGTAAAGCGGGGGTTATGGGTTCGAGTCCCATAGTCGGCTCAGATTATTAGGCTTTACCTGGCTCGAAGTTAATACTCACCGAGTTGATGCAGAAGCGATCACCGGTTGGGGTTTGCGGGGCATCTTCGAAAACATGGCCAAGGTGACTTCCGCAATTGGCACAGCGAACCTCGGTGCGAATCATTCCATGGCTGCGATCCTCGATTAGCTCAACCGCGTCTTCGGCTTTTGGTTCGTAGAAGCTCGGCCAACCGCAGTGGGCATCGAACTTGGTTTCGCTCTTGAATAGTTCTTGACCGCAACCCTTGCAGGAGAAAGTGCCAACTCGGTTCTCTTCTAGAAGTTCACCGGTACCCGGACGCTCCGTGCCGCCCTCG
The DNA here is from genome assembly GCA_041180115.1 of Actinomycetota bacterium. Taxonomy (GTDB): domain Bacteria; phylum Actinomycetota; class Actinomycetes; order Actinomycetales; family Microbacteriaceae; genus Rhodoluna. Next base: position 6,269 of record JBEGRZ010000022.1, read on the forward strand.
CGAAGAACGTGGAACTCGAGCGGGGTGAGTTCTTCTCGCCACTGCGACTCGTCTTTAGAAACCTGATAGTTCACTTGGGTTACCTCCATGGGTTTATGCCACTCAACTAGACTAATAAACGGTTCAAATGACAAAAAACTTCCCAATAGATGAAATCGATTCGGTACCTGCCGCTATCGGTCGTCGTCGTTTGCGTCGTAGCAAGGGCGCAGCCGTCGGTGAGTTTTTCGCCTACTTCTCTGTAGCTGCAGTTGTTGCCGGTGGTTCGCTGTTTGGATACCAGACCTTTTTCGGTGGCGGAGCCAAGCTCGATCTGAATGCGCTGAACGACAACTCGACCACTACCCAAGCGGCAGTCGACCCATTGCGCATTAACGAAACCACTGTCTATGACGCGGTTGGGCAAGACGGCCTTGCCAGCGGGGTGGCGCGCAAGCTTCTGGATAAGGGCTGGAATGTGGTCACCGCTGCCGACATGCCGCTAGGCGCCAAGAGCGACAAGACCGTGGTTTACATCAACTCGAAGGATCTAGACGCAGCGGCTAAGGCCCTGGTTTCAGATCTAGGTGAGTACTCAATCGAAGTTTCGAACCAATACATTGACCCGATTGTGGTCGTTTTGGGTGCCGATTACAAATAATTTGACCTTGTCGCACTTTGTAACGCTTTCATCAAGGTTTCAATTGTTGTGACAAATGACCTCCATTGTGACGTACCTTGTTATAGAGACCGCCCTGTGCTCACGCTCCGGGTCGATCTTTTATCAAGATACACAGGAGAAATATATGGCACAGGGAACCGTAAAGTGGTTCAACTCTGAGAAGGGCTTCGGCTTCATTACTCAGGACGAAGGCGCGGATGTATTCGTTCACTTCTCGGCAATCGTAAGCGATGGCTACAAGGAGCTGAAGGAAAACCAGCGCGTTGAGTTTGACGTGACTGATGGACCGAAGGGCCCTCAGGCTGCTTCGGTTAGCGTCATCGGCTAACTTAGACCTAAACGATCAGGCATCACCCATTACGGGTGGTGCCTTTTCGCTTGCCCCGGCATCTTGCACTCTCGGGCTTAGAGTGCTAAAAAGGAATTAGCACTCAATTGTGGCGAGTGCTAATAAAAGGAGACCAAAACAAATGCCAAAGATCATTTCTTTTGATGAAGAAGCCCGCCGCGGACTCGAGCGCGGACTAAACATCCTGGCTGACACCGTGAAGGTGACCCTGGGCCCACGCGGACGCAACGTCGTCCTAGAAAAGAAGTGGGGCGCACCGACCATCACCAACGATGGTGTTTCGATCGCCAAGGAAATCGAGCTAGAAGATCCGTTTGAGCGCATCGGTGCCGAACTGGTTAAAGAAGTAGCCAAGAAGACCGACGACGTGGCCGGAGACGGAACCACCACGGCAACCGTTCTTGCTCAGGCGCTAGTTCGCGAAGGTCTACGCAACGTAGCAGCCGGCGCCGACCCAATCAGCCTAAAGCGCGGAATCGACAAGGCAACCGCCGCTGTTATCGAAGAGCTTTTCGCTCAGGCCAAGGCCGTAGAGAGCAAGGAAGAGATTGCAGCTACCGCTTCGATCTCGGCCGGCGACAGCCAGATCGGTGAACTAATCGCAGAGGCAATCGACAAGGTCGGCCGCGAGGGTGTTGTAACCGTCGAAGAGTCGAACACCTTCGGCATCGATCTACAGCTAACCGAAGGTATGCGCTTCGACAAGGGCTTCATCTCGGCTTACTTCGTAACCGACCCAGACCGCCAGGAGACCGTTCTAGAAGACGCATACGTGCTAATCGTGAACAGCAAGATCTCGAGCATGAAGGAACTGCTTCCAGTTGTTGAGCAGGTTGTTCAGACTGGCAAGCCTCTAGTAATCATCGCCGAGGACGTTGAGGGCGAAGCTCTTACCACCCTGGTACTAAACAAGATCCGCGGTATCTTCAAGTCAGCAGCCGTAAAGGCTCCTGGCTTCGGCGACCGCCGCAAGGCAATGCTTCAGGACATCGCAATCCTGACCGGTGGACAGGTCATCTCTCAGGAGATCGGCCTAAGCCTAGAGACCACCACTCTTGACCTACTAGGTCGTGCTCGCAAGGTTGTAATCACCAAGGACGAGACCACCATTGTTGAGGGTGCTGGCGAAAAGGTTGCCATCCAGGGTCGCGTTGACCAGATCCGTCGTGAGATCGAGGCCAGCGACAGCGACTACGACCGCGAGAAGCTACAGGAGCGTCTAGCCAAGCTAGCCGGTGGTGTGGCGGTAATCAAGGCGGGTGCTGCTACCGAGGTTGAACTCAAGGAACGCAAGCACCGTATTGAAGACGCAGTTCGTAACGCCAAGGCTGCTGTTGAGGAAGGCATTGTTGCTGGTGGTGGTGTTGCACTACTACAGGCTGGCAAGGCTGCTTTCGACAAGCTAGAGCTAAAGGGTGATGAAGCGACCGGTGCCAACATCGTGAAGGTTGCCATTGCTGCTCCTCTAAAGCAGATCGCACTAAACGCAGGTCTAGAGCCTGGTGTAGTTGCCGAGAAGGTTTCTTCGCTACCAGCAGGTCAGGGTCTAAACGCCGCGACCGGTGAATACGTAGACATGATGAAGGCCGGAATTAACGACCCAGTGAAGGTGACCCGTTCGGCTCTGCTAAACGCATCGTCGATCGCTGGATTGTTCCTAACCACCGAAGCCGTTGTTGCAGACAAGCCAGAGCCTCCACAGGCCGCTGCTGCTCCAGCAGGTGGCATGGACTTCTAAAGTCAAAAGAGAAGGGCGGGTTCGTAATGAACCCGCCTTTTTCTATGCCAGGAAGAGGCGAGTGTTAGCCGATTCGATCTCGCTGTACTGGGATGCTGCGAAGGCCAACGCCTTGCCAATTTCGGATAGTTGTGTTTCCACGCCGGTGGCCGTTACGCGCCAGCGTCTAACCAAGTCTTGGAACGAAGTTGCCGCGGCTCCCTGCCAAGACCCTTCAAGGGATTGAAGTTGGGTATGAAGAAGTTCGACCTCCGACTGTAGTTTGCCGATGGTTGCCTGAATGGTGCTGTTTGCTGCGAGAACCTGCTCGCTGTCTACTCTGAATGTGCTCATGCCAACAATCGTCTTAGAAACTGCCCAGCAAAAACGAGCGATTAGAAAAGTTGTGGAGAACTAGATTTCGACGCGCATGGTGGTTCCGCCACCAGAGGTCTCTAGGGCAACGATGGTTGCGTTGTGGCGATCGAGAATGGTCTTCACGATTGACAGACCCAAACCAGAGCCGCCAGTTTCGCGATTGCGAGAGTTATCGGCTCGGAAGAACCGCTCGAACACCTTCTCGCGAAGTTGCTTAGGGATGCCCTCGCCGTGGTCTCGCACTTCGATGACCGCTTTGTGACCTTCGCGGCCGATCACTAGTTCGACTGGTTGGTCCTCCGGAGAGAAACGGCTAGCGTTGGCTAGCAGGTTGGTAAGTACCTGGCGGAAGGACATCGGGTCAACTGCGGCAAAAACGTGATCGTCGGCAGTCAGCTCGACTCCGGCAAAGTTTTTGACCACAATACTGCGCTTGTAATCTGCAACCGATGCGTCCTTGGCTGCTTCAATCGACATTTGAACCAGATCGGTGTCGGTCATGGTCAGGGTGGTTGATTCGTCCATTCTGGCCAGGGTTAGCAGGCTCTCCACAAGGTCTGCCATGCGATGCGCCTCAGATTCGATGCGACCCATTGCATCATCTAGGTCATCCTTTTTTTTCAAGGCACCCATGCGATAGAGCTCGGCGTAACCGCGAACCGAAGCCAGGGGAGTGCGAAGCTCATGGGACGCATCGGAAACGAAGCGACGCATTTGGTCTAGAGCTTTACCTCTTGATTCGAGGGCTGTCTCGATGCTGGTGAGCATGGTGTTCAGCGAGCGGTTGATTCGATCAACCTCGGTGTTTGAGTCGTGTTCTATTAGGCGCTTGGAAATATCGCCGGCGGCAACAGCCTCAGCGGTGCGCTCAACTTCTTTCAGCGGGCGGAGCGCAGAAGAGATCGTCAACCAGATTGCAAATCCGCTCAACACCAAAAGTAGACCACCGAAGCCTGTTCCGATGGTTCGGTACTGACTGATCAGCGCGTTATCGGCATCTACTGGCAAGGCTACAACTAGGGTGCCAGGGGTGGTGCTCAGTGGCACGGCGATGATTCGCCAACCCTTGCCTTCGTTGATCTCGGTGGTTGGGATTCCCTTTTCATCGATCTCAAACGGGAGCCCCTGGGTGGCAAGCACAGCTTCTAGCGTGAACTTCGACAGGTTTGGAATTACCATGCTCGAGTTCGCCGACGGTTCGATGCCGAGCAGCAACGTTCCAGTGGTGTCGAGGTATGCGATGTAGTAATCGGTTGGAAGTCTCGGCAACGAAACCTGGCGCGAAGCGATCTTGGCTTGTAGGGTTGCTGGGTCTTCGATGCGAAGTGTGTTTGCGGTTGAAACCAACACATTGTCGGTGGTGGCCTGGAGATAGGTGCGAAGCAAGGAAACCGTGCCCGTGCTCGAGATGATCAGCAAGATACCGATGATGGCTACCGAGAGCGCGGTCAGCTTGGACCGCAGCGAAACTCGAAGCCAACCTTCGGCAAACTTGCGATTCATACTTACTTCTTTTTTGTCGACTTGAACATGTATCCGTGGCCACGCTTGGTAAGAAGTACAGGCTCACTGGTTAGTGGGTCAAGTTTCTTGCGGAGGTAGGAAACGTATGATTCGACGATACCCATTTCTCCGTTGAAGTCGTATTCCCACACGTGGTCCAGAATCTGCGCCTTGGATAGAACGCGGTTGGCATTTTCCATGAGGAAGCGAAGTAGCTTGTATTCGGTTGGGGAAAGTTCAACGCTCTCGCCGTTCACAAAGACCTCGTGTGCGTCTTCGTCAATCGAAACCTCGCCAACCTCGATGATGCTCTTCTCCACCGAAGCTTGCTTGGTGCGGCGCAAGATGGCGTGAATTCTGGCGATAATCTCATCTAGGCTAAACGGCTTGGTCATGTAGTCGTCGCCGCCAACGGTTAGGCCGGTGATCTTGTCTTCAACTTCATCGCGGGCGGTAAGGAATAGCACCGGCGCCATGATGTCCATGCTGCGCAGCTTCTTGGTGACCGAGAAGCCACTCATGTCTGGGAGCATGACATCTAGCAGGATAAGGTCTGGCTTGCCTTTTTCGGCAGCGGCTACCGCGTCATTGCCGTTTGCTACAGCCAGGACGGAGAAGCCGGCGAATCGCAGACCGCTTGCAAGCAGGTCGCGAATGTTTGGTTCATCATCTACTACGAGTACCTTGATTGGTTCCATACCTGAGAGTTTGCTCTGGAAACCTGAGAGAACGCTGAACGTTAGTTGAGTGTTTTATGTGTGTCTTAGAGTGCATGGGCGTCCAAGATTTCGTAACTGTAGCCCTGCTCGGCCAAAAAGCGCTGGCGGTTCTGGGCGAAGTCCTGATCTACGGTGTCTCGAGCGATCAGTGTGTAGAAGCTAGCGGAACGTCCATCGGTCTTTGGTCTGAGCAGACGGCCGAGGCGCTGGGCCTCCTCCTGACGGGAACCGAAGGAGCCGGAAATCTGAATTGCGACCGACGCCTCAGGCAGGTCAATTGAGAAATTGGCAACCTTTGAAACGACCAAGGTCTTTAGGCTCTGTTCGCGGAACAGCTGGAACAAGCGTTCGCGCTCGTCGACCGGAGTTTGACCGGTGATCACCGGAACTCCTAGGGCATCGGCTACCTCGTGTAGCTGCTCCAGGTACTGGCCGATGATTAGGGTCGATTCGCCGTCGTGCTTCTTGAGGAGCTTCGAGATCACCTCGATCTTGGCGTGTGCGGTAGCGGCTAGGCGATAGCGTTCGTCCTGACCCGCAATCGCGTAGTCGAGGCGAACATCCTCCGGTAGGTCAACACGAACCTCGAAACAGGCGGCTGGCGCGATGTAGCCTTGCGCCTCGATGTCTTTCCAAGGAGCGTCGAAGCGCTTAGGGCCGATCAGCGAGAAGACTTCGCCCTCGCGCCCGTCCTCGCGAACTAAGGTTGCGGTTAAACCCAGACGGCGGCGAGCCTGCAGGTCTGCGGTCATCTTGAAAATCGGTGCCGGTAGCAGGTGAACTTCGTCGTAGACGATAAGGCCCCAGTCATTTGCATTCAGAAGCGAAAGGTGAGCGAGTTCGCCCTTGGTCTTGGTGGTAAGGATTTGGTAGGTGGCAATCGTGACCGGTTTGATTTCCTTGACCGCGCCGGAATACTCGCCGATCTCATCTTCGGTCAGAGAGGTGCGCTTGATTAGCTCGGACTTCCACTGGCGGGCTGAAACGGTATTGGTCACCAGAATCAGGGTGTTGGTCTTGGCAACAGCCATAGCTCCGGCGCCAACCAAAGTCTTTCCAGCACCACAGGGAAGAACGACCACGCCTGAGCCGCCATCCCAAAACTTCTCAACCGCCTTGCTCTGGTAGTCGCGAAGCTGCCAGCCATTTTCGGCCAGGGTAATCTCGTGCGGGGTGCCTGGTGCGTAACCGGCTAGGTCTTCTGCTGGCCAGCCGAGTTTCAAAAGTTCCTGCTTGACCTGACCTCTGGCCCAGGCGGCAATTTTGAAGTTTTCATTATCCAGCGGGCCTTCGAGCAACGCCGCAATCTTCGGCTGCTTCGACGCTTCGAGCAGAACCGCGCGGTCGGTTGAGTGAAGCAATAGTTGGTCATCTTCGCCACGAATGATCGTTAGTCGCCCGTAGCGCGACATGGTGTCGATGATGTCGTTGCGAACCGTGGACGGAATCGCGAACTTGGCGTAGGTGTCCAAGACATTTAGCACGAAATCAGAGTCGTGCCCGGCAGCTCGGGCGTTCCAAAGACCTAGGCGAGTGATTCGGTAGGTGTGAATGTGCTCGGGCGCACGTTCAAGTTCGGCGAAGATTGCAAGTTCGTGACGGGCTTCATCGGCCTGCGGGTGATCCACTTCCAAGAGCGCGGTTTTGTCGCTCTGAACAATTAGTGGTCCGTTCGTCATCATTCCAGTTTAAGCGAGGTCGATGGAGACAATCGAGGCCAGTGGCAAGGTTCGTTCGATCTGGGCCTTGCGATCTTTTCCACGCACTCGCCCGTTGGCAATTCCGCTAGGCATAAGCTCGAAGTCGGCGAGCGAGCCATCAGCTACCTTAACCTTGAGGCTTAGCAGAGCCTTGTTACGAATTGCCAGCTGAATTTGGCGAATCATCACTTCGTCACTGTCGAGGCTGTTCAACTTCTGATCCTCGGCAAAGATTTCGGCGACCTTCGCATCGATTGGTGATTCGGCTATGCCTACTGCCATTGGCTCTACCGTGGTGATCGGCGAAATTACTTGACCGCTGACGTCGACACGAATCGCCAAGAATCCGCACTCGCGAAGCCCAAAATAAACCACGGACGGCTCAAAGCGACAGGCCAGTAATTCCGGTGCCTGGCGATGAAGCGCAAACGGCTTCAGCCTGCTATCGCTGGAAATTTCGGTGAGCAGCACTGCGTCTTGGCTGGAAATCTGGCTACGCCACTCGAGGTTGCCTGGACCAATCACTAGTTTGCCGAAGCGCCTCTCAACATCGGTAAGTAGATATTCGATTGGCTGGGGAAGTGCTACAGCAGTTAGCTGGGTTAGCATCTCGCGGATGCCTGAGACTCTCTCGCCAAGCTCTAGGCCGTGAGTGATGCTCAGCGGGGTAAGGCGATAGGTTGAGGCAAGGCCGATACTTTCGGTCTCGGCAATCTTGCGAAGTCTCGCCTCGACTTTTGTGGCTAACGGCCCCGGCGCGATGATGCTGCCGTCAGCCTGCAAGATGATTCGTTCTTGGATTCCCGGTAGGTGGCTCACCGCCTCGGTCATTGCTTTAGAGTTCTGCGCTAGCAGGCGGCCAAACCAGCTGGTGGTCCAGCCTTGGGCGGCAAGGCCGAGGTCTTCGGCTAAACCTAAAATCTTGCCCATCCTGGACGCCGGACGATTCTCGGCGAACGGATAGTTGGTCTGGAACCAGACCGGAAGATAGGTGGCTTCTTCGAGTGCGGAGAGAGATGCAATTAGTTCACCACCCAGAACGTCGCGGTAGTGGTGAAGTAGAGTTTCGATTCGGGCAGTTGCCTCGCCGTCTAGCCAAGCCACCGACTTTGCGGTCAGGCGGTGGCGTCCATCGTGGATCACAGTCAGCCCGAGGGCGGCTGCCAGTCCGAAGTAACCCTTGGCCTGATCGTTAGTGCAACCAAGTGCGGCAGCTAGACGTTTCACATCCGGTAGCCCTACGTTGCCCTTGCCAACCTCTCGCACCAGATGCTTTTCCAGGTCGAAAATAACCTCGGTCAAAGCCTGGATGGTTTGAAAAACAGTAATTCCAGCTTGACGGTCAACAGCCGCAGGCGCAGGAGCTTGGGCTGGTTCAGGGATAACCGGAATCGGCCGAGTGAACGCTCGCACCTCGCGAAGGGTGGTGTGCAGTGCATCGAAGATTTTTACTTTGGAGCCGTCTAGGTACACCAATAGTTGGCCCCGAAGTTTAGCCACGATGTCCTGATCAACTTCATCTCCGCGGGCGATTTTTGCCAGCGCGTCGAGCTGATGGTGCGAGAGCGAGCCGATTAGGGCCGCGAAGCTCTTCGGCGTATTCAGAGCATCGGCCAGTGCGTAAAGGTCGTCGATGCCGGAGAGGTTGATGAGGCGACCAGCGATGAGCGACCGGCGTTCGGAAACGTCCAGCCCCCGCAGCCCGTCAACTATCGCCTTGAGTTCGCTCATGGGCTATTTGGTTGATTTGCCCTTGTTCACGATTTGCACGATGAGCAGGGAAATGATCAGCAGGGCCGAAAGCGGCAATGCCACCCAAGGGAACACTACGAGCCAAGGAACAGCCCCGACGTTCTTGAAAAATACTGTGATAACCGGGATTGCAACGATGGCCAGAATCGATGAACCAATCAAACCAGCAATCATGTAAGCGAGGAAATTTTCGATACGGTCTTTGCCGTTTCCAGAGTTTGCCATCCTTTTAGGATACCTGTCTTGGGGACAGGTAAAATGGCTAGGTTAGCAACTTTTGGAGGTTACAAATGCCAACCGGCAAAGTGAAATTCTTTGACGACGCCAAGGGCTTCGGCTTCATCGCATCAGATGAGGGCAACGAGGTTTACCTACACGCATCTGCGCTGCCTGACGGCATGACCGCGGTCAAGCCAGGCACTCGTATCGAGTTCAGCGTGGTTGACTCCAAGCGCGGTGCACAGGCCATGAGCGTTCGCATTATCGAAGCTCCGGTCTCGCTCGCAGCCGCTAACCGTCGTGGCAGCGACGACCTTGCTGCAGTTGTTCAAGATCTGATCCGTCTACTAGACGGTCTTGGCCCTTCGTTCCGCGGTGGTCGTCGTCCTGAGCCTGAAAAGGCTCGCCGCATTGCCGCCATCCTTCGTCGCGTTGCCGACGACCTAGAAGCGTAAATTGCGCGACCTCACCGATTTTGCTCAGGAAGCCGCCCGCCTAACCGGCGGACGACGTGCCGTTGGCGATCACCTGCGCACGGTAGAGGAAGAGCCGGGTCTTCAGAGCTACCTATTCGCCGCCACCTTGCGCGGTTACGTGGGCTGGTACTGGTCGGTTTCGATTTTCCAACCAGAAGGCTCCGAGCCAACTATCTCCGAGGTGGTAATGCTGCCTGGTGATGACGCGCTGGTTGCGCCTAACTGGGTGCCTTGGTCGGAGCGTTTGGCAGACTGGAAGGCGCTCCAGGCAGAGCTGGAGGCTCAGGCTGCAGCGGAGGCCGCCGAGGCTGCCGAAGCGGAGGCTGAAGCCACCGATGACGAAGCTGAGGATGAAGAAGAGTCCGAAGACGCAACCGACGACGAACTTGAACTGGTTGACGCTCCCGAAGAAGAGACCATCGAGCACGCCGAAGAAGCGCTACTTGCTACGACCGAATTTGATGTAGAAGACGACGCCGAGGATGATGGCGATGACACAGGTATAAGGCCACCAAGGTTTTACACCCGTTGGAAGAATCGTCGGAAAAAGAAGTAGCACTCCGAGGATTACCGCCCAAAGACCAAGTCCCACCAGAGCAACCGCTCTGGTGTTACTTTTTACCGGAGCTGGGTCCGGTTTGCGATCTTGTTCAGGTACGAAAAACTTCATTAGCCCAGGTGTTCGATTACGTAGTCGATGGCCTTTAGTAGCTGTGCAACATCGGCCGCATCGGTTGCGGTGAAGGTTGCGATACGAAGCTGGTTACGGCCGAGCTTGCGATAAGGCTCTACGTCCACAATTCCGTTGGCGCGAAGTACCTTCGCGATTGCCGCGGCATCGATGCCTTCGAAGTCGATGGTCGAGACCACCTGCGAGCGGTGCTCTGGGTTAGTTACGAACGGGGTTGCCAGTTCGTGTGCTTCGGCCCAGTTGTAGATCAGCGAGCTGGCTTCCTTGGTTCGGGCATCGGCCCAGGCTAGGCCTCCGTTGCCGTTCATCCAATCGATTTGCTCGGCTAGGAAGAACAAGGTCGAGATGGCCGGGGTGTTCAGGGTCTGGTTCAGGCGCGAGTTATCGATAGCGGTCTTCAGACTTAGGAACTCAGGGATGTAGCGATCGGTGGCGGCAATGCGTTCGGCGCGGTCCACCGCTGCTGGAGACATCAGAGCGAACCACAATCCGCCGTCTGAAGCGAAATTCTTCTGCGGGGCGAAGTAGTAGACATCGGTGTTTAGCGGGTTGAAGTCAATACCGCCGGCTGCGGAAGTCGCATCGGTCATGAAGAGTGCGCCGGCATCAACTCCAGCTACGCGCTCAACCGGAGCAACTACACCGGTTGAGGTTTCGTTCTGTGGGTAGGCATAAATGTCTACGCCAGCTTCTGCCTCTAGCCAGATGCGAGAACCAGCCTCTCCTTC
>JBEGRZ010000023.1:0-17098 GCA_041180115.1 Actinomycetota bacterium
GCGATCTGTTTGTTGCTGAAGCCCTTGGCTACGAGTTTGATGACATCTAGTTCGCGGTCGGTTAGGTGTTCGGCGTTGTGACGGGTGGAGCCAAGGGAGTGGGCAACCAACTTACCAACGCCCTTGCCCAGCACGGTCTCTCCTTCTTGAACCGCCTTGACGCCTTTGCCCAGTTCGTCTGCCTTGACCTCGTCTTTGCAGAGATAGCCGTTGGCACCACGACGTAGGGCTTCGACCACGATCATTTCGCTCAAAGTATTGGCTAGGACCAAGATTTTGGTGGCAGGGTAGCGGTCACTGATTTCTTCGACCAGTTTGAAGCCTTTGGTGGTGTCGTCGCCCATATCAAGGTCGATAATCAGCACATCTGGGCCGTGTTCGTCGACGGCGTCTAGAGCGGCGTCGTAGGTGGTGGCTTCGGCGATGACCGCCATGCCAGGGTTGCGTTCTAGGATCGAGCGCAAGCCCACGCGGGTGATCACATTGCGGTCGGCAACCACGATTCTTGTGCTGGCCTGAGGCATTCGGCGACCCAAAGGTACGTCGGCGCGAAATTCACGTTCCATAGGTTGATGCTAAACCCGTTACCTAGCCATTTGGCTAGGTTGTTACCTATCCGTTAGATGCGCAAACGGATAGTAGGTGTGAGTGGTTATTTTTCCGTAATCAACGCGAGCGTAATGTTCATCTCACTACTCGGCGAAGGCGCCGTGAGTGAAAGGAAAGCACCAATGGCTGTATACGCACAACCAGGTCAGGCCGGCAGCATCGTCGAGTTCAGACCACGCTATGACCACTGGATCGGTGGGCAGTATGTTGCACCATCGTCTGGCGAGTATTTTGAAAATATCACCCCTGTAACCGGTCGTGTGTTCTGTGAGGTTGCAAGAGGCAACGCGGCAGACATCGACAAGGCTTTGGACGCAGCGCACGCAGCTGCGAAGACCTGGGGAAAGACCTCGGTAACCGAGCGCGCAAACATCTTGAACAAGATTGCCGACCGCATGGAAGCGAACCTAGAGAAGATTGCCGTTGCCGAGACCTGGGAAAACGGTAAAGGTGTTCGCGAGACTCTAGCCGCCGACATTCCGCTAGCAATCGACCACTTCCGTTACTTCGCTGGCTGCATTCGTGCCCAGGAAGGAACCCTTGGCGAGCTAGACGAGACCACCGTGGCCTATCACTTCCACGAGCCACTAGGTGTGGTTGGCCAGATCATCCCTTGGAACTTCCCAATTCTGATGGCAGTTTGGAAGCTTGCTCCAGCGCTAGCAGCAGGTAACTGTGTAGTTCTAAAGCCAGCCGAACAGACTCCGGTGTCCATCCTTTACTTGATGGAAATCATCGCCGACCTACTACCTGCCGGTGTTGTGAACATCGTCAACGGTTTCGGTGTTGAGGCTGGAAAGCCACTTGCTTCTTCGCGTCGCATTGCCAAGATTGCGTTCACTGGTGAAACCACCACCGGACGCCTAATCATGCAGTACGCATCGGAGAACATCATCCCAGTCACCCTAGAGCTTGGTGGTAAGTCGCCAAACATCTTCTTCCGTGACATCGCAGAGGCAGACGACGCCTTCTATGACAAGTGCATCGAAGGCTTCAACATGTTTGCTCTAAACCAGGGTGAGGTTTGCACCTGTCCTTCGCGTGCTCTAATCGACGCACCGATCTACGACAAGTTCCTAGCCGACGTCATGGTACGTACAAAGGCGATTGTTCAGGGTAACCCGCTAGACACCAACACCATGATCGGTGCACAGGCTTCTGCCGAGCAGATGGAGAAGATCCTGAGCTACATCGAGATTGGCAAGCAGGAAGGCGCGAAGCTACTAACCGGTGGCAAGCGTGCTGACCTCGGCGGCGACCTTTCGGGAGGTTACTACATCGAACCAACCATCTTCGAAGGCAACAACAGCATGCGAATTTTCCAGGAGGAGATCTTCGGCCCAGTTGTTTCGGTTGCTAAGTTCGACGGCTTCGAGGAGGCCATGGAGATTGCCAACGACACTCTCTACGGTCTAGGTTCGGGTGTTTGGACTCGTAACATCAACACCGCCTACCGCGCTGGCCGCGAGATCCAGGCGGGACGTGTGTGGACCAACTGCTACCACGCCTACCCAGCTCACGCTGCATTCGGTGGTTACAAGTCATCGGGAATCGGTCGTGAGACCCACAAGATGATGCTTGACCACTACCAGCAGACCAAGAACCTTTTGGTCAGCTACTCGGAGAGCAAGCTCGGCTTCTTCTAAGCCGAAAGGAAACGTGTGGGGGTCTAGAAATGGACCCCCACACTTTCTACTTATAGGGGTATCTTTTGGATATGAGCACTGTTTACGGAACGCTACCTCAGCGCATCGACTCAACCGAGGCTGCCAACGAGCTGCTTCGCAAGCTGACTCAGCGCAATGGCCCGTTGATGTTTCACCAGTCCGGAGGATGCTGCGATGGCTCGGCACCGATGTGCTACCTCAAGGGTGAGTTTCGCGTTGGGGCAGCAGATGTGTTGCTTGGCGAACTCGAGATAGCCGGGATAGAAGAGCCAATCCGAGTGTGGATTTCGCTCGAACAGTTTGAATACTGGAAGCACACTCACATCGAGATCGATTTGACGCCGGGGCGTGGTGGAGGTTTCTCCCTAGAATCACCGGAAGGATTCCGATTCATCATCCGCTCCAGAATTTTCACGGACGCGGAGTACGACATCCTGAAGCACAGCGAAGTGATGCTGGGAGACGGCAGCTTCAAGCTGGTTTAGTAGCGGTTCGCTTCGTCCTCGTCGAAGTCATCATCTTCGTCGTCTTCGTTATCGTCGTCTTCGTCTATTTGATTTGCGCGGTAGTCCGCGGCGTAGCCGCCCTCGTAGCCCATACCTTCGTAGCCGCCAGGGCCAGAGTGAATGTCACCCTCGGTCATTCCAGAGCCATCGCTGTCGTATTCTTTTTCGTCATCGTTCATAAATGCAAGGTAACAGTGGCTACTGACATCAATAGAATTCGAATATGAGCAACAGCGTAAACCAGCCATCCATCAAGTTTCTAGGAGCGGCCGGAACGGTAACCGGATCCAGATTCCTTCTTGAAAACCAAGATGTCAAAGTCATGGTTGATTGCGGAATGTTCCAAGGCCTCAAAGAACTCAGACTCAAGAACTGGGCAGAATTCCCAGTTGATCCGGAAACCATCGACGCCGTGGTGCTCACCCATGCCCACCTCGACCACTGTGGGTATCTGCCACGTCTAGTAAAACTTGGCTTCAAGGGTTCGGTTTTCCTCACCGAATACACCGCGAAACTGGCTGAGGTCATCTTGCGCGACTCGGCACGTATTCAAACCGAGGACGCCGCATACGCAGCGAAGAAGAAGTTCTCGAAGCACAACCCACCAATGGCGCTCTATGCAGAGGCTGATGTTGAGAACACGGTCAAGCTTTTTGAGGAGGCGCCGTTTACGGTGCGAACTCAGGTGGCCCGTGAAACCTTCGTGACTTTCCACCCGGCTGGGCACATTCTCGGTGCAGCGTTTGTGGAGGTTGAGTTCTTCGGCAAACGTCTGCTCTTCACCGGAGACCTAGGCCGCCCAGATCACCCGCTTCTTGTGGCACCGGGCTCAATTCCGGCTGGAAACTGGGACGCACTAATTACCGAGTCAACATATGGAGACCGCGAGCACGAGGCCCGCACCGATAACTTTGCCGATGTCATCAACCAAACCATAGACGGCGGTGGTTCGGTGCTGATCCCAGCGTTCGCTGTTGACCGCACCGAGGTCATCCTGGTTCGCCTGCGCGAGCTATTCGAGGCTGGCAAGATTCGTCCGGTGCCGATTTATGCCGATAGCCCGATGGCTCTCAAAGCTCTCGATTTCTATCGCGACGCCATCAACAAGCGCTCGCCGGAGATTCGCCAAGCGATCGTGGACGAATGGGCTGGCCGCGATCCGTTCGACCCGGGCACGCTAACCGAACTGCTTACGGTAGAAGAATCCAAGACCATCAACAATCCGGAACAGCCATCGATCATTATCTCGGCATCGGGTATGGGAACCGGTGGGCGAGTGGTTCACCACCTGCACGGCATGCTACCTAACCCGAAGCACACCGTGATTCTGGTTGGTTACCAGGCGCTTGGTACGCGTGGGCGCAATCTCGCAGACGGCGCTGAAGAGGTAAAGATGCACGGCGAGTTCGTGCCTGTACGCGCTCGCATTTCGCAGGTTCAGGAGTTTTCGGTTCACGCCGACGCAAACGAACTACTGCAGTGGCTCGAAAGCGGTCGCGGCCGAATCGCTAAGGTTTTCGTAGTTCACGGCGAGAGTGGGGCTTCCGAGGCCCTAAGTGATCGAATTGGTAGCGAACTTCACGTAACCGCTCTTGCTCCTAAAGATGGTCAGGCTTTTAGCCTGTAGAGCGTTTAGCCTAGATAGATGAAGTTTTTGGGGCGCGTGACGCTGGCCGCGATGGCCACGATCTCGCTGGTTTTTGCAGGTGGGGTAAGCGCCAAAGCTGCCGACCCAGTTCCTTGTGCCCCGATTGCTACCGAACTGAAGGCTAAGAAGCTCGGGAAGCTCTACGCCTATGCGGTAAACCTAACCAATCAAAAGGTATTGGTGAATGTTCGCTCGAACTCGCAAACTCCTTCTGCCTCGGTTATGAAGGCAATCACGGCAGCTGCCGCCCTCAAATTTGTGGTGAAGCCGCGCGAGGTGGCGCAGTTGGCTCCTTACACCGCCAAGACCTCGGTGCTTTCACTACCGAGTGAGCCTGGAACCGTGATTCTTCGGGGCGGCGGAGACCACACCCTGACCCGCGTGGCAGCAGGGTCTTACACGACCTACTACCTACCAGGTCAGCACCCAGTCAAACTTCGAGAACTTGCTGCTCAGACCCTAGCTGCGATTCCGGTCGACGTGCCGATCACCAAGATTGTTCTCGATGACACCTTCTTCAAGGGCCCAACCTGGAACCCGAACTGGTATACCTACTCACGTACAGTCGGTGATGCTTCGCCGATCACTGGTTTGATGCTGGACGCCGGACGCAAGAACCCTGACCTGACTGACACCAAGTACTCAGGTTACCGCGTGAGTGACCCAACCATTCAGGCCGGTCAGTTCTTCAAGAAGTGGTTGGGCGAACGCGCAACGAACGCGGTAATCGTCAAGGGCGTTACCCCGGTTTCCGCTACCGAAATCACTGCCGCTAATTCCCAGTCAATCTCCAACTGGATGGTTCACGCACTCAAAATTTCAGACAACACCGAGACCGAGATTATTGCTCGTCACACCATGCTGGCCATGGGGTTAAGAAATAAGTACACCTCGGTTCAGACCATGGGTAAGCGCCTGTTTACTTCGCTCGGAGTTGACTCGAAGAAGCTGATCATGAAGGATGCATCGGGCCTAGCTCCAACCAACCGAGTCACCGCAAAGCTTCTGGTAGCCCTGATGTCTGCCGCGGCAAACCCTGAGAGCGACATCGCGGCCCTGCCGAGCATGATGGCAACCAGCGGTAGCGGAACCCTAAACGGGCGCTTCCTGAACTACAACAAAACCACCAAGAGCTACTACCGAGTGATTCCGGCTGGAGCAATTCGAGCCAAGACCGGCTACATCGGTACTGTTTACGCGCTATCGGGAATCGTGACCACACCAGAGGGCAACCAGATTGCATTCGCGATTTTCGCTAGATCTGCGCCTTCCGAAGGTTTCGCGGTTGGTTCTGGAACCAAGCAGGCCATCGACGACGTGGTGGAGAAGCTTTACCTCTGCGGCGCTACTTTGTAATCTTGCGGCGACGCAAAATCACGACGATTGACACGGCAGTAGCAGCCAATCCGCCACCGATTAGGTAGTTATAGATAGCTGCGGCATCGTCAGCCGCATCGGTTGGCTCAGGAGAAATTACTTCAGGCTCGGTTTGCTTTGGTGTGGCTACTGTCACGCCATCCTTGCAGGTGAGCGATTCGCCGTCGCTGTTTCCGGTAACAGTAAACGCGAAGCTGCCGTCGATCGGATGGCCGTCTTCGGCAACTGTTCGCCAAGAGACCTTGTATTCGCCTGGGGTTCCAAAGAACGCTTCTGCCTTGATGCCGCGCTCGGTAACGGTTACGCAGCCAACACCGCTAACCGAATCGGCTTCACCCTTAATTACAATCTCGCTGGAATCAGCCAGATCTAGAACCTTATCGGTGAAGGAAATGGTCAAGGTTATGTTGCCAGCATCAACTGATTCGCCATTGGCAGGGCTGGTTTCTTCTTCCTTGGTGTGCGCTCCGGCAGGGCTGGCAAGAGCAAGCAGCAGGGAAAGAGCTGCGAAGAAGCGCAATGACTTACGAACTGACGTCATTCTTCAAGTCTAGGTGTCCGCGATGCTGGGTAAACTTGAGGGGTCTGCGTAGTCATGGGAGTTTTCTTGAGCGACAAGCCAAAATTTGAGTACCTTAAGCAGGTAGTGATCGGCGCCAGTGCTGGAGTGCTAGCACTCGCGCTAACCATCTGGGGAATCGATGCCGGAAGCGCACCAAAGGAAAGCAACGGAACCCCTACCTCGACCGATCAGCCAACCAAAGCACCGGTAGATGCGACGCCAACTTGCTCGATCAAGACCGAAGCTAGCAACGCCAAGCTTGGAAACTTCACCGGTCAGGTCATGGACCTAACCACTGGCAATGTTCTCTACGATAACGGGGCAACCACACCTTCAATAACCGCTTCGGCAGTGAAGTACGTTGCTGCCGCGGCTGCCATGCAGGCTCTAGGTCCGAACTTTCGCATCAGCACCAAAGTCGTCTATTCGCCAAACAACCCTGACACCGTTGTATTGGTTGGTGGCGGAGACCCAACGCTTACTCGCACCAACGGCAACACCGTTTACAGAGGGGCTCCTAAGCTGAGCGATCTAGCAGGTCAGGTGCAGATCTGGGCAGCCGATAACGGAATCGCCGAAATTCGCCACATCGTTCTAGATGCTTCACTGTTCTCGGGTAACACCTGGGATTCGAGCTGGCCAACCTACGAACGTACCGCCGGTTACCAGCCGCTCATCACCGCGCTAATGGTAGACGGTGACCGTGCGAATCCGGCGGCCGCCAAGTCTGCTCGTAGCACCGACCCGGTTGGTGTTGCAGGCCGTGAGTTTAAGAAGGCTCTGGGTGCGCTCGCGGTAAACGCAGACATCAACAATGCTGTTGCCCCGGCCGGTGCCACCAAAATTGCCGAAGTGAAGTCTGCCAAGCTACCAACTCTGATCAGCTACATGATCTCAGCCAGCGACAACACCCTTGCCGAGTTCCTAGCGCGTCACGTTGCAATTTCGCAGAATCTTCCTGGCAACTTGCAGTCAATTCAGTCTGGCTACATGCAGGCGCTAAGCACGATGGGTCTGAACTGGGATGGCGTGGTCATCAAGGACGGCTCGGGTGAGTCGAAGTTCGATGTGATCACACCTGGGTTCTTCAATGACCTAACCGCGAAGGTTCTAGGTGGCGATGCTAACCTCAAGAGCATCGTCAAGGGATTTCCCGTTGCTGGTAAGTCGGGAACTCTGGCCGGCCGTTTTACTGGCGACAATGCCGTTGCTCGAGGCAAGGTTTACGCGAAGACTGGCAGTATCCTTCACGCCTATGCGCTGGTTGGTTACATGGACGCAGCCGATGGATCGCGCCTGGCCTTCGCCTTCTTCGCTTCTGGACCAACCACCAGCACTGCCACCCGAATCGCGCTAGACACCGTAACGACGGCCGTGTACAAGTGTGGTCTCGAGCTATCGAACGACTAAACCATGTCTAGGGCATTACTAATTGTTGACGTACAGAACGACTTCTGCGAAGGCGGTTCGCTTCCATGTGAGGGCGGTGCTGCTGTTGCAACGGCGATCTCTCAGCACCTTGAAAACCACGGCGACGACTACTCGTTAGTGGTGGCTTCACGAGACTGGCACGATGCCGATGGCGACAACGGCGGTCACTTCGCAGTCAACGGTACCGCTCCAGACTTCGTCAATAACTGGCCTATTCACTGCGTTAGCGGAAGCTTTGGCGCCGAGTACCACGAGAACTTGAACACTTCCGCCATCGACGTGCACATCTACAAGGGAATGGGTAAGCCTTCATACTCCGCATTCGAAGGTGTCACTGATGCAGGTAAGGGTATCCTCGAAGTCCTCAGTGAAAACGGCGTCACACAGCTCGACGTTGTTGGAATAGCAACCGATTACTGTGTAAAGGCGTCTGCAATAGACGCCGCAAATTCGGGGTTAGAAGTTAGTGTGCTTCAAGATCTTTGCGTTGGCGTAGCCGCCGCAACGAGTGAAACCGCGCTAGAAACCATGGCATCAAACGGCTGCAAGATTCTCTAGAAAGTAAATAATGACCAACCACCTAACTCCCGCAAACGGAATCAGCTACTGGCTGCGCCTTTATTTCCCGTTCCTACTCACCTTCGGACTAACCGTACCCGGTGTCTACCTCGAACTCAGTCACACTGAGATCGATCCGGTGGTTGGCATGTTAGCTTTTGGTGGCGCTGTCGTTGCCGGCGCTTTCGTCCTAGGCTGGATCAGCGAAGCTGCCGAGCTCGATCTTCGCGGTGGTCTATCGATCGCTCTCTTGGCGGTAATCGCAATTTTGCCTGAGTATGTCGTTGACTTTTATTTCGCTTTTGCTGCCGGTGCCGAGTACGCTGCGGGCGACACCACCCCAGAAATGGCTCACTATGCATCGGCAAACCTCACCGGCGCAAACCGTTTGCTTCTCGGTCTGGGCTGGCCAGCCATGGCATTCTTCGGTTACCTTGCTCTACGTAAGGTAAAGGATGCCGAAACCGGTCTGAACCACAAATTTGGTGTGAACTTGGAGCCTGAGACTCGAGTAGACCTAGCCTTTTTGGTCGTGGCATCGCTGATTGCTCTGATTGTTCCAATCACTGGACAGTTCAGCATCTATACCGGTATTGCTCTAGTAGTACTGTTTGGCCTCTACCTCTATCGCATCTCCATGCAAGACAAGGAAGAGCCAGAGCTCGAGGGTCTACCTGCTCTAGTTGGCGCTCTTCCGAAATGGAACCGTCGTGGTTTCCTTCTAGTCGCCGCAGGTCTAGCCGCGTTTGTGATCATCGTGGTTGCCGAGCCATTCGCTCACTCGCTGATTGAAGCCGGTAAGGCTCTCAAAATCGACGAATTCATCCTGGTTCAATGGCTGGCTCCACTCGCCTCTGAGGCTCCCGAGTTCATCGTTGCAATCATGTTTGCACTTCGCGGTAAGCCAGCCATTGGTCTAGCCATCCTGGTATCCAGCAAGGTAAACCAGTGGACGGCGCTGGCAGGATCGCTTCCAATCGGCTATGCCATCGGTGGTGGCGTTGGGCCACTGCCGCTTGATGCAATTCAGGTTGAAGAGTTTTATCTGACCATCGCTCAGACTGTTTTCGGTATTGCGATCCTGCTCAGCCTGAAGCTGGGCAAGCTGGATGCAATCGCATTGTTCGTGCTGTTCACCGCGACTCTGGTCTTCCCTAGCCCGAGCATTCGAATTTGGGTTGCTGGCCTCTACTTCCTAATCGCAGTTCCGCTAGTGGTCTACCGATTCCGCGAGTTTGTGGAAACCATGAAGTCGCCGTTTAGACAGGTGAATTAGTTCACCTACTGTTCACCTTGCATTCGTAAAGTAAACAGAGTTGGTTACCTAATCTTTAGATGTGGTTCTCAACGAACTAACGGACATTTCGAGAAAAGGTAAACGTGGATTCAAGTACCACCCTCCTCGTAGTCGCGCTGGTAGTTGCCCTGGCACTGTTCTTTGATTTCACGAACGGATTCCACGACACTGCTAACGCAATGGCTACCCCTATCGCTACCGGGGCTATGAAGCCACGCACCGCGGTAATCGTCGCTGCAATTATGAACCTCGTAGGTGCGTTCATCTCAACCGCAGTTGCAAAGACCATCTCGGTCGACACCATCAACGGTGACCTGATTGGCTGGGGTCCGGCCATGATCTTCGCCGGGCTGACCGGAGCAATCCTGTGGAACCTAACCACCTGGTTCCTAGGTCTTCCTTCGTCTTCGTCACACGCACTTTTCGGTGGCCTGATCGGTGCCGCATTTGTTTACGGTGGCATGGACGCAATCAACTTCGTGAAAATCATCGAAAAGGTGCTGATCCCAGCGCTGTTCGCTCCATTCATCGCAGGTGTCGCAGCTTGGCTATCAACCAGCCTCGCCTACATCATCACCTCTCGTTCGAAGAACGTGGCAACCGGCCGCGGACGTTTCAAGATCGGACAGATGTTCTCGTCCTCGCTTGTTGCACTTTCACACGGAACCAACGATGCTCAGAAGACCATGGGTGTAATCACCCTGGTACTTATCGCTGGTGGCATGCAGACCGCTGAGGCTCCGATCCCGTTCTGGGTTATTCTTTCGGCTGCGCTAGCAATCGGTCTGGGCACCTTCTCAGGTGGTTGGCGAATCATTAAGACTATGGGTCACGGTCTCGCCGAGATTCGACCTGCACAGGGCTTTGCCTCTGAAGTGGCAACCGGTTCGACCATTCTTGCCTCAAGCTACCTAGGTTTTGCTCTATCGACCACCCAGGTCGCCTCGGGTTCGGTTATCGGTTCTGGCCTAGGTCGCACTGGTGCTCAGGTTCGATGGGGTAAGGCTGGCCAGATCGTAATCGGCTGGTTCCTAACCCTGCCTGCCGCCGCAGTAGTCGGTATGCTTTCGGCTCTGCTAACCCGTGGTCTTGGAACCACCGGTCTAGTCTTGGACGCAATTCTTGCTTTGATCCTTATCGTTTGGATTTTCCAGGCATCGCGAAAGAACAAGATCAACCACAAGAGCTTCGCCGAGAGCGGTGTTGAAGAGGTTGGTGTAGCAATTCAGAGCCCTCGACAGGTGCGTAAGGCAACTAAGAAGGCAGAGCAGAAGATCCAGAAGGGTAAGAAGTAATGATTGAAATCAAGTGGAATGACCTGATTCTGGTTGCCGGTACTGCCATTGGAGTATCCGCTTTCATCGTCACCTTCTTTGCAATCGGCATCCGTTTGCTAGCGAACGCACAGCACCTGGCAATTGCCGGCAAGGGCAAGAAGAAGAAAGATCACTTCGTCGCGCAGGTGGCGTACCGCCTCTCGGCAGCGCTCTCTTTCCTCGTTTCATCGAGTGTGATGCTGTATGGCTTGTACATCATCGTGACCTTCAGCAAGGCAGTTCCTAAGTAAACCTAAGTGAATAGAGGCTCGGGTTTCCCTCGAGCCTCTTTTCTTTTAACTCTCAGGTTTCTGTGTTTGGCTAGGAGAGATGAAGTTGAAAAAGGGTCTCGCTGCACTGCTGCTGATGGCAGTGACGTTTGGTACTACTCCAGCACGGGCAGCCAATGACAGCACTCTCCACTCATCTATCGATGCCTATTTGGCAGGCAAACCTGGCAACTATTCAGTAACCGCTCTGGAGCTGGGCGGGAGTAATCGCAGTGTCAACATCAACGGCAGCACCAAAGTAGACCCGGCATCAATCTTCAAGCTCTTCTACGCCTGGCTAGCGCTCGAAAAGATTCAGCAGGGCAGTCTCGGATACACCACAACGCTGGTCTCCGGCTATCAACTCGGCACTTGCCTCAAGCTGATGATTTCCTACTCAGACAACGACTGCGCAGTGGACATAAGATCCAAATTGGGTAATGCTTACGTGAACACGAAGCTGGCAGACCTTGGTCTCGCCGATTCTAGGATTATCCTCGATGGCCGTGGGAAATATGTCACCAAGGAAACCACAACAGACGACGTTGCAGCCTTTCTCGCAAAACTTCACCGGGGTGAATTACTCAACTCCACCTATACCGCCAAGTTCGTCCAGTACCTGAAAGCGCAAATCTGGCGTGCCCGAATTTCTTCAGCCCTTCCGGTTGGAACCCAGGTGGCGTCCAAGTCGGGGCAGTTGCTGGTGGCTAGCGGAATGATCGAAGGCGATAGTGCCATCATCTACGGACCGACCAGCACCTATGTCTTGGTCGTAGTCGGAACACATGAGGCCAGCGGTCCCACGGTTCGCGGCATCAGCGATTTGGTGTATCGAGCGTGGCAAGGTAGCGTCACTACCCCTTCAAATTATTCGAGTTACCAATTAGTGGCTTCCACGACCACCTACCTTCGTTCGAGTCCGGGTGGATGGGTGATCAAAACAATTAAGGCTGGAACGCCCATAAAGGTCTATTGGAACGCACGTGGATGGGCATATGTCTACTCCGCTGGCCGCAAGGGCTACCTTTATCACTCCAAGATGCGGCTATCGAACCGTTACCTTCATTGGGGAAATCCTTAAAATAGAAGCATCATGACTAAAGCCCTACGAGTAGCCATCTTTGGCGCTGGCCCAGCAGGAATCTATGCCGGAAACATCCTGGCTCACTCCTATGAGAACGTAACCATCGATCTCTTTGATTCACTCCCTGCCCCATATGGTCTAATTCGCTACGGTGTGGCACCTGATCACCCACGAATTAAGGGAATCGTCAACTCTCTCCACGAGATGCTGGATGCCGGAAACATTCGTTTCTTCGGCAACGTTGAGTTTGGTCGCGATCTCACCTTGGACGACGTGAAGCGTCACTACCACGCAGTCATATTCGCGACCGGCGCAATCAAGGATGCCAAGCTAAACATCCCTGGTGTTGAGTTAGACGGCTCGTACGGTGCTGCCGACTTCGTTTCTTGGTATGACGGCCACCCCGACTACCCTCGCACCTGGCCTCTAGAAGCGGAGCAGGTTGCAGTTCTCGGCAACGGTAACGTGGCACTCGATGTTGCCCGCGTCCTCGCTAAGCAGGCGGACGACATGCTGACCACCGACATCCCTGCCAACGTTTATGAGGGTCTAAAAGCCTCGCCGGTCACCGACGTTCACGTCTTTGGTCGCCGTGGTCCTGCCGACATCAAGTTCACCCCGATTGAACTTCGCGAACTCGGCGAGGTCAAAGACGTTGAAATTGTGGTTTACCCAGAGGACTTCCCAGAGGGCTGGTTCAACGAGGACGCCGAGGGTGTCACCAACCAGCACCGCGTCATGGCTCGCGTCATGCAGTCTTGGCTTGAGCGTGAGTCGGAACCTGCCAAGCGTCGCCTCCACCTCCACTTCTGGCACCAGCCGAAGGAGATCGTGGGCGAGAACGGTCACGTTACTGGTATGGTCTTCGACCGCAAGGGCGAGGAGCGTAAGTATCCGCTACAGGCCATCTACCGAGCTATCGGTTACTGGGGTAGCGCACTTCCTGAGGTTCCTTACGACGACACCAAGGGTGTCATCCGTAACGTGGGAGGCCGCGTCGTCGATGAATCGGGTAATTCGCTGAACGGTGTATTCGCCACCGGTTGGATCAAGCGTGGTCCGGTTGGTCTGATTGGTCACACCAAGTCCGACGCAATGGAGACGATCGAGAACTTGGTTGCCGATGTTGCCAAATTTGATGACCCATCGGAACCAGAACTAGAACAGGTGCTCGCAGGTCTGCGTGCCAAGGGAGTTCAGTTCACCGACTGGGCTGGTTGGCTGAAGCTCAACGAGCACGAACTAGCACTTGGCGAAGGATTTACGGGACCAGTAGAGCGTGAGCGCGTCAAGGTTGTAGACCGAGACGAACAAGTGAGCATTGCTCGTGCATCGGGTCTCTAAGTCCTCACTATTTCTCCTTGCAGGCACCAGCCTGGCCCTCATCCTTGGAATTGCCTTCGGTAGCGATATCCCGTTCTATTTCGGGTCGCTTATTGGCTTCGCGCTTTCGCTTCGTCTGGTTTGGGTTTCAATCCGCGAAGGTGAAATCGGGTCAGACGTCCTCGCACTAATCGCAATTGTTGCCACCTCGCTAATCGGGGAGTGGATTGCCGGCGCCATCGTTTCGCTGATGTTGGCAACCGGTCGGGCTCTCGAGTCTTGGGCAGCCGGCCGTGCGCGCAAACAACTGGAAGCACTGGTTCAGCGTGCACCTCGAACCATCCAATTGGTTGATGCAAATGGCCAAGTCAGCGAACACAGCGTTCACGATGTAAAAGTTGGCGATACCTTCCTGGTGCGAACCGGCGAGGTCGTTCCCGTAGATGGAACCCTGCTGGCAGCAGCCTCCTTAGACGAATCGGCGCTCACCGGCGAACCGCTACCAGTTGATCGTGCCATTGGCGAAGAGGTTGCTTCTGGTGTGGTGAATGCCGGCGACCCGGTAAAGCTCATCGCAACAACAACTGCAGAGTCCTCAACCTACTCGGCACTCGTTCGACTAGTTGAAAACGCCAAGGCTCACTCAGCACCTGGCGTGAGAATCGCCAACCGCTACGCTCTCTGGTTCGTGCCACTGAGCATCGTGCTTGCTGGAGCCACCTGGCTAATCACCGGCGACGTTGAACCAGCCATCGCGGTAATCGTTGCCGCAACCCCGTGCCCGCTCATCCTTGCCATTCCGATTGCCATCATCGCCGGCATTTCAAATGCCGCGAAGCACGGAGCCATTATCAAAGACGGCGCAGCACTCGAGCAGCTCGCCCGTGCCAAGGTGCTACTGGTAGATAAGACCGGAACCCTCACCCACGGCGGCCCAGAGATCACCGGTGTTCAGGTTGCCGAGGGTGTTTCCGAAGAAGAACTTCTGGCAATTGCCGCCGGCATGGAACACGCCAGCTCTCACGTTCTAGCCAAAGCGGTTGTTCGCGGTGCGCAGCATCGGAACATCCAGCCGCTTCCTGCCGATGGCGTTCAAGAGATCCTCGGCGAAGGTCTGGTGGGAACAGTAGCCGGTCACAAGATTCGAGTTGGCCGTCTCTATGAACCAGCTCCAACCTGGGTGAAAGTAACCGCCTCGCTTCAGATCTGCGTTGACCGCGACGACCGGGTCATCGGTGTCATCGACCTCGACGACCCAATTCGCCCGGAGTCCAAGGGAACCATCCAGACTCTGAAGCGCTGGGGAATCGAAAAGGTTTTGCTCGTAACCGGCGATCGCAAACCCGCTGCCGAAGCAGTGGGCTTCGAAGTTGGCGTCGACGAGGTGTATGCCGAGTGCCGCCCTGAAGACAAACTCAAGCTGGTCCAGCAGGAGAAAGCTAAAGCATCGGGTGCTGTGCTGGTGGTTGGCGATGGCATCAACGATTCACCCGCTCTAGCAGCGGCCGATGTTGGTGTTGCCATGGGCGCTAGGGGAGCCACTGCAGCCAGCGAGACCGCCTCGGTGGTTATCGTTGAAGACTCGATTGGCCGCCTAGCCGATGCCATTCACGCAGCCAAGGCTGCTCGCAACCGAGCACTTCAGGCAGCAGGTATTGGAATGGGTCTTTCGCTTATCGCCATGCTTGGCGGGGCTTCTGGTTTGGTGACCATTACCGAGAACGCTATCGCGCAAGAGTTCATCGATGCCGCGGCAATCCTCTGGGCGCTTGTCCCAGCCAAGCGTCGTGTTTAGCGCGACTTATTCTTTACCGGTCTAGCGCATAAATAGAAGGCAAGGTATCCAACAATTAGGCAAATCGGCAGACCTGGCCAGAAAGGATCTGGAAGAGTTCCCGGACGGAAAACCACACCGTCGCCCAACGGTAACTGCAACTCAGGCAATCTAATCACACCACTACTCAAGCTCAATAGAAATGACAGAGTCGCTCCGAGTGTCAGAGAAATCATAAGACGAAAGATGTTGTCGAGTTTCTCGGCTTTTTCAAGCAACCAGCTAAAGAGCCTGATAATCAAGTAAAAGTAGCCAAGTTGGAAAACGGCTGCGATAGGGACTAGAGAATAATAGGCAGAATATCTCCCAACTTTCATTTGCCAGATGTCGAGAGCAACGTTAGCGCCGGTCAGAAGGATTACTCCCGCCAACTTTGCCTTAGAATTCCCGAAATTAGGTCTCACGCTTTTCATCAAATTTGATCCAAGTTTGAGGCGAATTTAGACCATGTATCTTGGGCAGCAGCAACATACACAGCATTTCCAAGTTTGTAGTCATTGACTATAAATGCGTCAACAATCAATCTGTTTTTTCCAGTGGAGGGAAATTTGCTCAATTCAAAGGTAATGTACGAACCGTAACCATCGACCTGAGCACTGGTGGCATTGAATTTCCATCGGTAAAGGTTGGTCCCTGTTGTTACAAAGGACATCATACATTGCATGTTTTCCCAGACAGCCTTCAGATTAAGTATCGTTCCGTACGTTGGCCAGGCCTTGGGTGCCCCAGTGACAGGAAAGTAGCAATTGAAACAAGTGTGAAGCGCTTTCCAAGAGGTCAAAGGTGTGTTTTTCTGTGTAAAGGTAAACGCATATCCCCAATTTGGATCGGCAATCACTGGAAATGCGGTGAGGGGATTCGTGTCAACCACCTGAGTAACCGTGAACCCGGCCAATTCGAAATGTGTTTCCACAGAATCTCCGTGTGAATCAACTGCCCACGGTGCGCGAATCACGCCGAGAATTTCATCACCTAACTCGAGGCGTATGCTCCCTAATGATTCGACCAATTTGGTTCCGGAAGGCGCATGGATTTTGAAGCTGAACCTGTTGGAGGCGTTTGCATCAGGGAGGATATCTAGAATTCGGAAACCCTGCTCTAGCGGTTGCACCATGAATTCACTATTGTCCGAACTCGATTCAAGATGAGTCATACCAGTCGATGTGGAATTGAGGTTTTCAACATCGAGTAGTTCGATCGAAGTAATCGAGTTTGTCTCGCGGCCGATAACGTCGGACACCAAAACGCTTCCGCTGGTCTCCAACTCGTTTATAGACGTCTGAGATTCAGCTGCAGTTTCGCTGATGAGCCCTGGCGTTACATTTTCTAATATATCTATAGCAATGTCTGACGGGAGAGTTTCCGCCTGTGCCGAAAAACCGTTAAGCAAAAGGCTTGCTAACGCCAAAAGGGCAATAAATCTGTTTTTCAAAGTTCCCCCTAGTAATCAATATGACAACTTTGAGTATAGCCATATAACTAGAAAGTTGAATTCTTTTTACTGATTATCGCAACCAGTTGGCCAATTCGCTGGTGCGAGAGTCTGAGAATCTTTGCTACGTCTCGGTAGCTGAACTTATTTACGCTGACTAGTTTTTTTAGTGAGATCAATCTGTA
>JBEGRZ010000024.1:0-16724 GCA_041180115.1 Actinomycetota bacterium
TACGATAGTGATGTGGGTTTCAGTCAAATAGCCAAGAAGCGATCAGTTCTCGTAGTCGAGAACGAACCGTTGCTTTGTGATTTGATTGCGAAAATGCTTGAGGCCAACGACTTCGAAGTATTTGCGGCTGGTAATGCCGCTGCTGCCAAGCGCTTGGTGGCCAAGCACGACCCAGACTCATTGGTAGTGGATATCGATTTGGGTCCCGGTCCAAACGGATTCGATTTAGCCACGGCGGTTCATGCGGCTTCACCAGGACGCGGTGTGGTGTTTCTAACCAATTTGCCGGATCCGCGATTTGCTGAGTCTACGTCTACCGAGGTTCTCAACAACGCCGCCTACCTGCGAAAGAGTGCGCTGGTTGACTCCAATGCGTTGGTTGAGGCACTGAATGCGGTGTTGAGTGAACAGGTCAGTGCAAAATTTCGGCACGATCTGTTGGCTGATCGTCCGCTGGCGAAGCTTTCGAAAAGTCAGCTTCAGGTTCTGCAACTGGTTGCTCAGGGGAAATCCAATCAACAGATAGCTGACATTCGTGGCACTTCGGTGCGTGCTGTCGAGGCCGTGATCACCCGAGTCTTGGTTCAGTTGGACATCGATGGCAACGCAGAGGGTAACCACCGAATTGAGGCAGCGAAAGCCTACTTTGCCGCGGCCGGCGGTCATGGCTAACAGAAATCTTATTTTCGGTGGCAAATACGCAACCGACCGACTAACGCTTTGGCTCTATCTAGTTCCATCACTTTGGGCAAACCTACTTTATGACTATCCACGTCTCGGTGGGTCATTATTTTCATGGCTAACCCTTTCGGCTACAGCGTTCGCGGTGTCGGTACTGCCTTTGCTATTAGGCAAAATATCTTTCCTGCGAGATCCGGAATCGAAGTGGTTCAACTGGTTTCTGCTTCTGTCCTATTTGACCGGATCCGGTCTAAGGGCCTTGGTGTTGGTAGTGCTGGGTGGCGCCTTAGGTATTGTGCCAGCCGATGAATGGCAGTATCGCCTCACCACCTCGCCGCTCCACGTCTTGGTCTGGATGTCGCTAATCACCACGTTCGTGACGGCAAGACGCCGCCACCAGGTTGCCATGCAGGTTTTGAAAAGCCGATTCGATGGCCTGCTTCAAAACTCGAACGAACTGGATGAGGCACTGGTTAGGGATTCCAAGGCCGCCACCCAAAGAGTGACCGAGACTCTGGAGCCTCTCATTAGCAAAATCAAATCGAACCTCGATGGCGTGAACTCTGCCTTGGATTTGGGTAGAGTGCGTAGAGAGCTGATTGATGCGATTGAGTTGGTGGTTCGGCCTTTGGCGCACGAGTTGGCGAATCTGCCAAACACGGTTCAACAGGTAACCAAGGACGCGAGAAAAACTAATCTTCATTTCGCTTCGCGTCCGCGGTTAAAAGACCTCAATGGTCACCAGTTAGTCGCAATCATTCTCAGTTATAGCCTTCTGGTGCCGATTGTGTACGAGTTTGGGTTCGGCTTGTTCTTAGAGGTTGCGGCTCCCACCCTGCTGATGACTTGGGTTGGCGGCTGGCTCTTCAATCGACTCGTCGGGGACCGTACTTTGCCGCCGCTGGCAGGTCTGGCTACCCTGGTTGCTTCATATGTGGTACTTGCCGTCATTTCGGTAATCGCGTTTGGTTCCAGATACGCAGACATCCCGAGCAACCTGAACCTGATGTATCCAGCGTTGGTTGGCTTGGTTGTGATCGTGGTCGGGCTTTTGCGGATCTCTGCACTGAGCCAGCAAGAACTCGAACGTAGATTCGCGAGTGAGAATGACAAAATCGAGATTCAGGCAGCAAAGATTCGCCAACAACTTTGGGTCGTTCGCAACCGCCTTGCCACCGTTTTGCATGGCCCTATTCAAGCCTCTCTCCAGGTTGCTGCTATTCGTTTAGCAACCGCGACTACGCTGGACGCCAAATTGTCCAAGGAGCTACAACAGACCATCGACAGTGCGGTAGCCGAACTTGGAAAGCCATCGAAATTAGACAAAGCGGGCATCCGCGAGGTTTGTGACGAGCTCATCGAGGTTTGGCGTGGTGTCTGCGCAATTCGAATCGAACTTTCAGACGCAGTTGCGAGCCGGCTGGCTGGGTCGCCTGATACCGCACAGGCAGCGCTGGAGGTCTTGCGCGAATCATGTTCAAACGCAGTGAATCATGGAGCATCCAGTGAGGTGAAGATCAGGGCCTTCATTGAAGGTGACTGCTTGCTTTTGGAAATCGAAAGCAACGGTGCGACTTGGCATGCGGGTGGGTCACGCGGTTTAGGTTTACGAATGTTTTCAGAAGTTGCTTTGAGTTGGGATGTTACAACTCTTGGTGGTTCAAGTGTTCTACGCTTGACCCTGCCACTGATTTGAGTTCTAGTATTCGCCCTTGACTACGAAAAAGGTTCCTCTAATTTCGCCGGCTAGCTTCGACTTCTGGCGAGCGAACTTGAACTTGGTGGCAAGTTCCTCTGGAACCGGCATGTCCATGCAGAGCTTGAAACCAACCGCTCGCTTCTTGGCGTTCTCCAGGGTGTAAAGAACGTTGATCGAGAGACCGCTTTCGAAGAACACGAAGGTCCAGCGGATGCCGTCCACGTGTAGTTCGGTGGTCTCGAGTGGTTTCGCGTCGATCACGATGTCTCTTTCGAGCAAAACCTTGGCGACGTATGCAACCAATTCGGGGGTTTCGGACGCTGGGCGAACCACGAAATCGGCGTTGTACTTGTTCTTGAAGTAGCGCGCTTCGTTGGCGCGCACTCCTGCTAGTTGAGCGGCGTAAGGGGAAGACTCCAGCCCTTGAGTTGAAACCTCTTTGAAATTCACCAAGTATTCCATGACCATTCCTAACCTTGACTCAAAAGAGCGGCAGCCAACACTGCCAACCCGATTCCAAACCATTGAACCCTACCGATTTGTTCCTTCAAGATGAAACGCGCCAGGAACACGGTTGCCAGCGGGTAGAGCGCGGTCAAAAGGCCAACCAGCGACAGAGACCCGTACCTTAGTGCCGTGATGATGAAGAGGTTGGCAACTCCAAAGAGCACACCGGACCAAATTGAAGGTGCTAGTGCATCCGAGGTGTATGCCTGAGTCATCTTCTTGCGGGTAGCTAGGACAATCAAAGCCATCAACGCGAAAGCAGTGAATCCGGCAACGACTACCGGAACCATTCCAGAGCGCTCGGGAGCATAGGAGAGTGCGACCGTAGAAAACCCCCACATCACACCGCCAGCCAGGGCGAGAGTCAGAACCACGGAAAGCGGCTTTTTATCCCCTTGATCCGAGTTGCCCGATTCCATCGACAACGCAAGCACTGCCAAGAGCCCGATGGTTACCCCGGTCCAACCGGTGCTGGAAAGTTGGTCGCCTGTCACTAATCCCCAAATCACAGGGACAATCGCATAGATCACAGACACCAGAGGGGCTACCATCGCCACTCGGCCAAGGGTGAGTGCGTAGTAGAAAACCAGAAAACCAAGAGCCTCAGATGCACCGGTGGCCACTCCAACCAAGGTAGCAGTAGGACTCCACTGACCCTGAATCAAAAGCAGACCAAGGAATGCGGTGACCGCATAGAAAATGTGTCCGATAAAGGAGACCAGAATCGGGTGAGTTTTGCGTGAAGCGATGGCTCCAAAGAAATCGCCGACGCCATAGGCGGCAGCGGCTATCAGGGAGAGCAATGAGGCAAACAATGTAGTTCCAGCCTAGTCATTTCGAACCTAGATGATTTATCGGGAATATTTACAAGAAAAACTAGTAAGAGCAACAATTTATCCGCAATAATAGGTTCAAATCCAGAAACATTATGGAGTTGGAGTTTCAATGTCGAAGACCACACGCATTTTGATCGATCAAGCGCACTCGCAGGCTTGGGCGGTCAAGCCAGAGCAGGCTGCCAAAATGAACCCAGCCAACCCGGCCGATGCCAGCTACGCAAAGCTTGCCGAAAGCGCCAAAGAGGCTGGCTTCGAGGTGGCGCTGCATGAGACCGGATTGTTCGATGCTTCGGCGCTTGCCGACGCCGACGTCCTAGTAATTCCTCACGCTGCAACCGAAGAGTGGGAAAAGACCATCGGCGTTGGTTCTCCGGTCTTCACCACCCAGGAAATCGAAAGCATTGAGGAATTCGTAACCAATGGCGGCTCACTCCTTTTGCTCACCGAAACCGAACAGCCTAAGTATGGAAACAACTTTGCAGTTTTAGCCGAACGTTTCGGAATTAAGGTTCTAAACGCAACCGTTCAGGATCCGGAGCGCAACCACAAGGAAGTTCCAACCTGGATCTTGCCGCAGTTCGAGCGCCTGACCGAGTCAGATTTCGCATACAAGACCGGTATCGTCTGCCTTTATCGTGCCGGCGCTCTTGAGGTTTCCCCAAGTTTGAAGGCGGAGGTCATCCTGAAATCCTCCGACGCCGCACTACCAGCCGAAGCCACTTTGGCGGTAGCCGTGAATCACGGTTCCGGTCGCGTGGTTGTAATTGCGGATTCCGATCTGTTCGGCGATGACTCCATATCCGACTACCAGAACCAGCAGTTTTGGCTTAACGTGGCTGGCTGGTTAGGTAATGCCAGAGCGGTTGCTAAGGCTAACTCCACATCAAGGGAAACCTGGGCAACGCGCGATCCACGCTGGATCAAGCTGTCGAATGCGGTTGAAGCACTTCGTCCGATGCAGGCCAAGGACGGCTCCATTGATGCAGCAGAGTATGCCCACTCCGATGCCTCGAAGCACCTTGATGCCGTTCTAGAGAGCATCGACGAATTCGCCCCAGATTTCACCCACCAGGCAGATTACCTTGCCGCGGTAAAGGTCGACCTTGAGAACTGGAGAACGGGTGGATTTGCAGTACCTGACTTCTACGACTCGCTCGAGAAGTTCCGACCAGACTTGAACCGCAATAACGACGTTCAGCACCTAGCCGTGTTCTCGATGTATACGCAGAACGGAAATCCGAACCGCAACCTCGAAGCGCTCATCACCAACACCTTCTGGCCAGACTGGCTTGCCAAGAAAGAGAAGAAGTACAACAACCCTGCCTTCATCCCGATTGAGTTCATCGCTTTCACGGCCGGGTATGACACCAACTCCGCTGTGTTTTTCCCAGAGACCGTGGCCACTCGTTCGGTAGCGACCTATTACTGGGGAGGTATTTTCTGCGACCGCGAGGCAGCTCGTTTCCGCAGCGTCAGCAAGGCAGCCAAGGAACTCCTATACCTACCGCTACCGGCCGATGCCGAACGTCTGATCGCCGACCAGCGACTAGCCCAGGAAACCTTCGTGCTGTGGGATCTGATTCACGACCGCACGCACTCGCGCGGTGATCTGCCGTTTGATCCGTTCATGATCAAGCAGCGCATGCCGTTCTGGATGTATGCGCTGGAAGAACTGCGCTGCGACCTTTCAACCTTCCGCGAGACTCTGCTGCTCGATGAAGAAGGCGATCCGCTTGCTAAGTTCATGCGCTACGCGATTCTTTTTGACCGTCTTTTCCGTTTCCCAATCACCGGTGGTCGTGTTCGAAACTATGACGGCCTTGGTGGTCAGATCATCTTTGCTCACCTGCACAAGACCGGTGCTCTCAACTGGACCGACAACCGTCTGGCATTCGATTGGGATCGTGTGACCGAAGAAGTGGTCAACCTATGTGAACAGGTTGAGGCGCTCTACCACGACGGCATCAACCGTTCCCGTCTCGCCCAATGGATCTCGGCATACGAGTTCGTGACCTCACTCGTTCAGCCTCACCCAGCCTCGAACTGGGCCAAGGGGGTAGACCAGTTGCCAACCGGCGGCGAACTGAAGGAAATGGTGAACCTCATCCTGGACGACGAGTTCCCGCTGAACGTGTTCTATGAAACCTTGAACCGCAAGCTGGCTGATGTCATCGATTCGACGAAGGGGATTACCGCCTAACTGGCATACTTTCACCATGGAATCACTAGACCGCGAAATCGTAACCCGCCTAGCCAAAGACTCGAGCGTCTCGGTGGGTGACCTGGCGGCCTCTCTCGATGTGCCCACCTCCACACTTCACCAGAGAATCAAGAAGTTGGAATCGAAGGGCGTGATCGATGGTTACCAGGCGAAGGTAAACCAGCGTGCGGTAGGCCTAGCCGTTCATGCTCTCGTTTCGCTCACGCCGATTGACCCGGCTAGACCAGACGACATAGCCTCACTGATTGAACCGATCGAAGAAATTGAAAGCTGTTGGTCGGTTGCCGGGGTGGAGTCTTATATCGTCAAGGTTGCGGTTTCGGAGCCATCCGACCTTGAACACCTACTAGGACGAATTCGCGCTGCCGCAAACGTCTCAACCAGAACCACCGTAATTCTTTCGACCCCGTTCGAGGGTCGCCAAGCGACAATCCCAGAGGACTAAACAAATGATCAAACACCCACGCGGTTTTGCTAGCGACAACTATGCCGGCGTTCACCCGGCTGTATTTGAAGCGATGCTGAAAGTAAACGAAGGTCATGAGGTCGCCTACGGTGAAGACTCGGTGACCGCCGAATTCGATCAGATGGTCAAAGACCTGTTTGGCGAAAATGCGGTTGGCTTCCCGGTCTTCAATGGCACCGGAGCTAACGTCGTGGCGCTACAGGCTGCCACCAAGCGCTGGGAAGCGGTCATCTGCGCCTCCTCGGCGCACATCCACGTGGACGAGGGCGGAGCGCCAGAAAAGATGGCAGGCCTCAAGCTGTGGACCGTCCCAACCAACAACGGCAAACTGACCGTGGAGCAGGTTGAGAGCCAGATCTTCGACATCGGCTCGGTTCACCGTGCCCAGCCTGGCGTGATTAGCATCACCCAGACCACCGAACTTGGCACCCTCTACCAAGTCAGTGAAATCAAGGCGCTCTCCAAGATTGCCCGCCAGCACAACCTATTCCTTCACCTCGATGGCGCGAGAATCTCGAATGCGGCTGCAGCGCTTGGAGTCTCGTTCAAAGAGTTCACCACAGAAGCAGGTGTTGACCTGGTTTCGCTGGGTGGCACCAAGATTGGCGCAATGGGTGCCGAGGCGGTAATCGTCACCGATACCTCAACCCATCGCGGTAAGGCTCTAGCCGAATCGCTTCCATACCTGCGCAAGTCGTCCATGCAGTTGGCATCGAAGATGCGCTTCATGTCTGCCCAGCTAAATGCGCTCTACGAGAACAACGCAGCACTAGCCATCTCAAACGCCAAGCACGCCAACGCCATGGCTGCCAAACTCTACGACGGAGTAGTCGCAATCTCAAAGCAACACCCAGAGATTTCGGTAGAGAACAAGGCAGAAGCCAACGCCGTTTTCCCAGTTCTGCCAGAGAGCGTTGCTGAAGAACTGGTTGCTAAGTACCGCTTCTATGTCTGGAATCAGGAAACCGGTCAGGTTCGCTGGATGTGTTCTTGGGATACCACCGAAGAAGACGTCGAAGGCATCCTAGCTGCGCTACGGTCAGCGCTTCGGTAGCTGCTGGATTTATTTCCAGCGGAACAGGCCGCTAGCGTGCAGTAAGAACGGCGCACTCGAGAGTAACAACCAATTCCCCAACTCATCATTGGCAATTCTTAGAGCAACTCCGCTAAGTAGAAGTACCGCAAAGATTATCGAAGAGGTGATTCGCCGAGCACTTCCATCGATCCGGCGAAGACCCTTTTCGACCTCGGGAAGGCGCACGGATACAAGACCTTGATCTAACCGTGTCAGTGCCGAATCAAGGCGAGCAGGTAAACCCGCAAGGGTCGAAGCGAAAGCCAAAGCTTCACGCCCGATGGCCCTGGCTGTGTTGTTGCCTCCACCATTAAGTAGTGTGCGAGCAAACGGATCAACTGCGTCCCACATGTTGAAATCTCGGTTCAAAGCGCTGGTGACACCCGACAGAAGAGAAATCGACCTGAAAAGCAGCAAAAAGTCTTCGGGAAGTTGAAACGGAAGCGTGCGTAATAGGTCGCTGAACTGTATCGCCAATTGCTTGAATTCTTCAGGGTCCGTCTGAGTTAATTCGGCTACCCCGACACCTCCGAATCGTTCGAAGAGCGCAACGATGGCTCGCTCAAGCTCAACCGTGTCAGCGGAAGGTAGGAGAACCCCAAGTTTCTGCATGGCGATCACCGATGCTCTTGCGTCCCTGGAAACGAGCGCAATAAGGAATTTCTGTAAACCGCCACGAAGCTCATCTGATATTTCACCCATCATTCCAAAATCAATGAAGGTTATCTTGAAGTCGCTGTCCCCAACCTTTGACACAAATATGTTGCCCGGGTGAGGGTCTGCGTGAAAGTAGCCGTAGGTAAATATTTGTTCGAAAGTGTTCCTGGCTAATTCCGCAGCCACGGTATTCGGGTTGATTCCTTCCGCTTGCAAAGCCTGGACATCACTAATTTTTATTGCGGAAACATCGCTCAAGGTCAATACGCGCTTTGCGGTGCGTTCCCAGATGATCACCGGCGCCCCGATGCGAGGCTCGGATAAATGATTGGCCTTGAAGCGTTCTAGGTTTTGCGCCTCGTGGAAATAGTCAATTTCCTGCAAACTAACGGCTGCGAATTCCTCGATCAGAGCGGGTGCGTCGGTTCTACGAGAAACCAGCTTTATTCGAGACAGCCATTCTCCAACTTTGCGAAGAGCTTTTAGGTCGACCTCAACAATCTCTTCAATCCCCGGACGAAGTACCTTAACAACCACATTGGAACTGCCAAAATCTTCGGCCAGGCTGTTTGATAAGGCTGCTCGATAAACCTGCCCAAGGGAAGCCGAAGCAATCGGCGTAGGGTCGAAATCTCTGTAGGCAACTGCTATGCCCATGCCAAGTTCTTGCTCGATTTGAGGACGAATTAGGTCAAATGGAACCGGTGCGACTTCGTCTTGGAGTGATTCAAGTTCGGAAGTAATCGCCTCTGGTAAGACATCCAAACGCGACGAAGCGAATTGTCCAGCTTTGATGATTAGACCCCCGAGGTCTAGGGCAAGGGCGCCAAATCTCCTCGCCAATTTCTTGAATCTTCGGAGGCGACCTCTAGCCACGATCCCTTTCAAGCCGAACTTCGGCAGGGCTAGTTCAAACCACCAAGTTTGAAACAGCGCGAGTGCAGCGAACCGCAGAATTCGGCGGTAACGGGATTTCAAGACGGATTCTCGGAGAGGATTTTGTGAATCTGGCGGCTTGCCTCGTTGATTGCTTCGGCGGCCCGTTCCTGTTGCTCTTTGGTTCCGTACTTCGAAACCTCGAGCCCCACCTTGGCCAACCTAGCCCCAGCAACTGGAACTACTCCACGGGCATCCACCCACTTTGGTGCCCAAGAGTTTTCCACTGGGTCACCAACATTTTCTTCTGGAATCGGTGTACTTGCCAATAAGGCTTCGCCAGCCTCGGTGATGGAATAGATTTTTCTGTCCTTCTTTACAGACACCTTGACCAAGCATTCATCATGCAAGCTCTCCAAAAGTGGGTAAATAACGCTTGCCGATGGCTTTAAGTTCACCTGATTCAATGCCTCGACAAGTTGGTGCCCCGTCTTTGGTGAAACCATGAGTGCGTTGAGGATGTGAAGACGTAGGCCCTCTTCGGTAAGCAATCCAGACCGGCGAACTTCCTCGGGACTGAATCCCCCGAAGTTCTTTAAATTTTCCCGCAGGCTCTTGGCCATTGCTTCGAAGTCGAAGCCCATCCACTCTGTACCCATAAAAAGTCAAAGTTATGAACTGGTTGGATTATTCCTAGTCTGGCCAAGGAGCTTCTGTGCCCGGGCGATTCTCCCAAGCAATCTCGGTGATGACGGAGCGGTCAACCAGCGGAGTACCCGAACGATAATCTTCCAAGACAACATCGACAATTCGCTTTGCAGCTTCGCCTGGGTGGGGCATTGCAGCATCACGGAGCTGGCGAATCTCATTGGAAAAATCTGGCAGACCATCTCGATTGATGGTTGAAAACACCTTGCTGAAAGAGTCGAAGTCTCTAACGTGAATGTTGGCTTCAGATGCCAAGCCTCCCATCGGCGACCAAGGCCAGTGGTCCTCCTTATCGAAGAAAATCGCCGGCTTGCCGGTGGCAATTGGGTATTCGCCGAGGAACGAGATTCCATCCGTTACAAATAGGTCTGCTGCGGCAAACGCATCGGCAATCTCACCGTCTTGATCAATGGCGGTATTCGGTAAGGCATTCCAGGCCGACAACCATTCCGTCAAAACCTGTTCAACTACTAAATCCTGCTCGACCAGTGTCCGGAACATGATTGGGTGGGGGCGCATCACGATGTCCCATTGGGGATGAGCGGCAGCGAAACGAAGCATGTCTTGGAAAACTTGCGGGAACATTCCAAAGTTCAGCCAGGCAGGTGAAAAGCTATGGTGCGGTGCCCAGACCATTCTGTGATTACCCTCATTGCTCAACGGCCATGCCCCGCTTGAGACATGAGTTTTGCGAACCAGTGCATCAAGCTTTGGGGTTCCGGTCAGGTGAACGTGATCGTTTCCTCGAGACGTCGTGGAGTAGGCATCCAAAGTGTTTCGATCGTGGGTGAACACCAAGGCTGCCAGCTGGTTCGACCTCTGGGCATAAAGATGCGGAGCCACCCCAACTTCGCCGGGTTCATTAACCAGCGCCAGTGAATAGTAGGGGACATAGGCGACTTTCGTAAATTCAGAAAGTACCTCCACACGATAACCAGGTTGGCAGTTTCGCTGCCACGGATAGTTGATAAAAACGTAGTCGGGTGCAATCTCGCGAAGTTTACTCAGACCAATACCTGCGTCTTCGAAGTTGAAGCGCAGGTGCCCAATGCCCAGCGCATCAAAAAACGCACTGACGCGATCTTCTTCGCCGAAAGGCTCACCTTTGCTGAAGCGGCGTGGAATCGAAATAACAGTTACTTCAAAACGCGGATCGGCGATCATTTCGGCATGGACGTCTGCGAGTGCGTCCCAAGCTTCAAAATAAAAGCTAAGGAAGACGACTTTGATGCGGTTCTGGTTTGTCGTCATCCATCAAGCGTAACCACCGTAAGGCTCGCGTCAACATTTCAAGAAAGAAGAATTACTGAACGTAGTCAGGATTCATCCAGAAGAACTCCCAAAGGTGGCCATCTAGGTCTTCAAATCCCCAGTTGAACATGAAGCCGAGGTCTGCAGGTTCGCTAACCTTTTTAGCTCCAAGCGATAGCGCCTTCTCTACCAGTTCCTTCACTGCCTCGGTTGACTCGCAGGATAGCGAAAGAATTGCCTCGGTCACGTCCTTGCTGGCAATCGGTTTGGTGATGAAACCAGCAAACTTTTCACGCTCTAGAAGCATCACGTAGATGTTCTCGCCAACCAGCATGCAGGTTGACTGTTCGTCGGTGAACTGTTCGTTGAACTTAAAGCCGAGCCCAGAAAAGAACTCCACCGATCGTTTGAGATTCTCGATTGGTAGGTTCACGAAGATTGCGTTAATCATTCTTCAAGGCTAGGTCTTAAACTCGTAATCGATGGAACGAATTAAGAAACTACTTTCTGCCCTACCTCACCCAGTTCGCTATGTGCTCACTTTGATCGTCGGTTTTGTGCTCCTACTTCTCGGGCTGATCATGATGGTCACCCCAGGCCCCGGACTCGTCTTCATCTTCTTCGGGCTCTCAATCCTCGCCCTCGAAATGGAGTGGGCCAGGGAACTGAACAAGCAAGGGCTTCAGGGATTGGAACATATCGTCGCCAGAATTAAAAACATGAAGCCCAAAGACCTGTTCGTAGTATTCGCAATTGCCGAAGCGATCACTTGGACTCTGCTAATCCTTGGACTCCTTGCCAAGGCCTTAACCACCATGGCGCCAATAGTGGTTACGGTAATCGGTGGCATCCACGGCCTCGTATTCCTAGGTTACGGAGTCACCGCTGCACTCGTCGGAGTAAACCAGCGTTGGAGCACCCGCAAAATCATCCTCGGCATCGCCCTAGCAATCGTGCCTTACGCAACCATCCCGTTCGAGCGCTTGCAACTGAAAAAGAAAACACTCGAAGGGGAGTGGCGAACCACCGCAAGCGACCATCCAAAAGACAGCACCTGGTTCGATCGGCTGTTCCGCTGGTTTATAAATCGCCCAGTTCTACTTGTCCTTGCTCTCCTGCTAGTCGTCGCAGCGATTTTCGCGGCGCTTCTACTAGTTGGCCCGCCGGACAGCTGGGGCAAGTAACTAGCCGACAGCTCGCTTCACGAGCTCTGCAATCTGCTTTTCAACACCCTTGGTTAGCTTGGTAATCGCGAAACTGGTTGGCCACATCTCACCATCGTCTAACGAAGCGGCTTCTTGGAAGCCAAATGTGCAGTAACGGGTCTTGAACTTTCCACCATCCTGGAAGAAACAAAGCACCTTCCCATCAAGGAAGTAGGCCTGCATTCCATAGAAGGTCTTTGGCTGCAGTTGGGGAGCGGTCTTCATCACAATCGAGTGCACTGCCTCTGCAATAACTCGATCGGCAGGCGCCATCTCGGCAATCTTTTCCTGAACTTCCGCAGCCAATTCCTCCGGCCCAGCCTTGCGGCGACGCTCGGCAGCGGCAGCTCTCATTGCCGCCTTCTCTTCTTTGCTAAATAAGTCAGCCATTAGTTGGTCACCGCGAACCAGCGGCCCTCGTTGTCGGAGAAAGCAAATGCCATAACACCGGAGTGCTCACCGACCTCCATGGCGTTGACGCCAGCGGCAACCAACTTTTCACGCGTTGCATGTAAGTCATCGCATTGGAATGCAATCGACGGAGTCGCCAAATCCAACCCATCAGGGTTGTTCTTCATCAGGTCCAATGGAACCAACTCGAAGTTGAAACGCTGGTCAGCAAATCCAACCTTCACGACATCGAAACCGCCAGCGTGCTTACGATCCTTCTCAACCATCCCGACCTTCTCGGTCCAGAAGGCAAGACAAGCTGCCGGATCTTTCACGTACAAAACAACGTAGCCAAGATGCATAATTCACTCCATCGCTAAATCGGTTCAAAAACCGAGTCATTCAAGACTAACCTTGGCAACCGAACCAAAATCAAGCCCATTTGTCACGCCCCTACTCTTTTGAAGACGCGGAGTGGACCATATTCATGTAAACGCCACCTTTGCGGAGTTCATCAATCATCTGGGTTATTCGCTTTTGTCGAGTCGTATCGCGTACGGCTCTAGTGATCCATCCCACGTAGTCATTTCGCTGATAAGCCGGTCTCGCTTGGAAATCTGCGAGGACGTTCTCTGATTTGAGTGCTGCCATTACGTCTTCGGGAATCGGATGTCTTTCGCGCATAATCAAAATCGTATCCGTCAAAAAAGACAAAAGCCCCTCGATTTCTCGAGAGGCTTTTTCACTGTCTCATTAGTGAACCTGATGCGTTTAAACACCAGTGCTGGCTTCGGTCACCGAGTCTTGCGACTCGCTCGGACTTTACGGAGAACAGGTGGAACGCATTACCCGCTTGATCCTCGGTGTTGACGCCGAAGCCTGATTTCTCAAACCATTTCTACGCCATCTTTCTACGCCATCTTTGAGATTTGGGCTACCTTGAACGCGATTGAAGCGTCTTGAAAATCCTGACAAATAGACGTCCTTCTGCGACCATTGAAAGATGCCGAACAATCTAAATGCCACTTTTGAAACGGCTTTGGCTGTCTACGGTACGTTGCAACCGGGTGGGCCTAATGAACACGTTTTGAAGCCACTCAACGGCACTTGGATTGATGGCGAGGTTTTTGGGTCTTTTGAACAAGCAGGTTGGGGAGCGGAGGTCGGCTTCCCTGGAATACGTCTTGCCACTGCTGGAAACATCGTGCCGGTGAAACTTTTCACATCTGAAAACTTGCCAGCCTTCTGGTCAGCGCTTGATAATTTTGAAGGTGCCGACTACGTTCGCGTTCCTTGCCGTGTTCGCACGAAGTTGGGCGAGTTCACGGCAAGTATCTATGCCCTCGCTGACGCCCAGCATGACAAAACCCTCTGATTTCTCAGAGGGTTTTTCACTGTCTCATTAGTGAACGTCCTCTTTCGAGGAGCGCGGAGAATATGGGATTCGAACCCATGAGGGCTTGCACCCAACACGCTTTCCAAGCGTGCGCCATAGGCCACTAGGCGAATTCTCCTGGAGTTACACTAGGCAACTTTTCAAGTTTACCTGTTTAGCGACGAGCTTTGCTTGCGAGCTTGTTCAGTCCGAGGGAAATGGCTGCGGATACCAGGCCGAAGATTACGATGATAACGATGTAGGTGATTACTCCAGGAACGCCGGCGTCTTCGTTTGGGTTCAAGAACCAGTAAGCCCACCAGTTTGTAATCAGCCCGCGGACGATTGTGAAAGCAAGCCAGGCAAGTGGAAATAGCAGCACCCAGAAGATCTGCTTGAACTTGAGCTTGTAGCCCATCACTGTTAGAGCGAGGTCAAGCACGATGAAGATTGGAGCCCAAACATGGAGGATCTCGTTTGGGGCTACCGGCCAGTTATAGCCGTAGTCTGGGTCGCCTGGTAGTACGGGTGTTCCTCGAAGTAGTGCGTTGTAGACAACGGCAACGACGATTGCGTAGGTGCTCACACTGAGTCTTGCGAGGTTCAGTGTCTTGGTGTCTTCGAGGCCCTTGAGTTCGCGAATGCCGGCTACTGCGAGCACAACGGCAGCGACCAAACTGCTTTGAATGGTGAAGTAAGCAAAGTACTCGCCAGGGCGAAAGATGTTGTTTAGGAGTCGATCGGTAATCTGCCACACGATTGCAATTAGCAGTGAGGCTGAGGTAAGTAGACGTAAGACTGCGAGTGGTTTGACCATGACGTAAGCCTAAGACTTAAAGCAAAGTGGGGATACCTTTTGGTATCCCCACTTCGGTAAATGTGTTAGCGGGTGCGACGGCGACCGTAGACGGTCAAAGTTGCACCGATTGCGATTGCCAGTGCTGCGCCGGTTGCCAAGGCAACCTGAACGCCGTCCTGGGTGCCGGTGTTGGCAAGGCCACCTTCAGATTCACTGCTTGCTGGGTAGGTTACTGCAAGCGAGTTTGTAGCAGTTGAACCAGGGGTTCCCGATACCTCAACGCTAGTCATAAAGTCGGCAGCTGAGGCTCCGGTAATTACTGCACTAAAAACGTCGCCGTTCTGGTTGATGCCCCACATTGAGCCGTTTTTGTCGAAGGTCATCGAGTACATTCTTCGAGCGTTGGCTCCGGTACCCGCACCTAGGTCTGGGAAGTTCGACATCGCGATCAATTGGGTAGCGGTGCCATTGGTTACGTCAACCTCGAAGAGTCCACCAGTATTGGCGATTGACATCGCATAGAACTTAGAGTCACTCGGGTTATACGCGAACGAGTAGAAGCTATCTTTTGGCATTGAGCCGTTAATGAGAGTCAATGCCGCGGTAGCTAGGTTGATCGAATAGAACTTATAGTTTGAGAAACCGTAGGCGTTTCCGGATGCGTCAATTGCTAGAGAGTTAATTACCGTGTTGGTGCCGTTCTCTTTGAATTCGGCGACCAGGCTTGCGGCACCGGTGCTCGGGTTGGTCTTCCAGAGGTGCTCACCGTCGGTAACCGCGCCTGACCAATAAATCTGGCCATCAACTGGGTTGAATGCGCTCTGGTAGGCGAAGTCGTAGGAGCCCGATCCGCCGCGTGAGCCCACAACTGAGGTTGCACCGGTTAGCGGGTCAATACTGTGGAGGGTGCCATAGGTTCCCGACCCTGCGCCATCTAGGCCGTAAAGAACGTTGCCTGTGGCAAGGGTTCTGGTGGCCACTGCCTGTGCAATGTTGGCACTGCCAATCACGAGGGCTAGAGCGGCGAATACTGCAGCGCTCGCCTTAAAAAGTCGCTTCAAAATAACTCCCTTAGAGTCTCAAGATAAAATTGAATTCAATTCAATATAGCGAATAAGGGTGCTATTTGTTTTTGGCTAGCTGCAAAATTCTCTGGATGTGATGTTCGGTGGCAATCTTTTGAGAGATTTCTTTGGTGCCCAATTTGGACGATCCAATTTGGGTGCCTGCAACCCAAATATTCAAGCCGTGGGAGCTAT
Source organism: Actinomycetota bacterium (assembly GCA_041180115.1). GTDB lineage: Bacteria > Actinomycetota > Actinomycetes > Actinomycetales > Microbacteriaceae > Rhodoluna. The sequence continues at coordinate 16,009 of JBEGRZ010000024.1, forward strand.
AGAGAATCGAGATGGCGTCCAGCGCAACGGCGGGGTGTAACGCCAGCTCCTGTCTGGGGAGGTTGCCGGGTTCAAAGTCGATCTCGCTCACCTTGTTGGTGCGCATGTCTCTCACCATGCGGGCAACCATTGCCACTAAAAACTCGAAATGTTCCTTCAGCTCGGTACCAAAATTGTCTTCAATTAGTTCGCGTGACGTTTGGGAAAGCAGCGGATAACTCACAAGAACAGCCCAACCGTTCATGTGGCGGTGCCACTCGATATCCATGTCAATGAATGCCCGGAGGCGCTTCTCAGGGTTTTTGGGTGCGGCTTTGATTACGTCGCGAATTTGGTAGACGTGCTTTTTATAAGTAGTAGCACTTGCCTCGGCAATAAGCATTTCCTTATTGCCAAAGTAATAGTTCACCAGTGCATGCTTAGCGCCAATGCGATCGCAGACGTCTTTGGCGTTGAAGGCCCCGGGTCCGTTTTTGACCATCTCTTCGATGGTGAGCGCAATCAGTTTTTCGCGGGTGTTAGGTGTTCCGGTCAGTCCATAGGCAAGCCAGTCGGCTTCCGAATAGGTTCGGGCGTCCGACGGCAAATTGATGTTCCAATTTCCACCCATGAGTAAAGGTTAGTTTCTCATGGCGTAAAAGCTTTGCGAAAGCGAGCCTAGATCTTGCGCTTTCTGATGCTGTAGGCGCCGACTCCGATCAACAGGGTTCCGATAG
>JBEGRZ010000025.1:0-16382 GCA_041180115.1 Actinomycetota bacterium
TTCTCCCCCTTGATTCGAGCTACGAGGTCTTTCACGGCGAATCGAGCCAGATCATCAGGGTCCTGGCGAGCAGTGGTGAGGTCTAGGAAAGGGTACTGCGCCACGGTGTCGTCGTAGCCGGTAACCGAGACCTGGGCAGGAATCTGAATGCCGGCTTGAAGGAGACGGTGAGTGAGGCCGAAGGCACTCTGGTCGTTGTTACAGACCACAGCGGTAGGTAGGTTCTGCTTCAGGAGCTTCGCAGCGGCTTCACCGCCACCGACCTCGGCGAAATCTCCCTCAATCTCTATGACGCGCTGCGGAAGCTTGTGGGCATCCATAGCAGCCTGGTAGCCCTCTAGGCGGAACTGCGAGTCACGCATGTCTTTACCGTGGACATAGGCGATGTCTTTGTGACCCAGATCAATCAGGTGGTTGGTAACCGCGAAGATTCCCTCTTCACCGTTGGACGAAACCATGCCGGCACGAACCTGTTCCATGCGGCGGCCGAGGCTAACCATCGGGATCTCGCGGGAGAGCTTCTGCAGGCGGTTTAAGGAAAGGTCCGACGCGGAAATGATTAGACCTTCACAGCGATAGCCGAGCAGCTCCTCAATGGCGTCATTCTCGTTGTGAGAAGCAGAAACCACGCTGAGCACCAGGTTGTAGCCAGCGCCCTTGGCGTACTTGTACATTGCCGGTAGGATGCCTTGCATCGACGACTGGTCGGCGTGGAACATGAAACCGATGTTGTTGGAGGAGTCGCGACGAAGCGACTGAGCGGCTAGGTTCGGGCGGTAGCCGAGTTCCTTGGCGGCGGCGCGAATCTTGGCTGCGGTTTCTGCGCCAACGCCCGGTGCATCGCGGAAAACCAATCCAACCAGCTGACGAGAAACGCCTACCTTCTCCGCAACATCAGCCATGGTTGGCTGGCGCGGTTCAGTCTTCTCCACTGCTGGTTTCTTGGCCATACGAAAAGTTTAGAACAGGCGTCGTAGCTCGGAGACTAGAGAGTCCGCTCGATGCTCGCGCTCCGTTTGAAGGTCGTTAGTGATGAAAGCGAAACCGAGCTTCGCATCGACGTCTGCGAAAGTAACCTGACCACCGAAGCCGTCGTGGCCGAAAGACTTGGTTGTTAGAAACTTGCGGTGGTCCGAGGTCAGCATGAACCCGGTTCCCCAGTTCGCCTGTGGTGGGTCGATGGGGATCGCTGGCTGACCAGTTGACTGCAGCTTGGTCATGTCATCTATGGTTTCTTGATTCAGGAACGTGTAGTTTTCGGCTCCAGCTGCTGCACTCCAGATCTTTGAAAGGGCGCTGGCAGTTCCGATTCCTCCGGCTCCCCCGATTTCTGCCATGCGAATCTCAGGGTCGTTGAAGCCTTCGTCACCTTCGGAAAGCCCCATTGGGAAGGCGTTGCCGAGGGTCATGGCGTCTCGCTCGTAGGCCTTGACGCCGTTCCAGATCGGGTCGTCGAAGGCTGGAGCCTCTGGGTTGACTGGACTGTTCAGAAGCCTCGCAACCTGACCTAGTTCAGACTTCGGTAGGCCGATCCAAGCATTCGCATTTAGTGGACTTGCCAGGGCTTCCTGGAACAGCGGGCCGAGGGACTTGCCGGTTATGCGGTGAAGGATTTCACCGACCAGCCACCCGAATGTGACCGCGTGGTATTGGTGAGGGCCGTTCGCTGGGAAGATCGGCTCGGCAACTTCCAGGTGGTGAACCATTCGGCTCCAGTCCACAACATCTTCCTTCTCGAGCGGGTAGCGAAAGGCGGAGAGTCCGGCGTGGTGGCTCATGGCTTGGCGCACGGTGATGGCGCCCTTGCCGTTTTGGGCGAACTCTGGCCAGTAGTGGGCAACCGGTAGATCTAATTGGAGTTTGCCTTCGGTAACGAGCTTTGCTGCGAGCAGGCTGACTAGGCCTTTAGTACAAGAGAAGATCACGCTTGACGTGTTTTCCTGCCAAGGGCTCCCCTTGCCGTCGCTGCCACCCCAGACGTTTATTACCTCGACGCCATCGACGCGAACCGAAAGGGCTGCGCCACCATCGTGAGACTTTGCTACGGCATCTGCGAAAAGTGGTTCTAGAGTTTTGAAGCGGGAATCGATGTGCCCCTGAATGTTGCTCATAAGGCAATAGTAGGGTTGAAGCATGAACGGTAAGCAATTCACAGGTAAGAAGATCTGGGCGCTTACCGGGCCAGCGCTGGTTGCCGGAGTTGCTTACCTGGACCCAGGTAACGTAGCAACCAACATCTCGGCCGGCACCCATTACGGATACACACTGCTTTGGGTTTTGCTTTTGGCAAACGCCATCGCTTGGCTGGTTCAGTACTTAGCCGCGAAACTTGGGTTGGCGACCAACAAAAGCCTGACTCGCCTAATGGGTGAGCGATTCAAATCACCCGTTTCACGTTTCCTTTATTGGCTTCAGGCTCAAGCAATTGCTATAGCCACCGACCTTGCTGAAATCATCGGTGGTGCGATTGCGCTCAACCTGATGTTTGGGATACCGCTGTTCATCGGCTGCCTAATCACCGCCGCAATTGCGACCGGGCTGCTCTACTACCAAGCCAAGGGCCGCGCCAAGACTTTCGAACTTGTGATTATCGGCCTGATTGCCCTGACCGCAATTGGATTCGTGACCTCAATGCTGCTTGCTCCGGTTGGAATGACGCTAACGCCGGCAGAGATCGACTACGCAGGCGAAGGAGTGGTTTTGCTGGCACTTGGCGTTCTAGGTGCCACGATCATGCCTCACGCCGTCTATGTGCACTCTGCGCTCTCCTCAGACCGTCTAGGTGTCTTGGGTAAGAAGTCGCTGGTTCGAGTAATTCGTATCGACGTGACCATCGCCATGGTCATCGCTGGGGCTGTAAATGTGTCGCTACTGGTACTAGGCGCCAAACTCGGTGCAAGCGCCTCAAACGGAGATGCAATTGGGGCTGCCTTCGCTGCCCTCGGTAACTCCAGTCAGGTTCTGGCCACTCTATTCGCTCTCGGACTTTTTGCATCGTCGTTGGCTTCGACTTCGGTTGGAACCTATGCCGGTGATGTCATCCTGGACGGGCTTGGATTAAAGCGTCCGCTTCCAATCTTTGTGCGTCAACTGATTACGCTGCTCCCAGCCATGTTGATTTTGACTGGAAACACTAACCCCACGGATGTGTTGGTTTTGAGCCAAATCTTCTTAAGCTTCGGAATTCCATTTGCATTGTTCCCGCTGATTCGTCTCACGTCAGATAAGAAAATCATGGGAAAGTTCACTAACGCCAGTCACACCAAGTGGATTGGCTACACGATTGCGGGTAGCTTAACTGCCCTAAACCTTTACAGTATCGTTTCGGTTTTTAGCGCTTAGCTGCGGTCACGCCAGCAATCTGCGGGATGGTGACCCAAGCACCAGACTCGGCCGACTTCTCAACCGCATCGCAGACCAGCGCTGCCGAAACGGCGTCGTTGATGTTTGAGTTGAGGTGAGCTTTGCCGGTTACCGATTCGAGGAACTTTCGGGCTTCAATCACTTTTAGGTCGTCGAAGCCCATGCTGGTACCGGCACCCGGTTGGAAGTGACCGAAGTCGCCGAAGGTGGGACTAACCATGACACGGGTGTAACCGATTAGTTCACCGGTGCGGTTAGCAGCAATCTCGATCTCGTTCATGCGCTCGAAGTCCCAGCGAATCGAGCCTTCGGTTCCGTAGATTTCGAAGTTGTATGAAGCACGAGGACCAACCGCAACTCGCGAAGCCTCAAGGGTACCGATTGCGCCGGCACCAACTGCATCGTCGCCGAAGCGGATCATCAGTGCTGCGTAATCTTCGTTCTCCACGTCACCCAATTCGCCGCCCTCAATGACGTCGAAGTGAGTTCCCTTACCCATCTGCTGTAGGGGGCGTTGGGTGTGAATCGTCTTGGTCATGCCGGAAGCTGAAGCGATTGGGCCAACCATGTACTGAACGAGGTCAACGAGGTGCCCCATTAGGTCACCGAGGACTCCGGAGCCGGCTAGCTTACGTACGAAGCGCCAGGAAAGCGCTCCCTTTGGCTCTGCCGAGTAGTCTGCGAAGAAAACACCGCGGATGTTCGTGACGCGGCCGATCTTGCCCTCAGCAATCAGCTGCTTGGCTTTCTCAACGGCTGGTGCATGACGGTAGTTGAAGCCGATGCTGCTGATAACGCCCGCTTCGTCGGTGGCTGCTTTTACAGATGCAGTCTCTTCCGCTCCGCGACCTACTGGCTTTTCAATCCAGAAGTGCTTGCCAGCCTTAGCAGCGGCAATACCTATCTCGGCGTGAAGGAAGTTTGGGGCACAGATCGAGACCACGTCTACGTCTGGGTGGTTTAGTACGTCGTGGTAGTCGAGGGTTGCCTCCTCGAAACCTAGGACGTCCTTCGCGTACTCACCGCGCGATGGCTCGGTGTCGGCGGCGATTACCAGGCGAGGCGAAAGACCAAGCTCTGGGTAGACCACAGGGATCGCCTGATAGGCACGCGAGTGAACCTTGCCCATCCAACCAACACTGATTAGGCCAACACCAATTTGCTTTGCCATGGCAACCACTTACTTTCTAGGAACGTTCCAATTGTATTAACAATAAAACAAAATCTACTAGATTCGGGTTGTGGAATTCCTAATCACTAGGCCGGGCTCAACCAAGATTTCTTTGCCGCTGTATTTCTTGAAAGCCTGAGGGTCAGTGAGGAGCCAAACCGCTTGGCTAACCATGCCCTCCTTGTCTTGGTCAACCGAAGTGAGACCGATGCGCTCAAGCGCGCTCACGAAAGTGTTGTCGTAGCCGGTGACCGCAACCTTCTCCTTGGTTCGAGCCAGTGCGTCTTGCACACCGAAGGCCACGTTGTCGTTGAAGCAGACCAGCGCGGTTGGCTTTTGCTTCAGAGCGGTGAGCGCCGCGGTCAAACCACTATTCTCATCCTTGGAAAGAGAAGTTGAAACCATGGCACCCTTTAGGCGATGTTTCTTTGCCTGTGCCTGGAACGCACGCTTGCGGTCTTCAGCCACACGCTCACCTTCGGGACCAACGTAGATGACGTTCTTGTGTCCGAGCGCAACCAGGTGATCTAATACCAGCTTCATCGCGGTGTCGTCGTTGCTTCGAATCGAAACCGCACGTTTCAAATCACCCTTGGATGACAGCACCTGGGCAATCGGTAAATCCTCGCGAATGTTCTTGAACGGGGTGTGATCAACTAGACCGCCCACGATGAGGAGACTGCTCGGCTTGAGATCTAGCACCTGCTGAATTGGCCCAGGGTCAATACGCTCGACGCCATCAACCACAGAGACCGACGCGGTGGTGATGAAGCAGTAAATACCTTTGGCTTCAAATGCGCGGCGAGCCAAATCGGCAAACTCGGTGAACAGTGGGTTGTGGAAATCCGCGATTACGATTCCAACGAAACCGTTGTCGCCAGACCTAAGGGCACTGGCAAATGCGTTAGGGGTGTAACCAAGTTCCTTGGCGGCCTTCAGTACTAACTGTCGACGCTTCTCGCTAACCCCAGAATCTGATTTGAAAACGAGCGCTACCAAAGACTTGGAAACGCCAGCGCGCTCCGCAACATCATGAATAGTAGGTCTTTTGCTCATTTTGATCTGTTCCAATTTTCCTATGTTTTAGGCAAAAAATTATCCCCGCACCCAAAAAGAATGCGGGGATAACTTTTGTTAGTTGTTAGTGAACTGCTGCCTTACCGAGAGCTGCACCAGTCATCGAACGAACTTCGAGCTCTGCGTACTTTGCAGTGTTGCGCTCGTTCGAGGTAACGGTTCCTAGCCATCCGAAGATGAAACCTAGAGGAATCGATACGATACCTGGGTTGGCTAGTGGGAAGACGTCCATACGGAAGCCGGTACCGTCTAGTCCCAGTGGGATTAGCGAGGTAGGTAGACCGGTTACGTTAGGCGATAGCACTAGCAGGATAAGGGCTGAGAACAAACCACCGTAGATTGCCCAAACGGCTCCACGGGTGTTGAACTTCTTCCAGAACAGCGAGTACAGAACTGCAGGTAGGTTACCCGAAGCGGCGATCGCGAAGGCGATAGCAACTAGGAACGCTACGTTCAGGGTCTGTGCGCCGATTGCTAGGAAGATCGAAACAGCACCGATAACAATCGCAGCAATCTTGGCTACGCGAACTTCCTTCTCAGGAGAAGCGTTGCCCTTCTTGATCACGCTTGCGTAAAGGTCGTGTGCGAATGACGACGACGAAGCAAGTACTAGACCTGCAACTACAGCAAGGATGGTTGCGAATGCGATAGCACCGATGATTGCAATCATGATCGCACCACCGGTAGTACCAGCGCCACCGCCAAGGAACTCAGCAAGCTGTGGTGCCGCTACGTTACCTGAAGTGTCAACTGGAACTAGAGCCAGCTTCACGGTAGCCAAGGTGTCTGCATCGAGAGTCTTTAGAGTGTCTGCAGTTACACAGGCGTTGTCGCCTGCCGCAATCGCAGCGCCCTTAGCGTCGATGAAGCAACCGGTTGGGTCTGCCTTGAAACCACGGAATAGCGATGCGCGGCTGATGAATGCTGCAGCACCGAAACCTAGAGCGATGGTCATTAGGTAGAAGGCACCGATGTTACCGATTGCCCAGTTAACCGACTTACGTGCGGCCTTCGAGGTTGGAACGGTGTAGAAACGGATCAGGATGTGAGGCAGACCTGCAGTACCAAGAACTAGGGCTAGACCTAGCGAGATAAGGTCAAGCTTGCTCCATAGAGTCTTCACAGGGTCGATGGCGCCGGTGGCATCCATGATGTCTTTACCGAACTTTAGACCTGGCTGTAGGAAGGCATCTCCCTTGCCGCTGTTTTCAGCTGCTGCACCTAGAAGGTCCGAGATGTTGAAGTTGAACTTCAGTAGCACCATGATGGTCAGCAAAGCCGCACCGGTCATTAGCAAGAAGGCCTTCAAGATCTGAACGTAGGTCGTACCCTTCATTCCACCGATGGTTACGTACAAGATCATCAAGATACCCACACCAACGATGATGAGGTTCTTCTGACCTGGGTCAGTAATACCGAGAAGAAGCGATACCAGCGCACCGGCACCAACCATCTGAGCCATTAGGTAGAAGATCGAAACTACAAGAGTCGAAACTGCTGCAGCGGTACGAACTGGAACCTGGCGCATGCGGAAGGCAAGTACGTCACCCATGGTGAAGCGACCAGAATTACGAAGTGGTTCGGCGATAAGTAGCAGTGCTACTAGCCAAGCAACCAAGAATCCGATCGAGTACAGGAAGCCGTCGTATCCGAAGAGTGCGATGGTACCTGCGATACCTAGGAAGGATGCAGCCGACATGTAGTCACCTGCGATAGCTAGACCATTCTGGAAACCAGAGAAGCTTGCGCCACCATCATAGAAGTCAGTGGACTTCTTGTTGGTGCGACTTGCACGCCAAACAATGAACAGAGTGGCAGCAACGAAGGTCAAAAACAGAATTGTGCTTAGGGTTGTTGAATCCATTATTTGCCTAGCTCCTGTTCGACCTTACGAGCAATCTTGTCCGACTCGTCGTCAAGGTGCTTGGTTGAGTGGTTGTCGTAGGCCCACGCAATTACGAAGGTGGTTACGAACTGTAGTACGCCCAGAATGAAGGCGATTGTGATGTTGCCGAATAGTCGTGTATTCATCCACTCACGGGCAAAGCCGGTAAGGATTACATACAGGAAGTACCAGAGCAAAGACAGAGCGGCAACTGGGAAAGCGTAGTTGCGGAATCTCTTCTTGAGTGCCTGGAACTCCGGACTAGCTTGGGTTTTTTCCCAAACTTCGTTCTCGTTGGTTCCCATTGAACTCCAATGTTCATGTCGGTTGAGATCTCATCTTTGAGATCCCAGAGCAGGTTCGAAAACCTGCACCAATCGAAAATCTAATGCCTCGGTGGACCACAAATAAGCAGATTCGTCAGGAAATTCCCGCTGTTACCTACTCGTTATAACTGACGTTAAATTCGAGTTAACAGGTCGGTTCTTTGTCGGGCAAGTTTCCCTCGATTAGGAAGTTATCCACGACGTCGCTGACACACAGGTTAGAGCGTCCATAAGCCGTGTGCCCCTCACCCCTAAACGTGAGCAAGAATCCGTCTTCCAGAACATCATGAGCCAGCGAAACCGACTGCTCGTAAGGCGTGGCTGGGTCTCCGGTGGTACCGACTACGAGGATGGTTGGAGCGCCGGTGGCGGCATAGCTTTCCGGCTTCTTGGCGACCGGGTAAGGCCATTGCTCGCAAGTGATGGCGCCGTTCTGCCAGTAGCGCCCGAGGATTGGAGAGAGCCTGAGGAGTTTCTGGTTCTGGGCAGCCATCTTCTCCGGCTTCGAGGAAGATCGAGAATCTAGGCAGTTGATTGCGATGTTGGCTTCAAGCGTATTGCCCTGGTAGCTGCCATCATCTTGGCGATCGTTGTAGAAATCCGCCAGACGAATGAAGGTGGTACCGTTCCCATCAAACGCTTCGGTGAACGCCTGTGAAAGGTAAATCCAGTAGGTGTCTGAGTACAGGGCCATAATAAGCCCGGTGGTTGCCGAGGAAATAGTTAGCTCTCGGCCGTCGTCGGTCGGAAGTGTCTTGTTCTCCATTTGCAAAAGGAATTGCTTGACCGATTCCTTTGCGCTCCAGAGGTTTCCCTTGAACGGGCATTCCGCATCGTGCGAAACACAGTCTTTTAGATAGTTGTTTAGTGCAAGGTCGAAGCCAGAGAGCTGATTGATACTTTGCTGTTCATCCGAGACACGAGGATCAATCGCTCCATCGAGAACGAATCGACCAACCTTTTCTGGGAAAAGAGCTGCGTAGGTGGTCCCGAGGAAGGTGCCGTATGAAAAGCCAAGATAGTTGAGCTTAGAATCTCCGAGCACCGCACGAATCACGTCCATGTCTTTGGCTGCACTAACGGTGTCAATCTCGCCCAAAACTTTGCCGGTATTTTTGTCACAGGCGTCGGCGAATTTTTTCAATTCCTCGCGAGACAACTCCAGGTCCTCGGCAGTACCAATTTCTGCATCAATTCCTTCGTATAGAAAGGAATCCTTTGCTTTGTCGTCGTAGCACTTTACGCCGGAACTACGAGACACCCCGCGAGGGTCAAATGAGACAAAGGTGTATGCGCTGCGCAGAGCCGTGGTTCCGATGTCAGCCCAGTTGTTTGCCAAATAGTCATGACCGGAAGCACCAGGTCCACCAGGGTTGATGAGCAATGAGCCGATCGAGTTGTTCGTGAATTTGCGAATTATCGCCAGTTCGATGGTGACGCCATCAGGCTTATCCCAGTCGAGGGGAACCTTCACCGTTGCACACTGGAAAACCTGTTCCTCACAGAGGTGCCAGTCGACCCTCTGGTTATAGACGTCGTTGGTAGGGGTCACACTGCTGCAACCGCTAAAGGTGACGGCCAGGAATAGCGTGGCAATCAGGGCAACAAGTCTCTTCATTAGGCGCTCCGCTTGAGGGTTGTAGCTAGGGAATCCATTAGGTAGATGTCGCGAACGTTGCGGTCAATTCGATCACGGCAGATTTCAATTTGCTCGAGCACGTGAATGGTACGAGCAGGTGTCGTGGCTTCAGCAGTTTCACGAATCTCTTTTTCAAGATCAACATTCACCAGGGCACTACCTGACTTCAACTGGATGATCAGGATGTCTCGGTACATCGCCAGCAGATCAACCAGGATTCGATCTAGGCCATCGCGCAGCGAACGGGTGGCTCGGCGCTTCTGAGCTTCTTCCAGATTCTTGATGTCAGGACGGAACTGTGGCGGCACGGTATCGGTTGGAGTGAGACCCAGCGAGTGCAGCAGTGACTGGCGCTCTTCTTCATCGCGTTCCTTGGTAAGAGCCGCGGCATCCTTTCGGGCAAGTTCCAGCCACTTGTCGGCGGCCATTACCGCCTGGCTCACGTTGCGAATGTTCAGCGCTGCGGCAAGGTATTCACGCCTGCGACCGCGAACCTCGGAGCTCTTTGCTAGCCTGCGGGCCATGCCGATGTGGCTCTGCGCCTCGGCTGCCACCAACTTGGCAAGACGCGGGTCAACGCCATCGCGTTCAACCAAAAGGGCAGCAACATCTTCAACGGCAGGAACCTTGAGATTTACACGGCGAACGCGAGAGCGAATGGTTGGAAGCAGGTCAGCTTCAGAAGGTGCGCAAAGAATCCAGATGGTTCCGGCCGGTGGCTCTTCCAAAGCCTTCAACAAAACGTTGGATGCAACCGCGGCCATGCGATCGGCATCTTCGATGATCATGATTCGATAGCGCCCCTGAGATGCACCGAACGACGACTGAGCAACGAGGTCGCGCACCTCACCAATTGTGATCTGCACCTTTTCGGTGGTGAGCACGGTGATGTCTGGGTGAGTCTCGGCAGCTGCAAGAACACAGGAACGGCACTTGCCACAACCCCCCTCTTCACACTGAAGAGCGGTTGCAAACCTACGAGCTAGGTTGGAGCGACCAGACCCGGGAGGGCCGGTGATTAGCCAAGAGTGGAAAACGCCTTCTTCACGTTCGGAGACTGCATGCTGAATAAGTGCCAGCGCCTCCGGCTGCCCAGCCAATTCATGCCAAAATGCTTCGGTCATACCTTTAGCAACTGCCCGAGTTTAGCCTGAATCACACCAAAGATTTCAGGTGGCGACTGGTTCGCATCAACCACAACGAAGCGGTTCGGTTCATCTGCAGCTAGCTTCAAGAACTCGGCGCGTACGGCTTCGAAGAAATCAATCTTTTCGCGCTCCAGACGATCTGGTTCTTCCCCCGTCTGTTCGCGGCGAGCACGGGCCGCCGATGCGTCGAGGTCTAGAAGGAAGGTCACATCTGGAAGTAAACCATCAACCGCCCACATTGAAATCCCACGAACCTCTGAGGCGCTCAAGTTGCGACCAGCACCCTGATAGGCAACCGAAGAATCTAGGTAGCGGTCTGTGATGACCACTTTGCCTTCGGCTAGAGCTGGGCGCACCTTGGTTGCCACGTGATGTGCGCGATCGGCAGCGTAAAGCAGCGCCTCAGCACGCGGTGCAACATCTCCCTTGCGGTGAAGCAGAAGCCCGCGAATCTCATGGCCGAGTTCGGATCCACCTGGTTCGAAAGTTGTGATTACTTCCTTACCAAGGCCGCGAAGGTATTCTTCCGCCATGCGGATTTGGGTTGACTTGCCAACCCCATCGATACCTTCGAACGAAATGAACACTACTTCTTCTTACCCTTTGCCTTCACGGTGCGAGCCGTGGTCTTCTTGGCTCCGCGGCCACTACTCTTAGCCGGTGCCTGACCAGGCTCTAGTCCTAGTTTTTCACGGCGAGCCATGAGCAGTTCAAAGGCGCGGTCTGCGGACATGTCTTCGATGGTGTCGTCCTTTGGAACAGTCGCATTTACGAAGCCGTCAGAAACGTAAGGCCCAAACTGACCAGTCTTGGCAACCACCTGGCCGCCTGAGGCCGGGTCTTCGCCAAACTCGCGAAGCGGAGTGGCAGCGGTGCGGCGACCTCCATACTTCGGCTCTGCGTAGCGAGCCAAAGCACCGGCTAGATCGATCGAAAAGATCTCGTCCTCAGCACCGAGCGAACGGGAGTCTTTGCCCTTCATCAGGTAAGGGCCGAACTTTCCGTTCTGGGCAGTGATGTCTAGACCGGTTTCAGGGTCAACACCAACCACACGAGGAAGCGAAAGCAACTGAAGTGCAGTCTCCAAATCGATGGTCGCTGGGCTCATGGTCTTGAACAGCGAACCGGTCTTCGGCTTGGCCGCATCCGGGTCGTTCAAGACAACGTATGGGCCGTAGCGTCCGTCCTTGAAAAGAACTTCGAAACCGGTTGCCGGGTCAACACCTAAGACGCGATCGGTGATGATCGGAGCATCCACGAGCTCCTGAGCCTTGGCTGGAGTCAGTTCATCTGGCGCTAGTTCTTCAGGGATGTTTACGATACGGCGACCATTTTCATCGGCACCCTCTGAGCCAGGTTCCTGGAAGATTTCGATGTATGGACCATACTGACCGGTACGCAGTGTGATGGCATCGGTGATCGGGTACGAGTTGATTGCACGAGGGTCCTGGTCGAGAATGTTCTCGGCGGTGTCTCGAAGCCCAGTCATGTCATCGCCACCGAAGTAGAAGTGCTTCAACCAAGCCTTGGAGTCAAGCTTTCCATCGGCAATCTGGTCTAGGTCTTCTTCCATCGAAGCGGTGAACTTGTAATCGATCATCTTTCCGAAGTTCTGCTCCAAGAAGCGAATCACAGTAAACGCAATCCACTCCGGAACCAGAGCCTGACCGCGCTTGGTCACGTAACCCTTGGCGATGATGTTCGACATAATCGCAGCATAGGTGGAAGGTCGGCCGATGCCGTCTTCTTCCAGAGCTTTCACCAACGACGCTTCGGTGTAACGAGGAGGCGGGGTGGTCTGGTGATCCTTAGCGGTCACCGAATCCAGATTCAGCTTCTGCCCAACCTCGAGGTTTGGAAGTTTGGACTCCGCCTGGGCGTCGTCTTGGTTGCGGGCTTCGTCGTAGCTTTCCTCATAGGCGGCAAGGAATCCGCGGAAAGTAACCACGGTACCGCTAGCGGTGAACTCGGCAACTCGACCATCACCAAGTGGGCCAACCCCGATACGTGCAGTTGTGGTAGAAACCTTGGCGTCGGCCATCTGCGATGCAACGGTGCGCTTCCAGATCAGTTCGTAGAGGTCGTAAGCACGGCCGTGCAGCACCGACGAAAGCTCGGCAGGGGTCTTGAAAACCTCACCGGCCGGACGAATAGCTTCGTGCGCTTCCTGGGCATTCTTTGACTTACCGGTGTAGACGCGAGGTGAGTCTGCAACAGACTCGGCACCGAACATCTTGGCAGCCTGGGTGCGAGCGGCGTTGATGGCCTGAGTCGAAAGCGTTGGTGAGTCGGTACGCATATAGGTGATGTAACCCTCTTGGTACAGACCCTGCGCGGTGTCCATGGTCTGCTTGGCAGACATACGCAACTTACGCGATGCTTCCTGCTGAAGAGTCGAAGTGGTGAACGGTGCTGCCGGTCTGCGGGTCGAAGGCTTGGCCTCAACCGAGGTGACCGAAATGTCTACACCCGCTTTACCAACGGCATCCGCGAGCGCAATAGCCGAAGCCTCATCAAGCAGCAGCACGTTGCCGGTTAGGTTACCGAGGTCGTCGAAGTTGTCTCCAGAAGCAATACGTTTGCCGTCGAGCGACTGCAGCTTTGCCTCGAACGCCTGCGAACCAGCAGCGGTGTCGAACACAGCCTTTACGTCGTAGTAAGAAGCCGAAACGAACGCCATGCGCTCACGCTCACGCTCAACCACCAAACGAACGGCAGGCGACTGCACGCGGCCAGCGCTCAAACCACGGTTGATCTTGCGCCAAAGCACAGGGGAAATTTCGTAACCGAACAGGCGGTCAACAATACGACGAGTTTCCTGAGCTTCAACCAGGTCGTTGTCCAGGGCGCGAGTGTGGTTCAGCGCTTCCTGAATCGCTTCCTTGGTGATCTCATGGAACACCATGCGCTTTACCGGAACCTTAGGCTTCAGCACCTCGAGCAGGTGCCAGGCAATGGCCTCTCCTTCGCGGTCTTCATCGGTAGCCAGGAAGAGTTCGTCGGCGCCTTTAAGTGCAGCCTTCAAATCCTGAATCGTCTTAGTCTTACCGGCGGTGATCCCATAAAGAGGAGTAAATCCGTTGTCCACGTCGACGGCGAATTTACCGAAAGAAGTCTTCTTCAGCTCTTTCGGAACATTTTTTGGTTCCACGAGTTCACGGATGTGACCTACGGATGCCAACACCTCAAACTCCGAACCAAGGTACTTGGAGATGGTTTTGGCTTTAGCCGGCGACTCAACAATCACCAGTTTGCGACTACTCAAAGACAGCTTTCCGATCTATACGCTCACGCAACATATAAGAGGTACAAATGATACCTATCGCTAAGACACTACGACAGAAATTCCTCGAAGCGCAAGAAAGACTCCACAACAGGCGCTTTCAAGGCTGATTCCGCCTAGCGCCAAGTAATAGGCTAGAGGAATACCAGTACAACGACGTACCAAGTAAAGGATGGCAATGGCGCCAAACTCAAACTCGTCTCTCGCATGGGATGACCAGCTCACTCTCGCAGAGTCACTAATCCCAGTAATCGGCCGACTCTACCGCAAAAACGGTGTGGTTCTTTCAATCCACGGACGAAGCCTGATCAACCGAAACCCAATCGAACTCCTCAAGGCACACCGCTATGCCCGTCACGTGGACGGCATTCCGCTGGATGTCAGCCGTTCGGTTCAACTAATCCACCTGCTGGACTCCCTTGACCTTGCCCCGGCGTCGATTGACGTTGCCCGCATCATTGCCGGTCACGCTGCCAAGGGCGGTTCATTCGACTCGTATATAAAGGGTGAGCTTGCCGAAGTAATCGGTGGCCACAAGGACGGCTCCGGCGAGACCGATGTGGTTCTATACGGCTTCGGCCGCATCGGTCGCCTTGTCGCTCGCATCCTGCTGGCCCAGTCTGGCGATCGCCGTGGTCTAAACCTGCGAGCCATCGTGGTTCGCAAGGGAAGCGACGACGATCTGGTGAAGCGCGCGAGCCTGCTTCGCCGTGACTCCGTGCACGGCCCATTCGAGGGAACCATTACCGTGGATGCCCACAACGACACCATTGTGGCCAACGGCAAGCAGATTCGAATTATCTACTCAGAAAACCCGAGCACGATCGACTACGAGTCCTATGGAATTCACAACGCACTCGTAATCGATAACACCGGACGCTGGCGCGACGAAGCCGGCCTCAGCCAGCACCTTCAAAGCAAGGGCGTGGCCAAGGTTCTACTTACCGCACCTGGAAAGGGCTCGCTCCCGAACGTGGTCTATGGCCTAAACCAAGACAATGTGAAGGCCGATGACAAGATTGTCACCGCTGCCTCCTGCACCACCAATGCCATCTCCCCTGTGCTTCACGTTCTCGATGAAGCATTCGGCATCGAATTTGGTCACGTAGAAACCGTTCACTCGTTCACCAACGACCAGAACTTGATCGACAACTTCCACAAGGGCGAACGCCGCGGACGCTCGGCAGTGCTGAACATGGTGATTACCGAGACCGGCGCCGCGAGCGCTGTCGCCAAGGTTCTACCGCAATTCGCTGGAAAGCTAACCGGCAACGCTATCCGCGTTCCGACCCCAGATGTAAGCATGGCAATCCTCAACCTGACTTTGAAAAAAGATGTAACCAAGCTGGAACTAAACCAGACCCTACGTTACGCATCACTCGAGTCAGGTCTTCGCAACCAAATCGACTACATCGAATCCCCCGAGGTGGTCTCCACCGACTTCGTTGGCTCTAACCGCGCCGGCATCGTCGACGGACTAGCTACCATCGGTCAGGGCAAGCACGCCGTGGTCTACGTTTGGTACGACAACGAGAACGGCTACTCTCACCAGGTGGTTCGTGTTGCCCAGAAGATTGCCGGCGTCAGCCGCCCAGCCTTCCCTAAGGCTCGCCAGCTCTAGCCCTTGCCGTTATCTCTCCGTCTTGTAATTCGATGCGGATGTCGCTGCCAATTACCTCGCAAGTAACAACCTCAACCGAGAAACTTCGTGCCACATCACATGGAGAACCTGCGACCAAACCTCGAAGTGCATCAGCCGCTGCCACCGCTGCGTTATCCGCCATAACCTGCAACCTCGCTTGAGAAAGAAATTGATTGAGTGGGATGGCAAACGCCGCGACGAGACAAAGCATTGCGGCGATGATTCCAATTGCCAAAACCGAACCGCTACCCTGCTCTAGAGACCGAGACGCCTTGCGCATGCCTTCTCCTTCAAAGGAACCAAGGTAGATCTAGTCAACGTGACGCAAACCAGTTTCCCCTCGATAGTTCCACCAGCTGTTTCCCCTCTGGCAATAGCTCTTGCCTGTTCACCCGCCCGAGCGACTAACTCCATCCGTTGCAGAGGAATACTCAAACCCTGAATTGCGAGAGTGAGCACCAGCAGAACTGCCGGAAGCGAGATGGCAAGCTCAGCTGTGACCGCGCCTCGCTCACTACGGAGTGGCAACGGTCAGCGCCTTCATCACGAGGTCATAGAGAATCTTCTTCACCTCGTCGCTGCGCATGATGACAACCAACAATCCTGCGAACCCAACCGCGGCCATTGTGGCAATCGCATACTCGGCAGTGGCCGAACCCGAATCACTTACTAACTTCTTCATCTTTTACCTTCCTATGAAATGACCATGGCCAGAGCCAGCGGAACTATGGCAACCAGCACGAACGCCGGCAGCACTGTCACGCCCAAGGGCCAAAGAATGGACACGGCAGTCTTTTGTATTCGTTTTCTGTCCGCGATGAATGCTTCCATTCGAAGTTCGTCTGCTC
>JBEGRZ010000026.1:0-15954 GCA_041180115.1 Actinomycetota bacterium
AATTCTTTTTACTGATTATCGCAACCAGTTGGCCAATTCGCTGGTGCGAGAGTCTGAGAATCTTTGCTACGTCTCGGTAGCTGAACTTATTTACGCTGACTAGTTTTTTTAGTGAGATCAATCTGTAGTTCAGAAAACTCATCATTCAGTTTTGCCAGCTGATTTGCCAGTTCCACATATCTCTTAAGCTTTCGGTTTTCATCGGAATCATCGAGGTCCACCTTCAGCTCAATATTGATTTCCGATTCAGGTACCGAAGCAATATGGGCGATAGCTTCTCTGTGTTGATCGAGGTCTGCGAGCGTCTTCAGTTGACTGTTTGCACCGGGTGCGTCCTGGCACTCAAGCCACCACCAGCCGTCCACATAGTGAGCGTTTGATGTGTAAGTCTTCATAGCCAAACTCCTTTGACCAAATAGTATGTCTAGCAACTAGACAAGGTCAAAAACTGAGCCCGAGTGGGTATGTGAATAAGTGAGATTACTTACCTAAGGCAGCGCGTAGGTCATCGAGGACAGTTGGGTCTTCGATGGTTGGCGGAACCTTGACCGGTTCGTCGTCAACGATCTGGCGCATGTTCTTGCGGAGAATCTTGCCAGAGCGGGTCTTTGGTAGGCGTTGAAGAATTACAACATCGCGGAACGCGGCAACCGGGCCGACCTTGTCGCGAACCAGCTTCACCAGTTCGGTGCAGATCTGTTCGTGGTCTTCGTTGTTGCCGGCCTTCAGGGTTACGAAGCCCATGGCTCGCTGACCCTTAAGCTCATCCTTCACGCCGATTACCGCACACTCGGCAACAGCGTTGTGGTGGGCGAGTGCTTCTTCCAGCTGACCGGTTGATAGGCGGTGACCGGCAACGTTGATGACGTCGTCGGTGCGACCCATCACATAGACGTAGCCGTCTTCGTCGATGTATCCGGAGTCACCGGTGGTGTAGTAACCAGGGAAGGCGGCAAGGTAGGCGTCCTTGTATCCTTCCGGGCGGTTCCAGAGGCTGGCAAGGGTACCTGGAGGCATCGGTAGCTTGATGACGATGTTTCCTTCGTCACCAGCCTTGATGGCTCGGCCCTTTCCATCCACAACTTCTACGTGATAGCCGGGAACCGGCACCGTTGACGATCCCGGCTTCACATCTAGGGTCTCGATACCGCGAGGGTTCGAGGTGATTGGCCAACCGGTTTCGGTCTGCCACCAGTGGTCAACGACCGGGCAGTGCAGACCGTCGTTGGCCCAGTGATAAGTTTCGGTGTCGAGGCGCTCGCCCGCTAGGAACAGAGTCTCGAGGCTGGTGACGTCGTACTTCTTCAGGAAGTCGAGCTCAGGGTCCGTTCGGCGAATGGCGCGAATCGCGGTTGGTGCGGTGAACAGCACCTTGACCTTGTATTCCTCGATGATGCGCCAGAACACACCTGCGTCTGGGGTGCCGATTGGCTTACCCTCGTAGATCAGGGTGGTGGCTCCTCGCAGTAGTGGCGCATAGACGATGTAGGAGTGGCCAACCACCCAACCAACATCCGAGGCGGCCCACATGATGTCGCCGGCGTCGATGTTGTAGATGTTCTTCATGCTCCAGTTCAGGGCTACGGCGTGGCCACCGTTATCGCGAACGATTCCCTTTGGCATACCAGTTGTTCCAGAGGTGTAGAGCACGTATAGCGGGTCGGTGGCAGCCACGGTTACGCAGTCGGCTGGGCTCGACTTTCCTTCGGCGTAGTCCCAGTCCATCCAGTGAACGCCACCCTGACCGTCGTAGTCGCTGTATTTCACATCGATGCTAGGACGGTCCTTCACGATGACTGACTTCACCGAACCCTTAGATAGGGCGAGTGCCTCGGCAACGATTGGAAGGTACTCAACGGTGCGACCTGGTTCGAACCCACCGGATGCGGTTACTACAACCTTCGGGGTTGCGTCGTCTATGCGAACCGCCAGCTCGTTTGCGGCGAAGCCACCGAAGACAACTGAGTGAACGGCACCTAGGCGAGCGCAAGCCAACATCGAAATGATTGCGTGAGGAACCATCGGAAGGTAGATAAGTACGCGGTCGCCTTTGCCAACACCTTGGTCGCGTAGTGCTCCGGCGAATGCGGCAACGCGCTCGAGCAGCTCGCTATAGGTGTAGGTGTTCTTGGTGCCGGTCATCGTGGAGTCGTAGATGATCGCGGTCTGGTCGCCGCGGCCGTTTTCAACGTGACGGTCAACCGCGTTGTAGCAGGTGTTCAGTTGTGCGTCTGGGAACCAGCGGTAGACCGGGGCAGCGCTTTCATCAAGGGCATTCACGGGTGCGTCGACCCAGTCAATGCCACTTGCGGCATCGAGCCAGAACTGGCTTGGGTTCTCGGTGCTGGCCGAGTAGGTTGCCTTGTAGCTGCCGGCGTTTGCGTTCATTAGGTACTCTCCATTGAGACTTTTATACGAACCAGAAACTTTCGCGTTTAGATGAAATGTATACAAAAACTATTACAAATGCAATTTGAAAACCCTGTTTACGCGGATATTTGGCAATTCGTTATCTTTTCTGTATACAATCTTGTTGTTTCACTGATTGGAGAACGATGCGAGCTAGTGACCGCGCTTATCGCAAACTCCTCGACGAAATCGTCGCGGGAGAGTTGCCAGCCGGTACCGTGCTCGGAGAAGTGGAGCAATCGGAGCGTCTCGGGGTTTCCCGCACTCCTCTACGTGAAGCGTTCAACCGCCTGGCTGCTGACGGCATGATCAATGCCGAACCGGGCCGCGGTGTTGTTGTTTCCCAGCTCTCGCTCGAGACCGTTACCGAACTATATGAGGTACGCGAAGGCCTCGAAGAGCAGGCAGCCAGACTTGCCGCACAACGTGCAGACAAAGAAGTATTCAAAAAGCTTTGGGACGAGTTCGAAAACTCAAAATCGCTGATCCTCGGTGGCGAGCTCGGTGCCAACGTTTTCTATGAGCTCAACGCTAAGTTTGATGACGCCATCGACGAAGCGATCCAGAACCCCTACATGGTGACCACGCTCAAGAACGTGCGAAACCACATGGCTCGTGTTCGCAAGCTCGCTCGCTCGAACCCGGCTCGCCTGCTTGAAGCCGCCAGCGAAACCCAGCTCATCGTCGAGGCGATTGCCACCGGTGACGCAGCCCTAGCCGCACACGCCACCCACGTACACCTACACAAGTCGCACAGCCGCGTTTCTGCTGCCGTGCGTGAACAGCTAGCAAAACTCAACAAAGAAGTCGCTTAGAAGGAGCCGCTAATGAAGATGCACCACGTACGCCCATACAAGTCAGAGGAAACTCTGGAGCGTAAAGACCAGCTGGCCTGGAAGATTGCCGAAGTTGCAACCGACCCGGTGGAGATCCTTCCTGAGGTTACCGAGATGGTTATCAACCGCATCATCGACAACGCGTCGGTCGCGGTTGCATCGCTCACTCGTAAGCCGGTTGTCTCGGCTCGTTCGCAGGCGCTGAGCCACCCTAAGTCTCTAAATGGCAAGGGCGCCAACGTCTTCGGAACTGACCCTGAGGTGCGCACCTCACCTGAGTGGGCAGCCTGGGCCAACGGCGTTGCCGTTCGTGAACTCGACTTCCACGACACCTTCTTAGCTGCCGAATACTCGCACCCTGGCGACAACATTCCTTCAATCCTGGCCGTTGCCCAGCACGTGGGCGTGGACGGACGCGCGCTAGTTCGCGGTATCGCCACCGGTTACGAAATCCAGGTAGACCTCGTCAAGGCCATCTGTCTGCACAAGCACAAGATCGACCACGTTGCCCACCTCGGCCCATCGGCTGCCGCCGGTATCGGGACCATGCTTGGTCTTTCAACCGAGACCATTTACCAGGCAATCGGTCAGGCGCTTCACACCACCACCGCAACCCGCCAGTCCCGTAAGGGGGAGATCTCGAGTTGGAAGGCTCACGCCCCAGCCTTCGCCGGCAAGATGGCGGTTGAGGCAGTTGACCGGGCCATGCGCGGCGAGACTAGCCCAACCCCAATCTATGAGGGTGAAGACGGCTTCATCGCATGGATGCTGGACGGCATGAGCGCCTCATACCAGGTGCCACTTCCTGAGAAGGGCGAAGCCAAGCGCGGCATCCTGGACACCTATACCAAGCAGCACTCGGCCGAGTACCAGGCCCAGGCGCTGATTGACCTTGCCCGCAAGCTACACCGCGAGCACCCAGAGGTTACCGACCCGAAGAACGTCAAGAAGGTTGTAATCCACACCTCGCACCACACCCACTACGTGATTGGTTCCGGCGCGAACGACCCACAGAAGTACGACCCAACCGCTAGCCGCGAAACTCTTGACCACTCGATTCCTTACATGTTCACCGTGGCACTTCAGGACGGCGACTGGCACCACGTTCGCTCGTACGCTCCAGAGCGTGCCGGCCGTGCCGACACCGTTGAGCTATGGCACAAAACCACCACTTTGGAAGACGCCGAGTGGACCCGCCGCTACCACTCAATCGACCCGAACGAGATTGCATTCGGTGGTCGCGTTGAGATCGAACTAAACGATGGAACCATCATCAAAGACGAACTAGCGGTTGCCGATGCTCACCCACTAGGCGCCCACCCATTCACTCGCGAGCAGTACATCAGCAAGTTCCGTGACCTCGCTGAGGGAATAGTTGAAGAGGCTGAAATCGAGCGCTTCCTTGCTCTCGTGCAGCGCCTACCTGAACTAACCGCAGACGAGATTGCTGGCCTAACCGTAGTGGCAAAGCCAGGCCTTCTCGAAGGCACCCCAAGCCCGAAGGGTCTGTTCTAATGCTTTACGCAAAAACCACTCCAGCTCAGAAGCGCGCGAACCTTCGCGAGCGACTAGCCAGCGGCGAACTGCTTCAGTTCCCCGGAGTCTTCAACCCGCTGTCAGCCAAGCTGATTCAGGAAAAGGGTTTCGACGGCATCTACATTTCAGGTGCTGTTCTGGCTGCCGACCTCGGCCTGCCAGACATCGGACTTACCACGCTCACCGAAGTTGCTGGGCGTGGTAACCAAATCTCCCGCATGACCGACCTTCCTGCGCTGATCGACGCCGACACCGGCTTTGGGGAGCCGATGAACGTGGCTCGCACCGTTCAGGAATTGGAAGATGCCGGAGTTGCTGCTCTTCACATCGAAGACCAGATCAACCCGAAGCGATGCGGCCACCTCGATGGCAAGGGCGTCGTCGATGACAACACCGCCATCAAGCGGATCAAGGCTGCCGTAGAAGCACGCCGCGACCCTAACCTGCTCATTATGGCCCGTACCGACATCCGCGCTGCGGAAGGTCTAGACGTTGCCATTGATCGCGCCAAGATGCTAGTCGACGCCGGTGCCGACGCCATCTTCCCGGAAGCGATGAAAGACCTCAGCGAGTTCGAGGCCATGCGTAATGCGCTGGACGTACCTCTGCTTGCAAACATGACCGAGTTCGGTAAAAGCGAGTTGTTTACCAAGCAGCAGCTCGCCGACATCGGCATGAACATCGTTATTTACCCGGTGAGTC
Source organism: Actinomycetota bacterium (assembly GCA_041180115.1). Taxonomy (GTDB): domain Bacteria; phylum Actinomycetota; class Actinomycetes; order Actinomycetales; family Microbacteriaceae; genus Rhodoluna. The sequence goes on from JBEGRZ010000026.1 coordinate 5,484, forward strand.
TCCTACGGCTAGCTATGGGTTCAGCGATGCGTGGTCTCGACTCGCTGAAGGCTGACGGTTCACTCGCGAACCAGGTTCAGAACATGCAGACCCGTGCCGAACTTTACGAACTGCTCGACTACGAGGCTTACAACACCTTCGATTCCGGAGTTTTCAACTTCGATCTTTCCACCCACCACAAGCACTAAAGATCCAAGGAGCCAATCATGAACGATGCACCAGAGATTTATAAAGGCCTAGCTGGAGTTCCAGTTGACTACACCGCGATCTCGAAGGTAAACCCTGAGAGCAACTCGCTGCTCTACCGCGGCTATCCGGTTCAGGAACTGGCCGCCCAGAAGTCTTTCGAAGAGGTGGCTTGGCTGCTTTGGAAGGGTGAACTTCCAACCGCGGACGAACTTGCCGGCTTTGTAAAGATGGAACGCGCAAACCGCGAGCTTTCCCCAAGCATCAAGCGCGTCATCGACGAACTGCCGCTAACCTGCCACCCGATGGACGTTGTTCGCACTGCCGTTAGCGTGATGGGAACCCAGGACACCACCACCGAGGACCCAAGCCCAGCGGCTAACCTTCAGAAGTCGATGCTGCTATTCGCAAAGCTTCCTGCGGTTGTCGCCTATGACCAGCGTCGTCGTCGTGGTCAGGAACTGATTGCTCCTCGTGAAGACCTCGACTTCTCGGAAAACTTCCTCTGGATGACCTTCGGTGAGATTCCAGACGCAGTGGTTGTGGATGCCTTCCGCATTTCGCTAGTTCTCTACGCGGAACACTCGTTCAATGCCTCGACGTTCACCGCCCGCGTGATCACCTCGACCACCTCAGACCTCTACTCTGCGGTCACCGGTGCCATCGGTGCTCTAAAGGGAGCGCTTCACGGCGGTGCCAACGAAGCCGTGCTTCACATCTTCAACGAAATTGGTTTCGGTCCAGACGCCGAGGCACGTGCAGAGGCCTGGCTCGACAAGGCTCTTGCCGAGAAGCGCAAGATCATGGGCTTCGGTCACCGCGTCTATAAGAAGGGTGACTCGCGCGTTCCAACCATGCGCGCAGCCATGCTGAAACTGGTTGAGTACTACGACCGCCCTGACATCGCAGAGCTTTACGAGGGCCTTGAGAAGGCCATGACCGAGCGCAAGGGAATCCTTCCAAACCTCGACTACCCTTCAGGTCCTGCGTACCACATGATGGGATTCGACACTCTGACTTTCACCCCGCTATTCGTAGCCGCGCGTATCACGGGTTGGACCGCCCACATCATGGAACAGGCAGCAGCCAACGCCCTAATCCGTCCACTCTCCGTCTACAACGGCGTGGACGAGCGTCACCTATAAAACCTTCGAAAGAAACTCGGCGACGTCGTCCATAACCCGACCATCAACCGAGTGGCCAAGGCGGTAAAAGCTCTTCACGGTTGCCGTAGTGTGGGTCTTCACCCACTCGGTCGTGCGAACCACGGCGTCCTGGGAGATCACCGAATCGTCCAGTCCGTAGCAGTAGATCAGCGGGGGCAAATCTCGCTTCAAAGTGGAATCGGCTGGCTGTGAATGCCCCAGAGTGAATCCAGATAGAACAACTGTCGCCAAAACTCGCTCCGGACGGGTCCGCAACAACTGGGTAGCCATCATTCCGCCCTGTGAAAAGCCGATCGGAATGATCAGGGAGCCAGCCGGCACATTCGCATCAATCCAGTCCCAAAGTTCCGCTGTGGCAGCCTCAACGGGCTGAGGCGTTGGATTCCCAGGCACAGTAATCGGTGCCCAGGCGTAACTGCCAGTCTGTAGGGTTAGGGGAGCGCGAGGCGAAACAAACCCAAGCTTCGGCAGGTAATCAACCAGGCCGGGCAGGTCGTCCTCGTTGGACCCGTAACCATGCAGAAATACGTAAAAAGGTTTAGCCATTACAGCCAGTCTTTATAGTGTTCGACGGATGCTTCGAAGAGTAGCTCTAGACCATCTTCCGGGTCAGCTTGCTCGCCAACCTGGGGGAAGCCGAAGTTTCGAATGATCGCAATCGACTCGAGATTGTCTGGGCTAACCGTATAACGGAGGAACTTCACATCCGGTTGGGTAGCAGCCCAGTCCCACATTCCAGTCAACGCTTCACTGGCAAATCCGTTTCCGCGTTCAGGAGCCGCAACACCAATACCAATCTCAACCATTCCGCGCTCATCCGGTGCTGCGTGGAACGAGACCGAACCAACGGCAACGTTTCTCTCGCGGTCAACAATCATTCGGTAGTACCACTTAATGTTTTCAGGGTTGGCCTGAACATCTGCAAGGCGGTTGGTTCGAGGTAGGTCTTCGCCCGAGTAGACGCCATGTGGATTCTCAAACGAACGCCCAGACAAGTCTTTGCTCTCGAGCTCCTCAGCCGTTAGGCAATAGAGGTCGAGACGCCGAGTAGCGATCAGCTGGTAAGACTTCGGCATTTATTTAGTCAACTTTCGCTCGCGAAGTGCCAGAAATAAAGGGAAAACAAAAGCCATGGCCGTGATCCCCGATAGCAGCAGCAACAGCCACACCCGCTTCAAGCCAATACGGCGCCCTTCAACAATCATGAAGATAGCCCCAGCAATCGCCACAATCCCGAGGTCGTAGGTAAGCACAAGATCGACAGCTGTCGCCGTCCAAGCCGAACCGTAGTCTTGGCCCGCAATTACGGCTAGGTAGTTGTAAACCCAAGCTGTAACCAAGCCAGTAATGGAAAGTAGGAGGTATACCCAGAAGAGTGGTTTTCTTAGTTCCATGAGAAGCCGACCAATGCCAAAGTCAGCGCAATGAAAATCCCTACAAAAATCGCTGGAGTTAGGTACTTGGCAACGTGTAGCCACTTAGCTGTTCTAGCAATTCGTTTGGCAACAGCTGAACTGGTTCCCAGACTGGCCAAATCTTCCGCAACAGCTTGCGCTTCGTGTGCAGCCTGGAACTCGGCAAGAGCACCAAGAATTCCTGACGCCAAAAGAATCCCCAACACTCCTAGAACCGTGAAGGTGCCGGCTTCCCTAATGTCAGGGACCAAGACCGATGTTGTGATCAATAAACCGGTCGGAGCTAGCTGAGCCAGCACCAACTGGTTTCGATTCTGATTCCAAAGCTTTATTAGTTCGAACTCGTTCATTTCTCTCCTATGACTTGAAACTACTACTAGGTAGGTCTTTTTCACCATTGATGATGGCCGAAACTACACGTCTGCAAACTGATTCAACGGACAACCCGGCACCGAAGTTGGGTGCAGTTCCAAAAATCGCTCGACCGACCAGGCCCGACTCGGTGTGACCAGGACGGGCATCAATCCACGAAATCCCCTGTTTGCGAAGTTCTTTGGAAGCAGATCTGACAAAACCGTGTAAGGCCGTCTTGCTGGCTGAATACGAAGCAAGGCCAGCCATCGGTGACTCGGAAATGACACCGCTGAACGAAACCACAAACGGTGAATTTCCAAGTTGGGATGAATTCTGAAGAAGTGGCAGTAGCCTCCGAACCAGTTCAACTTGGCCGGAGAAGTTCACTTTCATGAGTCTCTCAGACACCGACTGAGGTGTGTTTGCGAAGTCTCCAAAAGCAACGAGGCCGGAAGCGAGGATCACGCCATCTAGATGTTCAATCCCAGCCGCCAAGTATTCTGCTACTGCGTTGATGGAGGCTAGATTTTCAAGATCGAGAATCAATCGCATCGGAAGGTTCGCAGCTAATCGGCTGGAAGATTCCTGGGACGATGCGGTGCCGAACACCGAGGCACCTTCTGCCTGGAGCAAATTAGTCAGCGAAGAGCCGAATGCGCCGGTCGCTCCAACGACCAAGATTCGTTTACCGTTTAAGTCCAAAATCGACACCTCTCTTTTCTCTATAACCAAAAGGGATGCAAAAAGATTTCAAGAATTGGGTCGAGAAACGTAGGCTCAATTCATGAAGTCAATCGGTAAACCTGCATTTGTGGCGGCAATTATCGGCCCAATTCAATCGGTACTTGGCTGGGTGATTGCTGGCTCGCTGTGGCCCGGTTACGATCCCGTGAAACAGACCATCAGTGACCTAGCTGCGAATGAGTCTCCAGTGAACTGGATAATGGCTTCATTTTTTGTTTTTGGTGGAACCCTGACTCTCATCGCGTCGATCTATGCCCGAACCTTGGCTTTGCCTGGTCGTGTTGCGCTATTCCTCTCGGCAATCTGCACCTACGGGCTGACCGTCTTCCCAACACCGTTGATTGGCTATTCGCTGATGCACCGAGTCTTCGCAATCGCCTCCTTCGTGCTCTCGGCCGGATGGCCAATTTTCGCAATGCGTTTCCGGAAGGACGCTCCTTGGCTAATCAAACCAGCAGCATCAATTATTGGTACGATGCTTCAAACTGCCCTAGCTCTCTGGTTCCTGAGCACGTGGACCGATCCGAGTGCGACAACAGTTGGTGTTTGGGAGCGCGTGGTCGCAGTTAGCCAGTCCCTTTACATCTCGGCAGTTGTGATTGTGATTTACCTTAAACACCAGGGGCCGCTTAAAAACACAAAATCCTCCTCAACCTGAGAAGGATTTTTGTGTAGGCCCCGTCGGGATCGAACCGACGACCCACGGATTAAAAGTCCGTTGCTCTAACCAACTGAGCTAGAGGCCCGCAAGCGCTTAAAGCGCTTTGTCCATTCTACCGACCGAACACTGGCAAAATTGGATGGTGCAAAGAATGCGTAGGGGACTAACGGCCAGCCAGATTGTGGTGCTCGGCTTTGTCGTCGGTAACCTCATCGGAACAGCACTACTTTTGCTACCTATTGCGTCTGTGCAACCCGGTTCCACAGATCTCTTAACCGCAGCATTCACCTCGGTTTCGGCTCTTTCGCTAACTGGGCTATCCGTAGTCGACACTGGAATTCACTGGACATTCTTTGGTCAAGCGGTGATTGCACTGCTGATAAAAGTGGGCGGATTTGGAATCATGGCCATGGGCTCACTTTTGGGTTTCGTTCTCACTCAGAAGGTGTCATTCAAGACCAAACTGACCAGCACCGAAGAACAAAAGGCAATCGGTCTCGATAACTTCGGACGTTTACTAGTCCGGGTATTTCAAATTTCGGCAGCTATCGAACTAACTCTGACCGCGATTCTGACCTTCCAGTTCCACTTCACATATGGGGAAAACTGGGGCAGTGCTCTTTGGCACGGGTTCTTCCATGGGATCTCGGCTTTCAATAATGCTGGCTTCAGTAATTACGAAGGTGGCCTGGTTCGATTTGTTACAGATCCGCTCGTTTTGCTTTCGCTTTCCTTCGCCGTCGTCGCCGGTAGTCTCGGGTTCCCAGTTCTGACGGAACTTTACCGTCGTGCCGTAAACCGTTTTGCCAAGGGCAATATTGAGGACGCACAGCTAGGGCCGCAGTTCTCTTTGACTGCAAAATTCACTCTGGTGTTTTCAACCGTCTTACTGATTTCTGGAACAGTTTATTTTGCGGTTCTGGAATGGAATAACCCTGGCTCCATGGGGTCGCTTAATTCTGTAGACAAAGTTGTGAACGCTTTTACAGCGTCTGCAATGAGCCGAACTGCAGGGTTCAACGCCCTTGACTATGCGCAGATGACTCCTGAGTCTTGGTTAGGTTCTGACATCTTGATGTTTATCGGTGGTGGAAGCGCCGGAACCTCAGGTGGTCTCCGGGTCACAACCTTTGCGGTTCTGATCTACATGGTGATTGCGGAGATTAGAGCCGATGATCGCGTAAATGTTGGCACTCGTCGCCTTGGGGTTTCAGTGCAACGAACCGCTGTGGCCCTTGCTTCGCTGAGCCTTGCAGTAGTTTTGGCAGGTGTTGTGTCGTTGCAGCTCATGACTGATTTAGAGACCGACAAAATTGTTTTTGAAGTTATCTCGGCTTTCGGCACCTGTGGATTAACTACCGGAATCACAGCGACCCTTCCAGATGGGGCGAAGCTGGTTCTGATGGCTCTGATGTTCGTTGGTCGCATTGGGCTCCTGCTTGTCGCCACCGCGTTGGCTCAGCGTTCCAAGACTTTGTCGTATCGTTTACCTAAAGAAAGGCCCCTAATTGGCTAAGCGTTTGAAATTGAAGAACGGTGACGCGGCGGCAACCGTCGTTGTCATAGGTCTCGGTCGATTCGGTGGTGCTCTGGCTCGTGAGCTCGTCAGCCTTGACCGTGAGGTGTTGGGCATCGACTCGGTTGAAGAGCGAGTACAGGAATTCTCCAACTACCTGACCCACGTGGTTCAGGCCGACCCAACCAATGAGGAAGCACTTCGTGACCTCGGTGTTGCAGACTTCGACGCAGCCGTGGTTGCCATCGGATCGAGCCTCGAGACCAGCATTCTGGCGGCATCGTTGCTAATTCAGATTGGGGTGAAGCAGGTTTGGGCAAAGGCTAGCTCCGAAGCCCACGGACGCATTTTGGAACAGATTGGTGTTCAGCACGTCATCTACCCAGATAAAGACATGGGTAAGCGCGTGGCACACATGGTAGGCGGAGACCAGCTCGACTACGTTGAAATCGATGAAGGCTTCGTAATGGCCAAGACTAAGACTGCACAGGCGTTCGTTGGTAAGTCGCTAGACCAACTTGGACTTCGCCGCGAATACGGAATTATCGTGGTTGCCAGCGGAAAAGCTGATGCCCCATATGTCGCCGCAACCCCAGCAACCGTTTTGAACGAGGGCGACCTGCTAATCGTTGCCGGCCCGAAAGACCGCATCGAAGCGTTCTGCCAGATTTAACCGAAACGACCGGAGATGTAGTCTTCGGTGTTCTTCTGGGTCGGGTTCGTGAAGATTTTGTCGGTTGAATCGAACTCGATCAACTTTCCAGGTTCACCGGTTCCAGCAATGTTAAAGAACGCGGTCTTGTCTGAAATTCGCGATGCCTGCTGCATGTTGTGAGTAACAATCACGATTGTGTACTGCTTGCGCAGTTCGTCGATGAGGTCTTCGATGGCGAGGGTAGAGATCGGGTCTAGCGCTGAGGTCGGTTCGTCCATAAGTAGAACGTCTGGCTTAACGGCAATTGCGCGGGCGATGCATAGGCGCTGCTGCTGACCACCAGAAAGACCTCCACCCGGCTTGTCCAGGCGGTCTCGAACCTCATTCCAAAGGTTTGCGTGACGTAGTGACTCTTCAACCAGCTCATCGGCTTCAGTTTTGCTGAACTTTTTTGCGTTCAAACGGTAACCGGCCAATACGTTTTCGCGAATCGACATCGTTGGGAATGGGTTTGGTCGTTGGAACACCATGCCGATTTGGCTTCTGACTTCAACAGGGTCCGCGTCGGCTGCGTATAGGTCGCTGCCGTCCATGAGGATTTTGCCTTCTACGCGAGCACCAGGGATAACTTCGTGCATTCGGTTGATGGTGCGAAGCAGAGTTGATTTACCACAGCCGGATGGACCAATGAAGGCGGTCACCTCGAACGGCTCAATCTCTAGCGAGACATCTTCCACCGCTAGGAACTTGTTGTAGAAGACGTTTACGTTTTCGATAGAAATACGCTTTGCCATTAGTGGTTGCTCCTTGTTTTATTTGCGAAGATCGACGCAATCGCGCGGGCTCCTAGATTTAGAACCATCACGATCACAATTAGGGTCAAGGCTCCAGCCCAAGCACGGTCGATGTAAGCCTGGGCATCGGTTCCCTGGCTGCTGTAGCTGTAGTAAACGAAAACCGGAAGCGTCATCATTCGGTCATCGAATGGGTTGTAGTTCATGCTTTGGGTGAATCCCGCGACGATTAGAAGCGGGGCGGTTTCACCGATGACACGTGCAATCGAGAGCATGATTCCGGTGATGAGGCCGGTAATTGCAGTTGGAATAACAACTTTCAGAATGGTTCGCCATTTTGGAACTCCTAGGGCAAACGATGCCTCACGCAGTTCGTCTGGAACCAGTCGCAGCATTTCCTCGCCGGAACGAACCACGACCGGAATCATTAGAACGCTAAGGGCAATAGAACCTGCGAAACCCATTCGAACGGCCGGTCCGAAGATGAGGGCAAAGACTGCAAATGCGAATAGTCCGGCCACGATAGACGGAATACCGGTCATGACATCCACGAGGAAAGTAACCGCCTTTGCGAGCTTTCCCTTTCCGTACTCGACCAAGTAAATCGCGGTTAGAAGACCAACTGGTACCGAGATGAGAGTCGCCAAAGCAGTGACCTCAAGGGTGCCGATAATCGCGTGAAGGGCGCCACCTCCTTCGCCAATCACGTTGCGCATGGACGAGCTAAAGAAAGTGCCGTCGAAGCGAGCGAGACCTGAGCTGACGGTCGTCCAAATCAGTGAGATCAGTGGCAGTAGGGCCAGTAGAAATGTCGCGTAGATGACACCGGTGACAACTGAGTTTTTTAGTTTGCGTTTGAACATTACCTCTGACCTCCCGATGCGATTCGGCGAGCGACGATGTTAACCACCATTGTGATGACGAACAAAACTAAACCTGAAGCGATCAAAAGATTCACATTCAAACCGGACGCTTCTGGAAAGTTCAGAGCGATGTTTGCGGCAATCGTGGTTGAGTTTGTAGAGGTGAGCAGGTTGAAACTGATTACGTTGGCTGGAGATAGCACCAGTGCCACGGCCATAGTTTCACCAAGGGCTCGTCCAAGTCCGAGCATGCCAGCAGAAATCAAACCAGACTTGGCGTAAGGCAAAACCGAAAGGCGAATCATCTCCCATTTCGTTGCTCCGAGAGCTAATGCAGCTTCCTGGTGAAGTCTTGGGGTCTGCAAGAAAATCTCGCGCGCAATAGCACTCATAATCGGCAGGATCATGATTGCCAGCACGATGGAAACAGTCAAGATTGTGCGACCGGTGCCGGAGACCGGTCCAGAAAATAGTGGGAACCAGGCAGCGTTAATTGTCAGCCATTCGTAAATCGGCTGAACTGCAGGAGCTAGCACCATGATTCCCCAGAGACCATAAACCACGGATGGAATCGCGGCCAGAAGGTCTACCAGATAGCCGAGGGTCTGAGCGAGGGCGCGAGGTGCATAGTGCGAAATGAACAAGCCGATGCCAATCGAGAGCGGAACGGCAATTAGTAGCGCCAGCAATGACGAGTAGATGGTGCCAAAAACTAGGGGAAGCAGGTAGCCGGTAAGGTCACCTTCGGCAGCTTCAGGGCTTCCGGTAAAAGCAGGCAAAGACTGCCAGATCAGGAATCCGCTGACGGTAGCCAGAGTGAGCAAGATTAAAACGCCAGAACCGGTGGATAGTGATCTGAAGATCCTGTCCCCGGCTTTAGTAAAAGTTTTGTTCTTTACAGATTCCATTTAGTTTCCAAACAGTGAAACCGAGGTTGGGTGCCGTCCTCTCGAACGACACCCAACCAGGTGGTTACTTGATGTTCTTGATGATTTCCAGAGCTTCGTCACGGATTGCTGCGCTCAGTGGAGCCGAGCCAGCGTTCTTCTGTGCCGATGCCTGACCAGCTTCCGAAGCGATGTAGCTTAGGTAGCTGTTTACTAGCTTTCCAACTTCAGCGTCTGCGTACTCGGTGCAACCGATTGCGTAGCTGAGTAGAACTAGTGGGTAGGTTCCAGCGGTGGTGCTGGCACGGTCTAGCTTGATAGCCATGTCGGTTGCCGAGCGACCCGCTTCGCGAGGCGAAGCTTCAACAACAGCTGCTGCGGCTTCGGCCGAGTAAGCAACCCAGTTCTCGCCAACCTTCAGCTTTGCGGTGGTTAGGTCGCCAGCCTTCGAAGCGTCAGCGTAACCAATGGTGTTCTTGCCGTTCTTGACTGCGTCAACTACACCCGAGGTGCCCTTTGCGCCTTCACCGGCCTGGTAAGGGAATACGTCGCTAACTTCGCCATCCCAGATCGAGCCAGCGGTCTTGCTTAGGTAGTCGCTGAAGTTCTTGGTGGTTCCGGAGTCGTCCGAGCGGTGAACAGCGGTGATTGCTGCCGCTGGAAGGGTTACACCTGGGTTCTCTGCAACGATAGCTGCGTCGTTCCACTTCTTGATGGTGCCCTTGAAGATTCCAGCAATGGTGGCTGGAGAAAGGTTGATTTCACTAACGCCTTCGACGTTCACAATAACGGCGATAGGAGAAACGTAGACAGGAACTTCGAATAGTTCGCTGGTAGGAGCACAGTTGCTGCTGGTCATTGCCAACTCTTCTTCCTTCAAAGACGAGTCGCTACCTGCAAAGTTAACTGCACCGGAGAAGAAAGCTTCGCGACCTGCACCCGAGCCGGTTGGGTCGTAGTTTACGTTTACGCCAGTGTTAGAGGTCTGGTACTCAGCGATCCAAGCTTCCTGAGCGCTACCCATCGACGATGCGCCGGCACCATTTAGGGTTCCGGTAAGGGTGCTGGTTCCAGTTCCCTCGTTAGCCGCACAGCCGGTTAGTGCGATGGTGAGTGCTGCTGCAACTGCAGCGCTCTTGATGAATGACTTGTTCATTCTTGCCTTTCTGTCTTATGGACAGTAAAAGGCTAAAGACATAAGGTAAATCGCTAGTATTTGTTAGGTTAACG